>CAZUWG010000006.1:2937-26056 GCA_964624165.1 uncultured Candidatus Saccharibacteria bacterium | reverse complement strand
TAATCGTGAGGTCTTTAGGTTCTTGTGCCACTTGGTAATACTTCCTGCTGCCGGGGACCAAAATACCTTTCTTGGCAGCGATAATCTTCAGTGGTTTGCCAAGGTTAGCAATTAACTCTAGTTCGTTTTCACCGTTAAACCATACCCACTCATCAACCATCGCTGGATTCATCACACAATCCACGCCACCCTCATCCAGGCAGACTTTATTGCCGTCAAGGATAGCCTTCCGAGGCAAATCTTCACTACGGTTAGCAAGATACGACGGGTCCCATAGCACTACTGCATCAACCTTGCTCGTGTCTGATTTCAAGATAGTTGGGCTACCGAGGCTGTGGCCGATAATTGTTATGTATCGGTACTTCTTGCGGAAATGCTGTACTACTTTGTTTAGGTCTTCGCTATGGGTGCTAATAGTACATTCAGATAGCTTTCGGCCGCCTGGAAGCCAGGTATAAAGTGAAAAGCGAAACACATCGACTCCTTTCTTAGGGAATTGCTTAGCTGCGTTATAGAAGCAGTGCTCGTTAGGGTGGCCAGTGAGGCCGTGTACGATAATAGTCAGGGTGTCCGACGGTTTAGTGTGAGTAGTAAGGGTGCCGTAGATAGTGTGTCCGTCTTTGGTTTTCAGTTTGATTTGCCGTTCCATTAAATGTAAGTATAGCAAAATCAGGGTGAGATTCACTAAAATGCTACAATTTACCCATATGGACAATCAATCAATCATCAATGCAACGGTCGAATTTGTAAAAGAAACCTTGTCAGAAGCAGAAGGCGGTCACGACTGGTGGCATATCTACCGTGTGTGGAAGAATGCTCAGCATATTGCCAAGGCAGAAGGGGATGTTGATACGCTGGTGGTTGAGCTGGGCGCCTTGCTGCACGACATCGCTGATTCCAAATTCCATGGTGGCGATGAAGAGATTGGTCCCAAGACAGCACGTGAGTATCTAACTACACTAGAGCTACCAGAGGACGTTGTAGCACATGTAGAAAACATCGTGCGATACATCTCATTCAAGGGTGCACTTGAAGGGCAGAAATGGACGTCACCTGAACTATCAGTGGTCCAAGATGCAGACAGACTTGATGCAATTGGGGCGATTGGGACTGCACGGACATTTAACTATGGCGGGCATATGGGAAGAGCGCTATATGACCCAAATATTAAGCCTAACTTAGAAATGACCAAGGAAGAATACAAGAATAGTACGGCACCAACACTGAATCACTTCTATGAAAAGTTGTTGCTACTGAAAGACATGATGAATACCCAGACAGGGAAAGAAATGGCAGAAGGCCGCCACAAATTCATGGAGCTATACTTGGACCAGTTTTATGCAGAGTGGGAAGGTGAACGGTGATTTTCAAGTGTTTCTAGGTGTTGTTCAACAGGTACATTAATAGATACTTGCATTGCGGTACCACCAAGTTGATTAAAGAGTGCGCACACGCTGTCTGAATCATCAAGTAGGACACATTCGCTAATTAACGTATTGTGTTTGTCCGTGAATTTACTGAATAGCTGGCCACCGTCGTCAGTTTTATGCCGTCCTTCATAGTACGAATTACTAATTTCATCAAAATAGTCTTCAAGAGACAATTCTGGGACCGTGAACCGGGTGAAGCTGTCCATGTTACCGGTGATAAGGATAGTGATGTAGGAATCGCTTAAGTTTTTGATGCGTTGGAGTACATCTTTTGAAACGTGCATCGTTTTACAATCATCGACGAACAGGTTCCAGAGATAGTCGTAATCCAAACCTAATTCTTTGGCGGCAAACTGATTAATTTCTTCAGCTGTATATTGACCTCGCATCCAGTCGTGGACCATGGCTGTGTCATTGCGGAAGAGTAGTTCCTGAATACCCTCATGCTCTGACTTTGGCAGGCTGCGCCAGTATCGTTCGAGACAGATGGTGCCGTCAAAGTCTACAAATAAGATAGGTTTCATACTGGCATTGGAATATGCTTTGTCTGGTCGTGATTGGTTGAATTAAATAGCTCAACTGCACGTCTGACAATATCAGCGTCCTCACACTGTCTGACTGAAATACCAGCTTCTTCAAAACGTTCTAACGATTTCTCCGATTTAGGATAGGTAGCAGCGTAAACCACATTCTTGATTCCTGCATTTGTTACGTTTGTTGTGCAGTCACCAAGTAGCTCACCTGGGCCAGGAGAACGTCGGTCGCAGGGTTGAAGGGTCACATAAATAGTGTCTGTATGTGTTATTTCAATACCTTCGGTAGACAGCTTTTGAAGCAGTATATATTCTGCATGCTCAACACCAGCACTTACTGCATCAGCGATAATCTCACCGTCTCTGACTAAGCAAGATGTTACAACACCATCAGTATCTTTTGATTGTGGCGCAATGGTAAACAGGTGCTCGAAGATTTCTTTTCCTGTCATATTACCCAAGGTTGAGTTGTTTTCCGTTTAGTAAGTCAAACGCCTTCTGTAGGGCTTGTATTTCAGGGTCATCACCACGTTTGTTTTCAGTCATGACCTTCTCCAATTCTTCTTCAGCAAACCAGCCGTAATCAGAATGGTCTTCTGGATGAATAACAATATCCTCTATTGGCGAAATAAAGGTGGCAAAGTAGATGACTTCAACTGAATGGGAGCCTTTTACGTGGTTTGTGTAGGTGAATGAAGCAAACGGGTCGCCTACGGCTATGTCGACGCCAAACTCTTCTTTTATCTCACGCTTCAAACCGTCTACAATTTCTTCACCAAAATCAATGTGTCCGCCTGGGATTTCATACACGCCTGGTAAAAATTTCTTTGTATCCGCACGTTTGGGTAGAAATATCTTTTCAATACCGTCAAAGTTTTTATGAATAAGTGCACATGCCGTGATTACTTGCTGTCCGTGAGCCGGGACCTCGCTGTCGTGTGAAGTTTTTTGTTCCATATCAAGTAGTATACCAGCTGTATTTTGAATCAAAGGTAGCACAACAAAAGCCAGGGACCCTAAAGGATACCTGGCTTTATGATTAGCTCTTCAGCTGTTGAATCCGCATAGACGCTTCCTGTTTGGTTAGTTCAGGTAGCTCAGACAAGAATTGTTCACGCTCATCCTCGTCGTCCATTTGTTGTAGTGCAAGCTCTCGCAAATACTTCTTCTGGGGCTCTGTAATGGGCTCAGAGGGCATTGGAGTGGCAACCATAGCATCTACTTCATCTTGTAATGTTCCAAGTACTTTTGTGGCTCTAATCACGCTATCTGCTACGGCAGAATTCACTGCCATATGGACCGCTCGATTAATGTAACGATTGTTCTGATTCAATACGCTACTGCCATAACCCTGTGCGATAACTTTATCCTTCAGTTTCAACGTACAGACTATAGAAATCAGTCCAGGCATATGTTTCATCAAGGCAGAAGTTTGTAGGTCTTCCTCGACTATTGCTTTTAAGTCGTAGACACCTAAACAGCGGTTAATTTCTAATCGAGCTGGATGATTGGCATCACGGACATCTGGCATTTGCAGGTGTGCTGGTCTCGTTGGGGTATAGGTATTCATGATAGTTATGATGCACTTTCTACTTGTCGCTTATAAAACAAAGACACACCTCTGCGTATCTTTCGGTGGACATTTCCTTCTTCATCCTCGGCTTCAATAAAAGTGATAGACTTTAGGGCCTTTTCTCCTTTTTTAATTTTGAAACCGGCTGCAAACCAAGCCGTCGCCGTCATGCAATCGTGGTACGGGTCGAATGTTTTTGCTGCTCGTTCACCCCATCGTTCTCTAATCTGGTCGGCAACCATTGCCTTGGTGGCTTCTGACCCTTGGTAGTTACTCCGTGGTCGGTTATCTAATACGTCTGCTGGTGTTCTCATGGTGTTTATTTGTGGCAGTGCTGGTATGCATCACAGCACGAAGAGTAGTTGCCTGAATGATTAAGACTCTTCACTAATCTAGTTACAAGAACCTCTGCGGGAATGATGTGGGGGTAGTGGTTTGGTAAATATAGGACCCTAAGCACCGGAGTCCTGTAATGGGGGTACTCTCGGACCCGTTTCTATTTTGAAAGTTGAAGCTGTGGGTACAGGGGTCAAAAAATTTCCGCCATATTTTTTTAAAGTAAGTGTTGTTGGCGTGTCTTGCCCTAGGGGCAGTTGTAACAGTCTTGCTTTTGATACTTGACTGTCGTTTTTGGCACTCTGGTATGATTTTAGTCAGATAGCTCTCCGAGAAGAAATACCATATCCAAATTCCAATTAAATACTAAAAGTTTCTTTTGTTTTCGGACAAAGGGGCAGCCATCAAAATGCTAATAAAGCTTGGTGTGTTGTAGCCATGTGCTAGCTAATCCTGGAAGGGTGTGGGACGCGAATCAAAGACCCGCCTTCTGGTTGCGGTGAAATCTTTGAATTCTAGGCCCTGATGCGACTTCGACAGCAATCGAAGTTCCTGGGAGTCAGACTGTAACAGTGTTGCAGTTTGATTCCCCGGACAGGTGACTTCAGAAGCACTACGCCGTCTATGGACGGATGCTTGATAACGCTCAACTACGACAGCAAATTCTTCCAATGCTGGAAACAGCGGGGCTGATTACTCAAGAGCAAGACATCAGCGATAAACGCAAGATGCTCGTTTTTCCAACCACTCACGAGGACATAGGAAATAGTGGTAGTGAGGGTGGGGTACGAATGCCAATCACTAGTGACGATGATGATTCCTAATCTGTATTTTATGACTACTCAAAAACAAATCGAAGCAAACAAAGAAAACGCCATGAAAGGTGGTGTGAAAACTCCTGAAGGTAAGGCAGTAAGTAAGTGGAATGCAATGAAGCACGGCCTCTTGAGTAAAGAGATTTTGCTTCCAGAAGAGAACGAAAATGAGTTGATAGAACTAGGTAAACGATTTCGACTGGAGTTAGCTCCTGAAGGTGAGATTGAATTGCTACTCGTGGAGCGAATTATCGGCAATAGCTGGCGGCTCAAACGAGCTATGCAGATTGAGCGAGAAATGATGGAGGGTGATATGAGCGGTGTCTTCAAGAGTAATACGCTTGGCAGGGCATTGAGCATTGATTTTGCCAATAACGATACCTACAGCAAGTTTGTTCGTTATGAGACCAGTATTGAGCGAGGTATCTATAAAGCTCTCCACGAATTACAACGTATCCAAGCTGCTAGACGGGGTGAACCAACACCACTTCCGGTAGCGGTCGATGTGGATGTGTCAGTCAATGAAAATGGGTTCGTTTCGTAAAGAACAGGCAGAAAATCAACATTACTATGGCAGAGTTCAAATCTATAGGAAAGATAATAACAGAGCGACAAAATCACTACTTAAGCCTCAAACCAAGCAAAACAAAGTCTAATGATTTCGGTAAAAAACAGAAAAGTTTATGGGGCGATACCACTACAACACCAAACAAGAAGCCGACGGTCTTAACAACATCTCAGTAGCTTTTCTCAAGAAGCACCACTACTTTGAAGTGGGATGGCATTCAGGCTCAATTACTTGGACCAGAAGTGGTTTCTGGGGCGAGAGCAAGAACAGTATTGGAGTTACGACGAACATTCAAAAAGAGACTGGCTCTCTTCAGCTCAACTACACCATTACCCGAGAGAATGATGATAAAGAGTCATTTAACTACTCGGTAGGATTGGTAACCACACCGTGTCATTTTGGTGGAAATAGATGGTGGTTTATCTGCCCATTGGTGAAGAGTAACGTTCCGTGCAGGAAACGAATTGGGAAACTCTATCGGGCAGGTGACCATTTTGGTTGTCGTCACTGCTATGAGCTGACCTACGAGAGTAAAAACCAGAATCGTCGCCACAAGCACAAAGCTATGTTTGATGTCCTTACTATGTCAGACCAGATTGAAAAATTAGAAGCTGAGATTCAGCGACCCTACTACAATGGGAAACCTACAAGAAAGTATAAAAAGTTGTTAAAGCTCTATTATCAACAAGACCACAATTATGACCAGTTCAGAGAACTTCAGCGTAAAAAACTTGTATAATAGATATGTTGACCCAATATGCAGGAACCGCACGAGGTTTTTTATATCCAGACAACATAGTGACCCGAGAGGGGCAGTTTGCCAGTATGTTGTCAGCTTCGTGCTTACTCATGTTGGGTCAACCAGACTGTCCCTTTCGGGTTTTTTAGACAAAAGAAAAGGGCTGTCTCGAAAGACAGCCCTTGGTCTGAACGTCGCCTTCGTTCAGTAGTTGAGACGCTCGACGTACGCGAGGACAGCGGCATTCGGGAAGAAGTCCGCGACACCCTCCATGGCGTCCATGACCGACTCCAGCGTGCACAACGTGCGTTGCGCCGAGTCCAATGCGTCGGTGCTGTTGCCAGAGTTCGCGACGGCGATGAAGCGGTCTGCGCTCAGCTGAACGACGGCGTTGCCGAGGTCGCCCCAGATGAGGCCAATGGCAAGCATGGTGCGAGCCGAGTGACGGACGTCGGGCAAGAGCTCGGCCGAGACCCGCGTGAGACCAGCAGCTTCTTCAGCCTCCATCCGTTCCAGGACGGATTCCATCTGCGGCAGCGATTCGAAGACGTTCAGCTGGATGGCCGCCATCCGCATCGCGACCTGTTGGGTCCGCTCTGCGAACTCGCGGTCCTGCGCAGCCGTGGCTT
This sequence comes from uncultured Candidatus Saccharibacteria bacterium, assembly GCA_964624165.1. Taxonomy (GTDB): domain Bacteria; phylum Patescibacteriota; class Minisyncoccia; order Phycocordibacterales; family UBA918; genus OLB19. The sequence goes on along the minus strand of CAZUWG010000006.1, from coordinate 19,433 downwards.
CGTTGTTCGCCAGCTGATGCTGGTGATAGGCCAGCTCGTACATGCCAGCGATGGAAGCCACCTGACCTTCGTTTAGGTCGGGATGCCGTTCCGTCGCCACCTGGACGAATGCATCGGCGGGTTGCGTCACGACATTGGTGCACTCCAGTTCTGCTGCCGCGACGGGCAGAGAGAAGAGTACGGCGATGATGGAAAGGACGAATTTGCGCATGGGTAACCTCCCGTTTACGCTATATAGAGGTAGTAAGGCCACCTCATTAACCTCCGTATACAATACTATATTTATAAGTAAAAGTCAATGTTAATACAACATTATGGATAAGCCTAAATACAAAGTATTCCTCTACGCCAGACGGTCCTCCGATGAGAGTTCTGATAAGCAACTCCAGTCTATAGAGGACCAAATAAATAACCTCAAGCCCCTAGCGGCTCGTTTGGGTTATAAAATCGTTGATACCTTTGAGGAATCAAAGTCCTCTAAACAACCATATATTCGTCCGAAGTTTCAAAATATGTTGGACCGTATTGAGGCGGGTGAAGCAGATGGTATTTTGTGTTGGCATATCAATCGTTTGTCTCGTAACCCTATCGACTCGGGGACGTTAAGCTGGATGCTCCAGAAAGGCATCATCAAAGTGATACAAACAATGGACCGTGAGTATCTGCCTGAAGATAATGTCCTTCTTTTTAATGTTGAGACCAGTATGGCGAATCAGTACATTCGTGATTTGGCAGTCGTGAGTCGCCGAGGTATGCAGAGTAAAGCTGACAAAGGGTGGCTTCCGTCCCGAGCACCACTTGGCTACAAAAATGACCTTCTAATACACGAAATCTATCCTGATGAAGACCGATGGGAAATGGTCCGCAAGATGTGGGATATGTTACTCACTGGGACGTACACCGTTCCCCAGATACAACAGGTGGTAAATGAGGAGTGGGGTTTTAAGACGCCGAAGTTTAAGCGTTCGGGTGATGGTCCTGTGGCGTTAAGTTCGATGTATCGTATGTTTACCAATGAGTTTTATACAGGAACGTTTGTCTGGTCAGGTGAAGTGTATGAAGGCAACCATAAAGCCATGATTACGCCTGATGAGTATGACAAAGCCCAAATCATTTTGGGGCGTAAAGGAAAGCCACGTCAGCAAGTGCATGATGCTTCATATACTGGTCTCGTGAAGTGCGGGGAGTGTGGCGGTATGTGTACCTGCTCGGTGAAGAAGAAAATAGTGGAGACCACTAGGGAGTTAAAAACATACGTTTACTATCACTGCACTAAAAAGAAAAAGGATGAGAATGGCAAGAAGTTTTGTAAACAGAAACCAGTCCCACTTAATGAGTTTGAAGAGCAGGTTGATATTGCCCTTGAGCGATACACCATCCTCCCAAAGTTTCAGGAGTGGGCGTTAGAGATACTCAATAAGCGAAATGATACTGAAGTACAAGAGCGTACTAAAATCTACGAACAGCAACAGAAGGCATACAACGCTACGCAAAAGCAAATGGACACCCTTACCCAAATGCGGTATCGAGAGCTGATTGACGATGAAGAGTTTATGAAAGAAAAGTCAGAATTGAAGAAACAACTAACAAAACTAAAGCTTCAACTTAACTCTACCGAGAACCGAGCGGCGACGTGGCTTGAGCTAACCGAGAAGACATTTAACTTCGCTCGTCATGCTCGCAATGAGTTTGCGAAAGGTGATATTAGACAGCGACGAGAGATATTTTCTGCACTTGGTCAGAACTACGTTTTGAAAGACAAAAAAGTGAGTATTGAAGCCAACGAATGGCTGGTCCCTATAGAAAAAGCCTATCCAGCGTTAGAAGCCGAATATAAGCGGCTCGAACTGGACAAAAACCTTGATATAGCTTCACGAAATGCTCAATATGCTGAGCTGATTCTATCTTGGGGCGGCTACCGGGAATCGAACCCGAACTTTCGGTACCACAAACCGATGCACTAACCGTTATACTATAGCCGCCATGTTGTGAGGGTGGGTGGCAAGGCGGCCTTTGGCCGCCTTGCCACCCACCCAAGTGACTCCCTTTATACCCGTTTTTTGGTCAAAAGTAAATGCTATACTTTGGCCATGGATGACGATACTAAAAAGATTTCAGCGGTAGTTATTTTTATGCTTTTTGCGGCGGTGGGCTTTTACGTCGCGAAGCTGTTTTTCTAGTGTGCGTGCTCTTCGTGAGTATCTACTTCGAGCTCGTGAGCATGTGGTGCGCCCGCATTTTCTAAGGTGCTGTGTGAAAAGGTGATGGTGATTACAATAAGTAGGAAGCCTGCGAGTAAAGAGATCATAACTGATCCAAAATGCTCCTGGTGACGTTCGTCTTGCAGTTCAGGCAAAAGATCTGAGGCAATAATATAGAGCAGGTTGCCGGCGGTGATACCGGTAAGGACCCATAGTACATCACCGATGTGGATAAAGAGGGCGGCCAGTGTCACTCCGACTATGATCGACAGGGCAGTGATGAAGTTGTAACGGAGCGCCTTGCCGTGACTATAGCCAGCCTTTCGAAGGACACTGTATTCGGCGATTTCTTGAGGAATTTCATGAAGGGCAATAGCGAGCGCGGTCACTACGCCAAGCTGCGGACTAAGTACAAAAGCTGAGAAAAGCAGTACCCCGTCGGCAATATTGTGAAGACTGTCGCCGATAAGTAGTGCGTGTGGAGTGTGGCGCGTATTACTGCAGTCAGCCGCTCCTTCGCAGGCGTGGTCGCGCCGCAGGAGGAATGAAAGGAAGAAAAAACCTAAAAAGCCTGCCGCGATCACGAGACCGCCCGTCTCGCCGCCGGCAAAAATGGTTTCGGGAATAAGTTCAAAAAACACTACTCCTAAAAAAACACCAACCGAAAGAGGAATCCAAAAACGGTGCATCCCCGAGATGTGTCCGCGAGTGCTGCTGATCAAGACTCCACTTAAAGAGAGTAGAGCGATAAAAAAAGCGGCGATAAGTGCGTACAACATGGTGAAAATTATTATTGCAAATAGATTGCATTAAAGGTATCATGGAGGTATGAAAAAGGCAAATTATGTTTTAGAGAGTTTAAGGGTAAAAGGATACCGAATGACAAAGTCACGTACAAAAGTAGTGGAGCTCTTGTCGGCTGCGGATGGTCCGGTAACCGCAGCTTGGCTGGTGAAGGCTTATGTAGGAGATCCAGTGGTAGTCTACCGAACGCTTGATGTCCTTAAAAAAGAATCACTGGTGACAGTGCTCTCGATCCGTGGCGACATAGACCGCTATGAGCTGGCCGGTCATCACCATCATCATGTCGTGTGTGAGGTATGTCTTTTAATTGCGCCTTTGCCGTGTATTAAGTTAGAAGCGCCTAAAAATCTGCCAGCTGATTTTTCGGCGCTTCATTCGCACGAGGTAATTTTTTATGGTCGCTGCAAGTCCTGCGTCTGATAGAATAAGAGCCATGAAATATATTGTGATATTTTTCGGATTGTTTTTACTGATGGCGGGCACGCCGTCTGCTTTGGCGCAGGATATTGTCGCAGCGTCAGAGCATGAGGTGGTGCGGGCTGAAGTTTTGGAGATTCGCTCCGAGCGAGAAGAAATGGTAGCCGGGACAGATGTTGTGGGGAACGTCCAAGACCTGCTGATTGAAATCAAAGATGGCGAAAAGGCCGGCACCTTTGTGGCGTTTGAAAATGATGTAGTAGCGCTTGAAGTGGGGGACGTGTTTTATATTCACCGGCAAGTCAACGCCAACGGACAAGAGACTTATCTTTTCAAGGATTTTGACCGTCGGCTCAATCTCGTGCTGCTGGCCGGTCTCTTTTTTGTGCTGTTAATTTTATTTGCTGGCTGGCAAGGACTACGTTCGATTGCGATGTTGCTAATATCTTTTTTTGCAATTTTATTTATTCTCGTGCCGCTTTTACTAAAAGGATATAACCCGGTCTTGGTCTCTTTTTTTGTGGCGGTGGTGATTCTGGCACTTGTCTTTTTTGGGACACATGGCTTTAAAGCGAGTGTGATCGTGGCTTTTGTGGGGACGGTCTCGGCGGTGGTAGTGACATGTCTTATGTCGCTTTGGTGGGTGGCGGTAATGCGGCTGTCTGGCTTTGGTTCAGACGCATCGGTCTATCTAAACTTCAATACCGACGGTCGACTTGATTTTGCTGGGTTACTGCTCGGGTCTATTATCATCGGTATTTTGGGTGTTTTAGATGATGTGTCGATTACTCAGGCATCAGTAGTGGAGGAACTAAAACATGCCAACCCTTCACTGGATGCACATGAGCTCTATCGGCGCGCGATCCGAGTGGGGCGTGATCATGTGAGCTCGCTCGTCAATACACTCGCGCTCGCGTACGTAGGTGTCTCGTTGCCTTTGGTGCTCTTTCTCTCAACGAGTGAAGATAGTTTTGATTTAATACTCAACCAAGAAGTGGTAGCGGCGGAGTTGGTGCGGATTATTATCGGTAGTATCGGCGTGGTCTTGGCGGTGCCACTGACGACAGCCTTGGCGGCTTGGTGGTATCGCAATCGTGAGGTTACAAGTCCTTCACATGCTGGCCATTCGCACCACCATTGATATACTGAATAACATTAAAAAAAGATATATGAAAAATTTTATACAAGAATTCAAGGCCTTTGCGATGAAGGGGAATGTGATCGATCTCGCGGTAGCAGTCGTGATTGGTGCAGCGTTTGGTAAGATCGTCTCTTCATTGGTGGCTAATATTATCACTCCGCTTATCGGCCTCTTGATGGGAGGCGTCGATTTTTCCGGGCTTGACTATACGGTGGGCAAGGCGGAAATTACCTACGGTGTCTTTATTCAGTCGGTGGTAGATTTTATTATCGTGGCGCTCGTGATCTTCGTGGTAGTAAAGGCGCTCAACAAAGCGCAGGCACAGTTTGATGCGAAGGAAAAAGAGGAAAAAGTAGAAGCAAAGACAAGCGAAGAGGTACTCTTATTGCGAGAGATTCGTGACAGTATAAAGCGTTAAGGTAGATCTCAAGAATAATAAAGGGCGCGGCCGGAGGCCGCGCCCATCGTCGTTGTCCTTACACTGTCCCGAGCGTAAAGCTTCGTTCCATACGCCTCTCAAGTGTCTTGGCCGCAGCTTTCTGCTCCACCTGCCAGTAGGCAGCAAACGTGAGGAGAAATATTTCCAAGATCGCATCGTAGACGTTTGTGAATACGATGCTTTCGCTTGACGCTTGCGAATTTATCCGCCGATTTTTATTACGATGGTATATGTCAGCTAAGATTTTCGCCCAGCTGAGCACATCTTGTTGACTGATGACGATGGTGGCCAACTCTTTTTGGAGCACATTTTTTCGCGCCAATATCGCTTGGCGCTTTGGCTGAGGTCCTCTCAATATTGTGAGAACCTCTTCTACTTTCTGATCGTTTCCTATCAAGTCAGATAGAGGCCGCAGCTTTTGGGCGTGCTTTTCCGGTATCAGGATGCGTCCGCCTTTGGTTGTGTATACCTCTATACATGTGTCGCCTCTAAACTTCTCTTTGGTACCGGTCAAGATGACAAGAAAGCCGTCAAAGATGTTGAGTCTGGAGGGAGTATAGGCTACCGGTTGCATTTTGTAAGATTCCTTCTGGTGGGGTGTGCATAATGCACTCTGAGTGCACATTCCTATAAAATGACTGCTTTGTCAAGCAGTACCGCACCACTCTTCTTGAGTCTGTATAGTTGCTTTTGTGTCGAAGTAATTTTCTAGTGTGCAATTTATACACAGCGTGTGGACAGCGTCACGAAAGTTAGCCGTTATTTTTTGTCAACGTAAAAAATCGAAAGTGGGTAGGTGTTACTATAGAGTAATCATAGGCGCGCGAAGCGTTGTCTGGTTCTTTCACGCTCTTTTATTTATTAGGTAGAGAAATTAGTTTAGGTATGGAAATTACAAAAATTCGCAAACGCGACGGTTCAGTGCAAGATTTTAATTTTGATAAAATTGTCTACGCCGTTGTGAAGGCACTCAAAGAAACAGGAGAAGGGGGCGAGGCTGAGGCGCGTGCGATTGCAGAGCTTACACAAAAAAAGACGGTAGCAATGTGTGTATACGCCAACACAGCACCTGTCGGAAGTCCGCACGCCAAGAAGTGTGTGGATGGTTATCCTGCTGTCGAAGAAATTCAAGACCTAGTTGAACAGGCTTTGATGGAAATGGATTATTTTGATACTGCCAAAGCCTACATTCTCTACCGAAATGAGCGCAAAAAGCTTCGCGAACGCAATATTTTTGAAAAACGTGTCAATCTCAAGCCATACGAGTATCCGGAGCTGTCTGAATACGTATCGGCGATTCGTCACTCGTACTGGGTCCATACCGAATTCAATTTCACCGGCGATGTGCAAGACTTCAAGGTCAACGTGACCGACGCAGAAAGAGCAGCGATTACACGCACCATGCTTGCGATCGCTCAGATTGAAGTGGCGGTCAAGTCGTTCTGGGGTGATCTTTACAAAAAGATGCCCAAGCCAGAAGTGGGGGCGGTCGGAGCTACTTTTGCGGAAAGTGAAGTGCGTCACGCCGATGCTTATGCACACTTGCTTGAGATTCTTGGACTCAACAACGAATTCAAAAACATCACTTCAGTCCCGGCAATCAAAAAGCGCATTGCCTATCTGGATAAAGTAATCACCCTTTCGCGTACCGAAGAAGATCGCGAATACACCGAGGCCATCTTGCTCTTCGCGCTCTTTATTGAGCATGTGTCCCTCTTTTCGCAATTTTTGATTATGATGAGTTTCAACAAGCATCGTAACCTTTTCAAAGGTATTAGTAACGCCGTTGAGGCCACCTCAAAAGAAGAGCAGATTCACGGAATGTTTGGTATTGATTTGATCAATATCGTAAAAAAAGAGCATCCAGAATGGTTTGACGAAGCGCACGCTAAGAAAGTACAAGAGCTCTGTCGACAGGCATTTGACGCTGAAAACGATATACTTAGTTGGATCTTTGAGGAGGGTGAGCTCGATTTTTTGCCACGCGCTGAAGTAGAGGAATTTATTAAGTATCGCCTTAATGCGTCGCTCAAGAGCGTTGGTATCGATCCAGTCTTTACGCTTGATGATGCGCTGCTTGATAAAACAGAGTGGTTTGATGAGGAAGTGATCGCTACAAAGCATGTTGATTTTTTCTACAAGCGATCTATTAATTACAGCAAGAAGTCGAAGAGCGTGCAGAGTTCGGATTTGTTTTAAGAAATTATTTGATTGTTATGGATTACACACAAAAATGGTATTGGCTTAATGAAAACTCGCGCGCATTTTTGGCGCGAGGGTATCTTGCAGAAGGGCAAACAGCGGAAGAACGGATTGAGTTTATTGCCAAGCGAGCGGAGGAACTTCTAAAGAAAGAAGGGTTTGCTGAAAAGTTTGTTGATTATATGAGTCGCGGGTGGATTTCACTCTCTTCTCCTGTATGGGCAAACTTTGGAGTGAATAAAGGATTGCCGATTAGTTGTTTTGGTTCATACGTCGACGATAATATGGGCAGTATCCTCTTCTCTCATGCGGAGATCGGTATGATGACGAAGTTTGGCGGCGGAACGTCAGCGGCTTTCGGAGCACTGCGTGGACGTGGGGAGTCGATTAAGGGGAATGGTCATTCTTCAGGTTCGGTCCACTTTATGCAGCTCTTTGATAAGCTTATCGACGTCGTGAGTCAGGGGTCAGTACGACGAGGGACTTTTGCAGCGTATCTCCCGATTGAGCATCCAGATGTGCTCGAGTTTCTCGATCTTAATACTGAAGGAAACCCGATCCAAGGGATCAACTACGCCGTGACGGTAACCAACCAATGGCTTGAAGCGATGCGCGGAGGGGATGAAGAAAAGCGTGCTATCTGGGCGCGCGTGTTGCAGCGCAGGGGTGAAATTGGTTATCCATACATTATGTTCCTCGACAACGCCAACGACCAGCGACCGCAGGTTTATAAAGACAAAGATTTGCCAATTTACGCCAGCAATGTTTGCAGCGAAATCATGCTTCCCAGCAATGATCAGTGGTCGTTTGTGTGTTGTCTTTCTTCCATCAACGTCCTTTTTTATGACGAATGGAAAGATACGGATTTGGTAGAGACTATGACGTATTTCCTCGATGCGGTGATGGAAGAGTTTATCTTAAAGCTCGAAGAAATGCGTGACAGTGAAGAGTTTGAAAAGCGTCGCGGCTTTGAATTCATGCAGCGGGCTCACGCCTTTGCAAAGGCCAATCGAGCGCTCGGTATCGGTGTGTTGGGGTGGCACTCACTCTTACAATCAAAAAACATTGCGTTTGCAAGTCAGGAAGCAATGTCGATCAATAAGGAAGTCTTTCGCTTTATGCAGGAAAAATCATATGCAGCCAGCAAAGAAATGGCGGACATATATGGCGAGCCAGAAGTGCTACAAGGCTACGGTATGCGCAACACCACTACGATGTCCATCGCGCCCACTACTTCTTCAGCCTTTATCCTCGGTCAGGTGTCGCAGGGTATTGAGCCGGTGTGGAGTAATTGTTATGTAAAAGATTTGGCAAAGCTTAAGGTGACCATCAAGAATCCATTCTTAAAGACTGTACTCGAAGCCAAAGGGAAGGATGACAAGGAGACCTGGGCAAGTATTCGCGATAATGATGGGTCAGTTCAACATCTTGATTTTCTTGATGAACAAGAAAAGGATGTATTTCGTACTTTTGCCGAGATTGACCAGCATGCGGTGATTGCTCAGGCAGCCGACCGACAAGCCTTTATTGATCAAGGGCAGTCACTCAATATCATGGTAGCGCCCGACATGGAGGTGAAGGAGATAAATGCGCTCTATATCAGTGCCTGGGAAAAGGGTATTAAAGCCCTCTACTATCAGCACAGTATGAATGCCGCACAGCAGCTGACACGCCAAAAGCTGTCAGAGAAGGGGAAGTAGGGAGTGGTAAAAAAGGGGGCGGGGAGCTTTGCTCCCCGCCCCCTTTTTTACTTTTCTGGTATCATAGATAATATGCAAAAAGGGCTCTGGCTTATCTTTGTGGCTACACTCGCTGGAGCGGGGTGGTATTTTTTTGAACGTATCGAGTCTATTTGTCCGATACCGTTTTCATACAGTATTGGAAGAGTTGATGAGGAGTTTTCGCTTTCAGAGGATGAGGTGCTGGCGGCGGTAGCGGCTGCTGAGGCAGTCTGGGAAACAGCCTTGGAGCAGGAGTTGTTTGTATATGACCCGAAGGCAGAGTTTGCGATCAACTTTCTGTTTGATGAACGACAAGAACGCTCCGATGCTGAAGTAGCGGCCGCAGATACGCTTGAAGCATCTCGACTGGCACTTGAGACTGTGGGACGTGAGTACGATGAAGCAGAGTCGACACTCACAACAAAACGTGAAGACTTTGAAGACAACAACCGTCGCTATGAAGCAGACTTACGTGCTTATAATGAAACGGTAGCCAATTACAATGAAAGCGGCGGGGCGCCACCAAATGAGTACAAGGCCCTGGAAAATGAGCGTCAGCGACTTGAGCGGGTAGCACTCCGTCTTGAGGAAGCTGCGGAAGAAGTGAACATACTGACGGATAAGCTAAATGAGCTTGGTGCAGCACATAATAACCAGATCGAATCCTACAACGAAGAAATACGTACGTTCAACAGCGTCTATGGTGATGGGCGAGAGTTTACGCAAGGTGATTATCAAACCAACGGTATCAATATTTATACTTTTAAAGATCAGGCCGAACTAGAGCTGGTCCTAGCGCATGAGCTCGGGCACGCACTTTCGATCGATCACGTAGCCGATCCATCATCGGTGATGCATTATTTACTAGAAGACAAGCCAACAGAGATTGTCTTATCAGAAGACGATATGGCAGCGTTTTATGCGGTGTGTGGGGACGATCTGAGCTTGTGGGACAAAATAAGGATGATTTTTCGGCAGCATGGTGGTGTGGTGCACCAAGAAGGAGTATAATTAAGAGCGTTATTATTAAGTAGTTATTGCAATATGGAACACGAAACAACATTGTGGTCACAAGGGTATATGCGCACATTAGCAGCCGTTCTTTTAGTGATGGGGATTTTTGCGCTGGGGGCGTATGGATATTCGACCTTGAAGCAGGCGAAATATTGGCATACCGGCCCGGTCATTATTAATGTCCAAGGAGAGGGTAAGGTGATGGCAAAGCCTGATATTGGCGCCTTTACTTTCAGTGTACGGGCTGAGGGTGCTGATGCCGCCGCCGCCCAAGCCGCCGCCGCTGAAAAAAGTAATGCAGTGCTGGCCTTTCTGAAGGATGCTGGCGTGGAGGAAAAGGATATCGCAACCGAAAACTACAACCTCAACGAAAAATTTCGTTATGAGGAAAAGGTGTGTGTAGGCAATAGCTACTGTCCTCCTGGGGAGCGTATTCCTGATGGTTTTGAAGTTTTCCAGATGATGACCGTCAAAGTGCGCGATCTCGAGCAGTCGGGCGCCTTGATCGCGGGAGTAGGTGGAGCAGGAGCAACTGACATTAGCGGGCTCTCATTTACCATTGACGACACTGAAGTGCTAAAGAGCGAAGCTCGTGAAGCAGCTATTCAAAATGCAAAAGATAAAGCAGAAGTGCTTGCCGAAAATCTGGACGTGCGGATTATAAAAATGACGAGCTTCTATGAAGAAACCGCTCCTTATTACCCAGAGTATTATGGAAAGGAGATGGCGGTGATGTCGAGTGACGCCGCGGGAGTGCCCACGCTTCCTACTGGGGAAGATGAGTATACTGTGCGAGTCAACGTCTCATACGAAGTGCGGTAGGGTAGAGATTAAGACGCAAAAAGCGCCCGCTTTGCGGCCGCTTTTTGCGTCTGCTACACCTGCTTTACTTTTTCTCCAAAAAGGGTACTATACATAAGAAGTCGCCCCAAGGGCGTTTTTTAATTGAAAATAACTATGAGTAAATTTGTAAAATATCTCAAAGCCACCAAGGCAGAAATGAAGTACGTACATTTCCCGAGTCGCCAACAAGCTCTTATCTATTCGCTTTTGGTGATTATCGTTTCTGCGCTGGTCGCGCTTTACGTTGCAGGCTTTGACCATCTCTTTACCAACGTTTTAATGGAGCGATTTTTCTAATCGCTGGCTTTATCTATGGCTAAACAACTAAACACTGGCGAACGTCACTGGTACGCAATTCATACTTATTCAGGGTATGAAAACGCTGTAGCAAAAAATCTGCGTCAACGTATCGACTCGCTTGGTATGCAGGATCAGATTTTTGAAGTGATTGTTCCGACTGAAAAAAAGATTCGGGTTAAGGGAGGAAAGCGAGTGACAGAAGAAGAGAAGGTATACCCAGGGTATGTCTTGGTGGAAATGGTGGTGAATGATGAATCATGGTATGTGGTGAGAAATACCCCACGCGTGACCGGATTTATTGGTGCAGGAAATCAACCAGTACCTTTGACCGAAGATGAGCTCAACTCAATCTTGAAGCGTATGGAGGAAGATGCGCCAAAGCACAAAGTAGATCTTGAAGCTGATGATATCGTTACAATCGTTGATGGTCCGTTTAAGGAAATGGAAGGTAAGGTCGGGGAGGTCGACGAGAAGAGCGGAAAGGTAAAAGTATTGGTGTCGATGTTTGGACGAGAGACGCCGGTAGAGCTAGATTTTTTGCAAGTGAAGAAGATGTAGTGAGGAGAAAGCAGGGGGCGGCGCTTCGCGCCGCCCCCTGCTCCTTGCGTTTTTTGGATGTTTCTTGTATCATCCTCACCACTGTTACGCGGGAAATCGGGCATATTGCTCGCACAGCTTCTAACATTATTTCTCAACAACATTTTTATGGCAAAAAAGTTACTAAAACAAGTAAAAGCACAAGCAAAAGGTGGTGCAGCTACTCCAGCTCCACCCCTTGGACCAGTGCTCGGTCAAGCCGGTATCAATATCGGTGAATTCGTAAACCAGTTTAACGAAAAGACTCAAGATCGTCGTGGCGAGTTGGTCCCTGTTGTCATTAATGTCTACGATGACCGAAGTTTTGACTTCATCACCAAAACCACACCAGCGTCTCGCATGATCCTTAAAGCGATTGGCAAAGAGAAAGGTTCAGGTAAGAATCTTGTCTCAAAAGCCGGTGATATTACAAAAGCGCAGATTCGTGAAATCGCTGAAGCAAAGATGGTAGACCTTTCTGCCAATGATGTAGAAGCAGCAATGAAAATCATCGAAGGGACGTGTAAGAGTATGGGAGTGCACGTGAAAGATTAGTGTTTTCACAAAATGCAAACGTAAAATGCAAAGCGGGGGCGGGCCAAAGGCCCGCCCCCGCTTTGCATTTTTTAAAAAATGTGGTTTTATGGCGTTAGATACACGTTCTCAACTGTGAAGGAAGCACCATGCGTTCTCAAAAAGACCAACTGTCTGTCGGCAACAATTTTGACTGTGTGTGGCGAGAGCAAAAAGGTCGCCGCCCATATCTTAAGCATTCCGTGATGGCGCTTGTACTGTCGCCGCGGCGAGATCAAGTGGCGTTGGTCACTCCGCGAAAGAAGGTGTTTGACGGTAGGTTTGAAGTCATGTTGCCGCAATATCGCTGTGTGAAAAGTGTGCTTGGCTCGACAGAGGATATTGCTCCCTCACAAGCAATCCACTTGCTGCAGCGCGACATTCTTGCGGTGCCGGCTGATTGCCAACAAATTGGATACAGCTATGTGCATCAAGGGGAGTTGACTGGCGGCATGAGTAAACACACGCGCTTGGCGTATGTGTATGGATTGCAGGCGAATGAATACCATGGTGTGCTTACAGCGACTCAAACGCCACACCACCAGCTTCGCTGGTGTGGCGTGAGTGAATTGCTGGCTTTGCCGAAAGGGAGGCAGATCTCACCTCGCAAGTTCGAACTCATGATGCAGGTTACTGTTGCATTTCATGGTATGCTCGGAAAAAGCGAAGGAAGATTGCTTGCCGCCGCGCACGCGACTCTGCGCGACTTAGAACTCTTGCCGACCTAGATTTCTGCAAGGGTTTCTGTAAAGATTTCTATAAGCGCCCGCTCCGCGGGCGCTTTTTCTTTTTCCACATCGCTTGTTATACTATAGTCACTATGTTTCTTTCAGATAAAGATATTCACGCCGCAGTGAAAGAGGGGCGGATCACTCTCGAGCCATTTCAAAAAAAGCAGCTTCAGCCTGCAACGTATGATATTCGCCTTGGAAACACGTTTATTATCACCGATGCACACTCGACCAAAGCCATCGATCCGGCCAAAGGCATTTTTCCAGAGACGCAGACGATTGAAGTCAAAGACGGGGCAGAGTTCGTACTTCATCCCGGCGTTTCGATCTTAGGTTACTCAAAAGAAAAGTTTGGGAGTGATGAATACCTTATTGAAGTCAACGGTAAGTCGAGCTTGGCCCGCATTGGACTTATCGTGCACAACAGCGCCAGTATCGTCAATCCAGGACATTATCTCCATATTGCACTTGAGCTCTGCAATCTCAATAATGTGCCAATTGTATTGCGTCCAGGAATGGAAATCGCGCAGCTCACGTTTTCGACTCTCTCCTCGCACACTAAGCAGAGCTATGAAGATACTGGGCGTTACAGCAAAAATAACTTTGTGGGCATTGTGGCAAAAAAGGGAAAGCAATAGGGGAAGTAAAAACGCGGCGCCCATGGCGCCGCGTTTTTACTTGCGCACGTAGTCGACCCATGCAAAAGGTTCATTTTCAAACGTACCTTCACCATGTTGTGTGGCTTGTGTAAACTCAGATGCGAATTCAGGGAAGCGGGCAGTGCCGGGTTTATCGCTCTCATAGAGGGTAAGCATGAGTGTATCGGTGTCATTCAAGAATAGGGTATAGATTTCAGCGCCGCCGAAAATAAATATTTTATCTCCACCTGGAGCATTTGCCGCCGCGTTTAAGGCGGCCTGCTTGTCACTGACAATCACGCAGCCGGGTGCAGTAAAATCAGTATTTCTTGTCAAAATGATATTGGTGCGTCCTGGCAGCGGGCGGCCGATTGATTCGTAGGTTTTGCGCCCCATAATAAGAGGATGACCCAGCGTGAGCGCCTTCACTCGTTTGAGATCATCGGGATTATGCCATAGTAGTTCAGTGCCACGGCAGATATAGCGCGTATTCTTTCCGAGAGCGGCGATAGCGATGATGGCCGAGTTTTTTTGAGTCTTTGGCATACTGAGCAGATGTCGATATAATAGCATGAGTTGTTAGCTAAAAAGTCTCTATGTCACAATTTGAAATTGAAATCAAAAGTTTATTGGGTGAAAAAAAGAATCAGGAAGCCTTAAAAGCAAAAATGGAAGCATCAGAACACGATTTCATTTTTGTTGCAAAAAACACGCAGCTCAATCATTATTTTACTGGTGGGGATATTGAGCAGTTGTTCAACAACATGAAAGACACGCTTGATGAAAGTCAGCAAGCACGACTGCGTTATGTGATTGAGAATGGAGAAGGTTTTTCGGTGCGAACGCGACAGAAGGATGATGAGGTGCTGTTGGTAGTGAAGGCGTCTCTAGATGGTGGTACAAGCGAAAATACCGTACAGCGCATGGAATTCGAAGAAGCGGTTGCGTATAGTTTGACGACGTTGGACCAGCTTGTTTTAGATGCGGGGTTTAGCTATCAAGCAAAGTGGTCTCGCGAAAGAGAAGAATATACGCTCGGGGACACCAATATCTGCTTTGATAAAAACGCAGGCTATGGGTATCTTATTGAGTTTGAGAAGGTGGTAAAAGATGAAAGTCTAATCGACACAGCTCGTGATGAAATTATGGCACTGATGAATGCGCTTGAGGTCGAAGAGTTGGATCAAGATCGATTGGCGCGCATGTTTGATTATTACAATAAGCACTGGGAGGAATACTACGGGACAGAGAAAACATTTACTCTTGCCTAGATTATGCATTCACTCATTATCACAGCACATCCTTCAAGTCGGGGACATACGCATAAGATAGCGGCGCGGTATGCCGCCGGCCGCGAAGCGGCCGGCGGCACCGCGCTCGTCATGGATCTCTACTCAAACAAGTGGAAGCAAGATTTTTTGGTCTTTGAAGATCCTCGTGAGATGAATGAGCGAGAGACCGCGGCACGTATCCAGGCAGAAATGTTGCGTGCGGATGAGCTAGTCTTTGTGGCTCCTATGTGGTGGGGGAGCGTACCGGCGCGCATGAAGAATTTCTTCGATCAAAATATCACCCCCGACTTTGCCTACACCTACAAAGAAGGCACTCACGGCCTTTTACGTCTTCCGAAAGGTTTACTCAAGGGTAGGCAGGTCAAGGTCGTGGTGACTGCTGACGGTCCGCAGTGGGCATATTGGTTTTTGTGGCCATTTTTTACCTTTACCTTCCGCTGGTGGGTGGTGCGTTTTTGTGGAATGAGTCTCTCGTCATTTACCATCATTGGTGATATGTTTAAGAGGCAAGCAGATGCAAAAAAAATCGAAGTGATGATACGAAGTATTGATAAGTTAGTGTAAAAAAATAGATTTATGGAAAAAAAACATCCCGAATATCAATACCTGAACCTGATGCAACGCTTGATTGAAGAAGGGGGACGTCAAGAAGACGCGCAGACAGGTGATGTCACTTACAGTCTCTTTGGGCAGCAACTACGGTTTGATCTTTCGGAGGGCTTGCCACTTTTGACGACGAAAAAAGTCTTTTGGAAAGGGGTGCTGCATGAATTATATTGGTTTATGTCTGGACAAACCAATATAAAGTATTTGGTTGAGAACGGTATCCATATTTGGGATGATTATCCACTCCGTATTTATAATGATAAAAGAGAAAAAGAAGGCTGGCCCGAATTATCCAAAGAGGAATTTATAGAAAAAATTGCTAACGATGAGGCGTTTGCAACCCAGCACGGAGAGTTGCCGCATATTTATGGAGAAATGTGGCGAAAATGGCCGCGCAAAAATGGAGGAGTAGTCGATCAGTTGCAATGGGTAGTTGATGAGATTATGGATGACCCGCATTGTCACAATGCCATCGTCAACAGCTGGAATCCAGAATATCTATACGCGATGGCGCTGCCAGGCGAGGCGGCCCGTTTCCCGATTTGTCACAATATGTATCAGATTAATCTCTGTAACGGCAAGCTCTGCCTCCAGCTTTACCAACGGTCGGCGGATATATTCCTTGGAGTGCCATTTAATATTGCGAGCTACGCATTATTGCTCGAGATATTGAGTAAGATTACTGGATATCCGGTTGGTGAATTTGTCCACACCTTTGGTGATGTGCATATTTATGAAAAACACATCGAAGCGGCGAAAGAACAGCTCACTCGTGAGCCAATGCCACTACCTACGGTGACACTCTCAGAGGAGTTTAATTCAATCGATACGTTCCGTCCAGAACATGTCAAACTGAATGATTACGAATCGCATCCCCCGATTAAAGCCGAGTTGGCAGTCGTTGGAGGATATAATGCAAAGATTCACCAAAAACGAGCCGGAACTTAAGAAAAGAGTGGGGGGGGGCGGGGGGGGGGGGCGGCGCCCCAGGTTAACGC
>CAZUWG010000006.1:0-2927 GCA_964624165.1 uncultured Candidatus Saccharibacteria bacterium | reverse complement strand
AAAAAAACAAATGTGGGGGCGCAACCCCTTTGGGACCCCCCCCACTCTTTTCACCTTTGTAAAATACGTTATACTAAATTAATAACTAAATGCCTATGATCTAAGCTTGCTCGTTTGTTGCTAAATTACTTACTGATTTAAATTATTTTTACTATGACAAACGAATACGCACATATCAAAGCGCAAGATGAGGCAGTCTATAAAGCTCTGTTGGGAGAGAAGGCTCGCGAAGCGCATGGGCTTGAATTAATTCCTAGCGAAAACTACGTTTCAAAAGCAGTGCGCGAAGCGTCTGGCTCACTCTTTACCAACAAATATTCCGAAGGTTATCCCGGTAAGCGCTACTACGGCGGACAAGAGTACACCGACGCGGTGGAACGTCTTGCTATCGAGCGAGCGTGCCAGCTGTTTGATTGTAAGTACGCAAACGTACAGCCATTGTCTGGAGCGCCGGCCAATGTCGCCATGTATTTTGCCTTGATGCAGCCTGGTGATACGGTGTTGGGTATGGACCTCTCTCATGGAGGGCATTTGACTCACGGTCATCCCACCACCTGGATCAACAAAATTTTCAACTTCGTCCGTTACAAGATGAAGGATGCAGAGACTGGGGAAATTGACTACGAGGCACTGCGAGCGACCGCACTCGAACACAAGCCAAAAATTATCTTGGCCGGCTTTTCAGCCTACAGCCGGGAGCTTGATTATGAAAAATTTGTAGAGATCGCGCGAGAAGTGGGTGCCTACGCGGTTGCTGATGTGGCACATATTGCGGGTTTGATTGCCGGTAAGGTAGCAAAAAATCCATTCCATGCTGGCTTTGATGTAATGACCACTACGACACACAAGACACTTCGCGGGCCACGAGGCGGCATGATCTTGGTACGTGATGATGAGGAAATTGCAAAAAAGATTAATAAAGCAGTTTTCCCAGGGCTGCAGGGTGGACCACATATGGCGCAAGTTGCCGCCAAGGCAGTGGCGTTTGGTGAGGCGCTAACGCCTGCTTTTAAAGAGTATCAAGCACAGGTGCTGAAAAATGCAAAAGCGATGGAAGCGGTCTTTAAAGCAGAAGGAGTCCGGATGCTAGGCGGCGGCACCGA
The DNA here is from genome assembly GCA_964624165.1 of uncultured Candidatus Saccharibacteria bacterium. Lineage (GTDB taxonomy): Bacteria > Patescibacteriota > Minisyncoccia > Phycocordibacterales > UBA918 > OLB19. The sequence continues at coordinate 1,824 of CAZUWG010000006.1, read as the reverse complement.
CAACCACCTTATCCTCGCCGATGTTTATGGTTCTCTCAAGATCACGGGACAAGAGGCAGAAACCGTACTCGATGAAGTGGGTATCACGCTCAATAAAAATATGATTGCAGATGAGACGCGCACCGCTATGGATCCGTCGGGGATTCGTTTTGGAACGCCGGCCATGACCACTCGCGGCATGAAAGAAGCTGAAGCGACGCGGATTGCGGAGCTGATGATTGCCGTCATGCGTGATAAAGATAATGAAACACTCAAAGACACAGTAAAAGCAGAGATGAAAGCATTGTGTGAAGCCTTTCCAGTGCCTGAGGTGTTGGTGTAAAAAATAGGTATTCCCTCGTACTTTTCTAATTCTATTAAAAAAAAGAAAAGCGGGCATCACTTGAAAGGCCCCTTCGCAAATGCGAAGGGGCCTTTCTCATACTTCGGAATAAATTTGCTACAATAAAAGACATGCGACGTTTTCTCCTCTCATTAAAACAATCTCCGACCGTTTCCAAAATGAAGCGTCACTGGATGACGCTCTCATTCGTGCTTGGGTTTATTGTCGACAACATCACTCTCAATAGAGTAGATCAAGTGTTTGATAATATTGTATTGCTTTTTTATGTCGCCCTGGCCTCTAGCTCGATGTTGGTGTTGTACGCCGGCACAGCCGACAAACTCGGTGATCGCTACAGCAAAAAAGCGGTGATGTATGCGCCGTTTGTGTTGCAGTACGCCTTCGGGGGACTTCTTTCTGGGATGTTGATTTTTTATGGTCGAGCCGGTTCTTGGTTTGAAAGTTGGCCATTTCTTTTAGTCATATTGCTGGCTATCTTTTTTAATGAAACGATCAAGGATCGAGTTGGGCGTTTACTCTACAACCTCACCATCTTCTTTATTGCGCTCTTTTCATATGTTGTGTTGGTGGTGCCTGTGGTGACCGGCTTGATGAGCCCGTGGGTATTTGTCGGGAGCGGGCTATTGGCAACGGTCATTATGTATTTTTTTGTGCAGGCGCTCTTTAAAATTATTCCGAATTTTATGACGATGCACACCAGCGCTATCGTCTTCTCACTCGGAGCGGTGTTTGTTGGTTTTAATTTCTTTTATTTCACCAACGTGATTCCTCCCATCCCACTTTCTGCCAAGCACATAGGTATTTACCACTCGGTGGTGCGCTTTGATGACGGACTGTACCAGGTGAAATATGAAGAGCCTGAGTGGTGGCAGTTTTGGGTTGCGTCTGATCGAAAATTTGGCCATCAGCCAGGGGACAATGTCTTTTGTTTTGCACAAGTCTTCGCCCCAACTCGGCTAGCTACACAAGTGCAGCATCATTGGCAATACTACAATGAAGCCGCTAAGCGCTGGGAGACGTATGCGAAGCTACCATACAGTATTGAAGGCGGGCGCAGCGATGGTTATCGGGGTTATACATTGATAAAAAATTTCAAAGAAGGCAAGTGGCGCTGTCGGGTCGAGACTACGCGCGGGCAGGTAATCGGACAGGAAACCTTTGAGATTGTGAGTAGCGCTAGAAGGCCGCTCGTGACAGAGAATCTCTAATTTGCTATCGTGACGGTATGGAAGCAACTATAAGACAGGCGATAAGAGCAGCATTATCTTCACTCAAGCTCGCGGTGAAGGATTTTTCGGTTGAGTATCCCAAGGATATGGCACACGGAGATTATGCAAGTAATGTGGCGCTGGTGGCCGCGAAGGAGGCAGGGCAAGCGCCGCGACAAGTTTCGGAGCACCATGTGGCGGGGCGGGGCGGCAAGATACCCCAACTGGCCACAATCGACAAAGCCGGGCCCGGGGTTATAAACTTTACCCTGG
>CAZUWG010000005.1:24636-27077 GCA_964624165.1 uncultured Candidatus Saccharibacteria bacterium | reverse complement strand
GTTTAGGCTGTTCCCGTTTCGCTCGCCGCTACTCAGGGAATCGCAAGAACCTTCTTCCTGAACGTAATGGCACTTTCGCACCAACGCTCAGAACAAGTTCCGAACGTGATGCAAAAGCATCCGTTCAGAAAGAAAGTTCCATATATTGCTTTCTTTTCCTCTTGGTACTGAGATGTTTCACTTCCCAAGGTAAGCCCCCTCATACAAGGGTCACTGACCAACGCCAGTGGGGTTTCCCCATTCAGAGATCTCCGGATCGAAGGTTGATTGGCACCTCCCCGAAGCATATCGCCGCCATTCCGCGTCTTTCATCGCTCTCTATAACCTAGGCATCCACCATACACCCTTACATTCCCATAGGGAATGCTGTACACCGCTGTACAATTTTGAGTGTCGACTACGGATACCTCCGTAGTCTGTGTGTTTGTTGTGTGTCGCGAGACGAAAAGACCTCTTCTAAGAAGATTTCTTAAACGCGACACACTACCTGTTGTCTGGTGTGGAAAATCACGCAGTGATTTTCCACACCAGACACTGCCTCCCAGGCGTCGATTCCCGAGAGGTCTTTTTGAATCAGGTCTTATCAAACCTGATTCGTAAGATATGCAATTGTCAATGGACAATTGTTTCATTGAAAGTTTTGAAAAACCGCCTTGCGGCGGTCACACAAAATAGTGAAAGACGGCCGCTACGTGTTTCTCAAAATTCCCATAAACAATGTGCAGTATCTTATACCAGCAGAAAAAAATGTCAAGCAATTGTCCTGGATTCAACACACTCGCCCACGACCTAAAAAAGTGTCAATGATATTTTGTAGAAAAAATCAAAAACGCGTTGAAATTGCAGCGCGTTTTTTGCCTAAAGTGAACACTCACCAGGAAATAGAAAGAGCGCGCCAAAGGCGCGCTCTTTCTATTTCCTGTCTACACCCTACTGATGATGTCGTCCAGAAAGCTTACGCAAGTGATGCGCTGCTTCTTCACGTCCGCCAAGCCCGAAAGCAAGACCAAACGCGAGAGAGAGTCCAAACACAAGCCCTGCAAAGAGCATCTGTACGAGCTCTTCCGCAATCCGTAGTTGATTGAGTGCTGCAAGTACAGTGAAGGTGACGATTGCATAGTGAGCAAACTTCGCAAGGAAGTGAGTCGACGCAAACGATGTTGCACGACCACCCGCCATCACCAACTTCTCAACAAATGACCCTACGATAAGACCTCCAAAGAGGATAATGACCGCGACGATCACTTGTGGAATGTAGCTCAAAACTACTTCATTGAAGAAGGTTGTTGCTTGGTCAAGACCAAGGATATTGAGTGATGCCACAAAGAAGACAATCATCACAAACCACTTCGTGAGCGTACCTACGAAGGCGCCTGAGTTTAGTTTGTAGCCCGTCTTTTTTGTAATAACATCCACACCCGCAGTATCAAGCGCATGGTCAACCTTTAAAGCACTGAAGACTCCTTCAATTACTCTCTTTAAAGCCGAACCAAGAATCCATCCAACAATAAATACCAAAAGAGCAACAATAATCTTAGGCAATACAGTAATAAATTCTACCCAAATACTTTGAAACGAATACTCCAAAATCTGTGTCCAATCTGACATATACCTTTATGTGTTATTTATTAGTAACACTTAAAGTATACCACAAAAACAGGCTTGCTTTTTGTAAAAAATAAGGTGTGGGTATTACCGCCCCTTAAATCCACTGCTGACATTGAGCCGATCAACCAGCACTTTATGAGGATAATCAAACACATCGCGAGTGAGCTTGTCAGACATACTCATGCGATAGAGGAGATCTTCGGAGGTAATAGCGGCAAAACGAATCTCAATCCCGATTTCGCTTTCAAGCGAGCGGACGGCATTTTCAATCTGCTTATCCGGAAGCTTTTTCATCGCCAAGAGTACGTCGATACGATTTTCAAAGTCGCGCATAAACAAACCGGCCACCGCGACAAAGTCGAGCACACCTGCTTTCCGTAGGTGTTTGAGAAGGGTTTTGTTGTCAATCGGCGTTGTTTCAAATAAAAAACTCTGCAACGCCTGAAACTCAGGAAACTTCTCATCAAACGCAAAGCCGCTTACTTTCACCTTTTTCCCTTGCTCGTTTTCTATAGTAAATGATTTTTTCTTAATTACCCCCGCTCGCAAGAGCGCATTAATCTCGGTGCGAGCAGTGCGACGCACTAAGCGCGCACGACGACTGATTTCATCAAACTCAAAGTTTTTATGCGGATTAAAAAGAAAGAAGCGGAGCAACTTTACGCGGGCGTCTGAACCAAACAGAATGGCAATCGGGTCTTTTTTCATACGCGAGAGATTATAGCATAGCCAGGCGGGGTGGGGCGGGGCGAAGCCCCGCCCCTACCCAAATTTGCCTCCACCATTAACAAATGCGTTAATACCGCGCGAGGGAAGGAGGGGCGGAGATGAAG
>CAZUWG010000005.1:0-24626 GCA_964624165.1 uncultured Candidatus Saccharibacteria bacterium | reverse complement strand
TTTAAACAAAAAATATGGCAATGGGTTTTTTTTTTAATAGGCTTTTTTTTAATGAAAAGCCCGGGGGGGGGGGGGGGGGCCACCCCCCGCCCCACCCCTAATTTGCCTCCACCTTACACATATGCTTTACTACCGCTAGAGGAAAGGAGTGCCTGAGATGACTGAACGATTGAAGCAAAATACACCCAGGGAAGCGTCGCACGATAATCACCGCCATGACGGAAACAGCGAGGCTGAAAAGAAGAAGAAAGCGGCGGACAGAAAGCGCTTTCTTCGGATAATGAAGAGCATGGTCCCGAACTGGGACCAGCCTGCGAGCCGGTAAAGCAACGACCCCGTCCAGCCTAGCTGGAGGGGGTTGCTTTTTTTAAGGGTGTGTAAGGACATACAAAAAAACCACTCACAAGGAGTGGTTTTTTTGTAGTTATTTTAGAGTAACTTTTGCTCCAGCTTCTTCGAGCTTGGCCTTGAGGGCTTCCGCATCTTCCTTCTTGAGACCAGCCTTCACTTCTGCTGGCGCTCCGTCTACCATGTCTTTCGCTTCCTTGAGTCCAAGACCAAGGACTTCTTTCACTACCTTGATGACAGCAATCTTCTGTGCTCCCGCTTCGGTAAGCTCTACTGTAAATTCGCTCTGCTCTTCACCTGCATCTCCCGCCGCCGCAGGACCAGCGACTGCTACAGCAGAGGCTGATACCCCGAAGCGCTTTTCAAGCACCTTTACGAGCTCATTAAGCTCAAGTACTGACATTTCTTCTACTTGCTCTACAAGCTTCTTGAATTGTGCAGGTACTTCTACCGTCTCATCTACATCTGAGGTTGCTTCTTCGGCAGCCGGAGCTGTTTCTTCGGCAGCAGTCTCTGCTACTACTTCGTTTTCGTTTTTTACTTCGTCAGTCATGTTGTTTGTTTAATTAAGATAAATTATGCTTCGCGTTTCTCTGCAATTTGATTGAGTGAGATCACCAAGCCCTGGATTGGCGCATTGATGACATTTACAAACATGCCCCGCAGGATAGGAAGTGGTGGAATTGATGCGATTTCGGTCATTTCTGCCTTATCTTTAAATACTCCCTGGAACACACCGCCGACAATCGCAAGACTGTCTTTGTGCTTCCCTGCAAACTCTTTGATGTTTTGGGCGGGCGAAATCGCGTCGCTACTGTATGCTACAGCGATTTCCCCATCAAGCTGCGGCATCTCCCCTTCGAAACTTTCGCCAAAGACGCGGCTCATGAGGGTTTTCTTCGCTACAAAGTAGCCCACTCCTTCTTCACGCAGCTTCGCGCGCATCGCGGTGGTGTCTTTCACTGAAAGCTTGTTGAAGTTTACAAAGACAATCGAGTCTGAGTCCTTTTTGATGCTCTCTAGCTTTTCCACAATCGCTTCTTTCTTTGCTTTAGTAATTGCCATGAGTTTTTCTAATCGTTCTAATATTACAGACTCGTGTGCTCAACGCACAACGACTGGATTCGACCACCATCTCCATAAGAAAATGGACCTCGGCTGGCGATGCAAACGCACCATTACCTTTATGCCTTTTCGCATAAAGACCAACTGTCTTGAGTCTGTTGTGCACACTATAGCACACTCGATCAAAATGTGAAGATGCTACACTATAGTTATGAAGCAGCTTTTCAACAAGACATTTTGGCGGTATACCTTTTCGTTTATTTTTATCGTGTCTACGGTTTTGGTCATGATCATCGTGGTGGGCGGTGGCGGGACGGCCTAGGGAAACCTCACCAAAAAAGCCGCGGCCCAGGGGCCGCGGCTTTTTTCACTCTTCTCGCTGTATTCTTTTCCTTAAGGCGGGCGGGGCATTCGCCCACACGCCCGCCCTCTCATCAACCCTAAAGCACACAAAAAGCCCCAAAAGGGGCTTTTTGTGTGTCGTTACTAAACGAACGGTTGCGTCAAACTAAAGTTAGTTTGCTGGAGCAACTGAAGCGTTGGTAGGAACATCAAACTCTGGGCTAGTGAGAACAATAGCCGTTTCGTTTGTTGCATTTGTTGCAAGGTTACCGAAGTCAAGAGCGGTAAGTGCACCAGTAATGTATCCCGCAGTTGCACCAGTGTTTGTCACTGAGTACGTTGCAGTTACTTTCTTGGTAGTACCATCGCTAATACGGAAGTTTCCGCTTGAGTTCTTTGTCACACCAGCAACAGAGATTGATGGAGCTTCTGTAACAGTACCAGTAGCGCTAAAGCCGATTGTGTCGGTGATAGCAGTAGTAGTAGTTGCAGAGATCCAGAAATCTCCTTCAACAGCAGTCACGTCAAACTTGAATGTAACTGTAGTTACATTGTTGCTTGATGAAGTTGTTACCTCATCAATCATCGCAACAAGACCTTCAGCTGCGAGCATGTGTTCTTCTCCGTCTGCCGCACCGTTAAGATCTGTAACATCATCAGCACCTTCAGCTTCAGTAGCTGCTACGTTTGCTGAAGTTACTTCAGCTTTGATAGTTTCACCACTAAGAGCGAAGTTACTAGCGTTGTTTGATCCCTTGAAGTCAACCATAACCATTACTTCTTCAGTATCATCTTCATCGATAGTGATGTCACCGTCGATGTCAAACGAGTAAGTTGAAGTACTTGTAGTGGCCAATGTTTCTTTAGCTTTAAACTTTTCACCGTCGATTTCGATCCAAAGCTTGTCGATAACCATGTTATGACCAGCAGTTCCAGTCGTAATATCCACGAAGAGTGTGTCTAGGTCGATATCACCACCTTCAGCTTCGATTTCGTAACGCATGATTTCTACGTTGCGAGTACGAGCAGTGTTCTTGTCAACAATGATAGTTGTAGCGTCTGGGTTGTCATCAGACTCACGGAATGTAAGTTCTTCTTCGTACCCAGCGTCTTCAACTGTGAATGTCGCAGTACCTGAAGCGTCATTTTCTGTAGTTGCTACGTCGTCAGCATCAAACCAACGCATACCTTCTACAGTAAGTGTCCAAGTACCAGTCATGTCAGAGCTGTCGATACGCTTTTGTGTAGTCGCAGCAATAACGATAACTACTTCTTCATCTTCCTCACCTACAATATTGAGGCCAGAGAAACGAAGGGTACCATCGTCTTCATTAAGGTAATCATCTTCATCAGAAGCATCTACTGATGCCACCTTATCACCATCTACCCAAAGAGTGAACTCTTCGAACACATCCCAAGGATCGATAGAACCGTTGTCTACCATGATGTCAAGACGAGAGATAGAAGCGTCACCGTCAGAAAATTCTACTGTAAGTTCAGCAACTTCTGCAGTTGTGCCTTCTTCAACTTCATCTTCTTCACCAGTGTCTACTTCGTAAGTATCAAGAGCGGCTTCACCTGAAAGTGTAGGTTTTGGTGTTGTACCTGGAGTAGGTGTAGGTGTAGTAGAAGCTACACAAAGCTTGTTAGCTTGTGCCATTGTAGATGGACCAAAGAAAGTAGTCGCATTTACAAGACCAAGTGGAGAAAGAATCTCAGCTCGGTACTTCATCTGGAAGTTAGCAACTGCAGCACCTGTAGCAGGACCGTAGTAGCTTGTTTCCATACCTGCAGAACCAGCTTGCCCTACTGGAGCAACCTGTGTTTCTGGCATGCTGTTAAGGAACTTCTGGAGCTGCATAACATCAGCACCTGTTGCACCCGTATTAAGGGAACGAGTCCATGTGTATGGACATGCATCCGAGGCACTTGCTGTTGACCCCGTCTGCGCTTGAAGTTGTGCCACGAGCGCAAGAAGCTGCTCGAGTGACATATCTTCGATGTTTTGAGCGTTTGTCGCTGGGACAAATGCCGCAAACATCATTGCCGCCGCAACGATCGCAACAGCGAACTTTGCAGCAACTTTGTTTGTAAGAATCATAGCTATAATTATTTGTAAGAATTACTTCTAACAGTTACTAGTAATATGAATATATTCATATTTGCGACCGAGGTCGCCGTTACCGCAGATACCTCCGTAAAGTATATCCACCGTAAAGGCGACCTCGCTAGCCTAGTAACTCGAATAAATAACCATCCTCATCTATTAAGTGAGATGAGTGAGGTGTTGTTTTCAGTCTGTGTGTCTGATAGGCGGTCAAGGTGGGAAAAGGTCTAGCGGGAAAGACTACGCGAGAAGTGCGCAGTCAAAGGGTGTGAAGTATGACGACACATATATAAGTAGGTGGTGCGTTATGCACCGCTACCATGCATCGTATTTATCAAAGTTCACAACCGTGTCGACGTTGGCCTAATAAAAAAGCGCGTCGGCACGTACAGAAGAAAGTATATCAGCTCTCCCTAGCAGAGAAATCAAATTTCGCTGCACACTGTGGATATACAGTCCTTAGCGAGAAAGAGTACGCGCTTTTATGACCAAAGTCAATAATAGAGCCCTCTTCCCCATCTCCCTGTGAAGACGCTTTGCCCATGTGCTTCTTACTAAAAAAATCATCACGACATAGAAAAAATGTTTGGCAAGTGGGTGGGGGTGGGCGGTGATAGCTTGTCTATCATCGCCCACCCCACGCTCGATCTAAGCAGACCAGAAAGCTTGTCTCAAAAAGCTACCGAAAGGGCCACAGTCGTGTCCAAGACGTCTCTCATTTTTAAAAAAAGCCCCGCCCCCGCAACTTCAAAATAGTTCTCACCAGATATAAGACAAAAAGTCTGATGTAAAAGACGGCATGGCGCATGCGCCATGCCGTCTTTTATAAATCCTTCTTTTATAGTGTCTTAAAGGATTTTGTAGCGCGACCAACGACGCTCACCTTCCCGAATAATCAATCCTTCATCAATCATGTCGTTTAGCTCTCTTTGGATTGTCTTTTCACTGACGTCTTTTACTATCGCAGAAATGTCCTTCACTCCCACCTCGCCGCGAGCCTCGATGATCGTAAGGATCTGCGCTCGTCTTCCTGTCTCAGGCTTCACCTCTGGCGCGCCCTTAGGGGGCTGTGGACCGCGCTCTTTTATCGTCTCACGCTTCTTATCTTCTCGCGCCTTGATTGAGCTCTTATGCTCAAGGGTAGGAGCGTGCTCGCCACTCGCTCTTAGTGCGATAGGGTCATGTTCCATATACTTATTCATTGAGCGGATTGCTGCGTCAATTTCTCCTGAGAGCACGCCCAGCACCTCTTTGCTCACCGCCCCAATACTCTGCGCGACTTGCAGATGACTAAGAAGAGAAACCAGGGTATGAATGTTGGTAAAGAGCACTTCGTCAGCCGCGTGAGCACGCGCTTCAAGTGAGTGCAAAATGGCGCTATGAGACGCACGAGCCGCCGCTTCGATATCATCTCGGACAGATTGCGGTAACTCTGTCTTAGGGACAGATTGTGTAATATAAAAGACTACAGACACTATTCTCTCTGTCCTTTTGAAAATATACTTATAAAAATACTCATCTTGAATGAGTCTTTGAGTAGATTGTGTGGCCTTGATAAGTTGATCTGCATCCATACTTTGTCTTTTATATTTCTTTGCGACAATTGTATGTCCACAATACTCCTTTTATGGCGTATTCGCAAGTCTTTTTGACGTCTTTTACAATGTCCTTATCAGGCCACTCCTTCACACAAAAAGCTAAAATACCCCTTGATATCCGTGCTAAACTATAGGTATTCTTTTATTTACGTAGCGCATTATTTACCATCGATTTATGGCCGGACGAACGAACAAGAAACAGCAACCAAAACAGGAACGTACACCGTTCTTTGACGACCTATCAAAAAACACCAAGCAGTCGCTGTGGGCGCTGTTTTTTTTGGTGATTGGTCTCATCATCATCCTCGCACTTGCCGAGCAAGCTGGGCGCGCCAACGCGATCAAAACCCTCCTTACAGCTCTCTTTGGCTTTGGTGCGTATTTCTCACCTTTAGTATGTTTCTTTTTTGTCTATACGTTTTTGGCACCGAAGAATAACGAGAGTGTCAGCATCGCAAAACTCATCGGTATCGGCTGCTTCTTTTTCGCTATCCTTGGGTTTCTCGAGCTCAGTCATGAAGACTACGGCGGCGCTCTTGGCGTGATGATGTCTAGCCCATTGACCTACCTTTTTGGTACGCTTGCTGCCACCGTGATTCTTTGTGGTGTAGCAGTGGTGGGCATCTTTCTACTTTTTAATATCGGCTTCAAACTACCTGAGAAAAAAGAGAAGGAAGGTGAAGAAACAGAAGTGGCGGTCAAGGCTTCAGAAGATGCTGGTGAGGACGAGCCAGAAAAAGTGGAGGAAGCTCCCGCCCCCAGCAAAAGCTTCCGGGAACGTCTTGCTCCAAAGAAAATTGAGCAGATGGCTACAGCCGAAAACTTCGCCGTCAGTCACTTTGAAGGACCGTACGATCCGCCGCCATTGCAGCTCCTCTCAAAGAGCAAAGGGCGTGCTAAGAGCGGCGACGCTAAAGCTAATGCCAACACGATCCGCCAAACCTTAAAAACTTTCAATATAGAAGTCGAGATGGACGAGGTGGAGATCGGCCCAACCGTCACCCGCTTCGCCTTAAAGCCAGCCCAAGGAGTGAAGATCGCACGCATTGTCAATCTGCAACGCGAACTAGAAATGAACCTCGCCGCGGGCACCGTCCGTATCGAAGCCCCCATCCCTGGAAAGTCGCTCGTGGGTATTGAAGTGCCTAACATCGAAAAAGCGACAGTTGGTCTAGCTTCGCTCTTAGCTTCACCAGACTACACCGACTCTCCACATCCGCTCTTAGTGGCTCTCGGAAAAGACATCACCGGCAAGTCGCATTTTGCCAACCTCGCGCGCATGCCACATTGTCTGATCGCAGGTACTACAGGCTCAGGAAAGTCGGTCATGATTCACAACCTCATCGTCTCTTTGCTCTACCGCAATAGTCCCGAGCAGCTGCGCTTTATTATGGTCGACCCAAAGCGTGTTGAGCTCACCCTCTACAACGGTATCCCTCACCTGATGTCTGAAGTCATTACCGACGGCAAGAAAGCCCTCCTGTCGCTCAAATGGGCCGTCAAAGAGATGGAACGACGCTACGACATCCTCCAAGAGCATCGTGTCCAAAATATCAACTCCTACCATAAAAATATCTACAAAAAAGCCAAAATGAAGTGGGTTGCCGATGGTTCAAAAGAAGATACCAAGCAGGAGCTTCCCGAATCACTTCCTTATATAGTAGTGATCATGGACGAGCTTGCAGACCTCATGCACAGCTACCCTCGCGAGCTTGAGGCAGCGATTGTACGCCTCGCACAGATGTCGCGAGCTGTCGGTATTCATCTCGTACTCGCGACACAGCGACCAAGTGTCAACGTAATCACTGGTACCATCAAAGCCAACATCCCCACTCGCCTTGCCTTCCAGGTGGCGAGCCAGATCGACTCACGCACCATCCTCGACATGGTCGGAGCCGAAAAGCTGCTTGGCCAGGGTGACATGCTCTTTCTCTCTGGTGAGCTCGGCAAGCCAGTACGTTTGCAAAGTTCATTTGTTTCGGAAGACGAAGTAAAGAACGTGGTTGATTACTTACGAAACCAAGACAATGCCCAGGAGCTTGACTCTATCAACTTTGACGACCAAAGTGGCAACAACAGCGATGCCTTCTTTGGCTCTATGGTGGATGATGAGGATGGTGACGACCTCTACGAAGACGCCAAGCAAGCGGTAATGGAAGCAGGCAAAGCCTCTACTTCATACCTACAACGAAAACTCCGTATCGGCTACTCGCGCGCCGCTCGTCTGATGGACATCCTTGAAGATCGCGGTGTCATAGGCGCACAGGATGGCTCGAAGTCAAGAGAGATATTAATGAGCAACGACGACCCTCTGGATAACCCAGATGATAGCCGGTAAGACTATGAGATACTAAGTATATGAGACACTCGGAATGGGAATTTTCTACTGTATGTAAAGGTGTATTACTTTTGATTTGTATCGGACTATTCGTGTCCTATATACTTTTCCAAAGTCGTCTTTTATTGACTGGCCCCGACCTCGCGCTCTCCCCGGTCTCCGTAGTACAAGAAGATCGTGTGGTGGAGATTAGCGGCACTGCAGCAAATATCACACACATCTATTTAAATGGCCGCGCCATTGAAACCAATGGTGAGGGCTTTTTTAGTGAACGTGTTATCCTTGAAAATGGACACACTAAGGTAGACGTGACTGCCCGCGACCGCTATGGTCGCCTCACTCAGGTCACACAAGATATGGTATACAAACCAAAAACGAATTTATCACTTTATAACGAATAACCATGGCTAAAAAAAGAACTCCAAAAGAACCCCTGGTGGTCGCTGACCGCAAGGACCGCAACGCTCTTGCCGACGTAGCCGAGACCATCAAAAGTCTCAAGACCAAGTTTGGTGAAGACGCCATCATGACTATGGCTGAAGGGCGAAAAGTAGACGTAGACGCGATCTCCACCGGCTCTATCGGCCTTGATGACGCACTGGGTATCAGTGGCTTTCCTCGTGGACGTATCATAGAAATCTTTGGCCCTGAAAGCTCAGGAAAAACAACACTCGCATTACACGCCATCGCTGAGGCACAGAAAGAAAGTGGTGTCTGCGCCTTTATCGACGCCGAACACGCTATGGACCCCGAATACGCTCGTGCTATCGGCGTAAAGCTCGACGAGCTTCTAGTAAGCCAGCCCGGCAGTGGTGAGCAGGCTTTGGAGATTGTTGAGAGTTTAGTCCGCAGCGGCAAGATCGACGTAATCGTGATTGACTCGGTGGCTGCCCTTACCCCACGAGATGAGATTGAGGGCGAAATGGGTGCTCACCATGTCGGTAAGCAAGCACGCTTGATGAGTCAGGCGCTGCGCAAACTCACCGGCATTGTCAGTAAGAGCAAGACCGTCGTCATCTTTATCAACCAGATCCGCATGCAGGTTGGAGTTATGTTCGGCAATCCCGAGACCACTCCAGGTGGAAAAGCGTTGAAGTTTTATACATCGGTCCGACTCGACATCCGACGCATCGCCCAGATTAAAAAAGGTGACGAAGTAGTGGGCGGTCGACACCGCGTCAAGGTGGTAAAAAATAAAGTCGCAGCTCCCTTCCGTACCACTGAGTTTGACCTCATATACGGTGAAGGAATTAGTCGTGAGGGTGAGCTGTTGGCACTTGGCGAAAAGTATGATTTGGTTAAAAAAAGCGGCGCCAGCTACACCTACACTCCCCCTGGTGGCGACGAGTCTTCTGAAGTCAAACTCGGTCGCGGCTACGACGCGGCCCGCACGAGCCTTAAGGAAGACAAAAAGCTCACCGCGGAGCTCCTCAAGCATATCCGTAAAGCCCTAAAGACAGAAGTGTAAGCTGTAAAACAGAAGTAAAAAAGCCGGGCGCAAGCGCCGGGCTTTTTTAATATTTCGGGAGACTCCAGCGTCCCATGAGATACCACCTCACCGCAACCACCTTGCCCTTCCTTAGCTTCCTTGCTATGATGGCGGCGACTACGTAAACGAGCATCTATTTTATGGCTATTCTTTCATACAGCGAAATCAAACCAGGCAAGGTTATAATCTTTAATGATGAGCCGTGGCTCGTGCTTTCCTATCACGTTTTTCGTAAACAAATGCGCAAGCCGGTCAATAACACAAAGATTAAAAACCTTAAAAACGGCCGCGTCATTGAGCAGACCTTCCACGCCAAAGAAACCATCGAAGAAGCTGATTTGGAAAAGAAGAATGTCGTGTTTATTTTCAAAAAAGGTGACGGGTTTTGGTTTCATGCGGCGAGCGATAAGAGTGACCGCTTTCCTTTGTCGGCTGAGCTGGTGGGTGACGCAGGTAAATATATTAAAAACAGCGCCGAACTCTCTGCACTCGTCTTTGACGAGGAGATTATTGGTGTCACAATCCCCATCAAGGTTGAGCTTAAAGTAACTGAGGCTATGGACGCAGTAAAGGGCAACACCAGTAACAGCGCCCAGAAAGAGGTCACGCTCGAGACCGGAGCGACACTCATGGTACCGATGTTTATCAATACCGGCGACACTATCGCTATCAATACCGAGCTTGGTGAGTACTCAGAACGAGTCGCCAAAGCCTAACACGCCCCCTAGCCTTTTCTCGTCTTTTTTAAAATAAAATAAACAGAGGGCGCGACCGATGGCCGCGCCCCTCTAATCATCTGTATTGCTTTCTTCTCTGGTGAAAGCATAGGCACGGATTAAATAGACCGCAGTCACCGCAAAGTAGACCAAGTACACCTTTCCGTAGGCGTACTCCATCCCGAGGGCGTACAGTATAAAGGTAATTGGGATGCTTGTGAGCATCACCCGCACGAGTCGCATGTCAGGATCTCCTTTCTGTCCTACTTTTATTATAGCATACTTTTTGTTGTAAGTCCATTATTACTGTCTATAACAAAGGGCGGGAGCAAAGCTCCCGCCCTTTGTTATTCTTCCTTCACTAGTGGCTCACGTACGGCACCAACGCCATAAATCGAGCTCGCTTCACTGCTTGAGCAAAGTCTCGCTGCTCACTGGCCGTCATTTTTGTGCGGCGACGTCCGTGCATACGGCTGTGTGGGTTGAGGTTGCTCTTGATTTTATTGATGTTTTTGTAGTCGATATGTTTTGCGACTGTCTTTGATTCAGTTTCCATGTTGTTAAGTAATTACTACGGTAATTTTAAATGTATAAGATCCCCGATATGTGCTCTGACGGCACATATCTTACGGATCGGCCTAAAATATAAGCGCTGCGCTCGTTATTTTTATGACCTAGAAAGGAATATCGTCAGGATTGATTTCTTCCTCTGGGTAATCCGGCATACTTGGCGCCGCTTCATTTTGTGACTTTTGTGCGGCAGCAGGCGCTGTATCTCCCCCTCCGTTACCACCTTTTGGACCAAACTGCACAGTATCAGCAACAATCTCTGTACGATACTTTTTTACTCCCTCTTGTTCCCATGATTGGGTTTGTAGGCGTCCTTCAACATATGCTCCGTTTCCTTTATGTAGGTACTTGGCGCAATTCTCGGCCTGACGACCAAAGACTACTATATTGTGGTACTCGGTCTGCTCTTGTCGCTTGCCATCGCGATCGTTGTAGATGCGGTTGGTAGCAAGTCCAAAACTACACACTTGCGTACCACTTGGTAGCGACTTTAGTTCTGGCTCGCGAGTAAGGTTCCCAAATAGAATTGCTTTGTTGATATACATATGTTGAGCGGTTAGTTGATTAGGCTTTTTCTTCGTCTTTTATTGTAGCAGACTCAGTATCTTCCGCACCCTCTTCATTCTTCTCTTCGGCAGCTTCTTTCGCAATTGAGGCAAGTTCTTCTTCGCTAATCTCTACTACTTTCTTGTCTTTTTGTAGAGCTTCATGGAAGAAAAATGGTGTTTCTTCTTCAGCTTTTGTGAGCTTAATCAGTAACGTACGAAGCGTTTCTGGGAAACTGTCGATTTCTTTCGTGACTTCTTGCACCGCACCAGGGGCAAGGGTAAAACGTACCCATCCGAAATACGCACTGTCAAAGCGACGGATCTTGTCGTCGATTCGTTTTTCGATGGTGTATGAGAGCTCAAAACGCTCTGGCGCTTCTTCACTTCCTAGTGTCGCATCCGCATCCGTCAAAGCTTTTTTGATGGCTGCAAATACTGTAGACACTTCCCCTTCAGCAACTGTTGGAAGTATGTGGAAAGCGAGTTCGTAGCTATTGACCTCTTGGTCGTGCGCTACAGTCGCTTCAGCTGCTGGCATTGTTTGTTCTGTCATTATTATTGAACTATCTACTAATAACGGCTCTAACATACCACGAAAAGACAATCAGGACAAGGGAGCGGCAAAGCGAAGCTTTGCCGCTCCCTTGCCCTTTCTTCCTCACACCCCATGCTATAATGAGCCTCATGAAAACCACTTATGTGCTTTGGGGCCTAGCACTTTTACTGGTAGCTGCACTTGCCGGTAACGGCTTCTTGTACCAAGAGCGCACAAATCTTGAAGTGGTGCTAGACATTACAAAGCAGCGAGAACAACAAACAAAAGCCACCCTCGCCAGCACCACTCTTGCTCTAGAAAATCTAGGTGAGGCTTATATTGACCTCAAGGATGACTACGATGACCTTAAAGATGACTATGATGATTACGTCGACGAATACGGTGACGCAATCGAAACCGCCAAAAAGCTTGCCAAACTCGCCACTATAGACGAAGAAGTGTTAAAAAAATATTCAAAAGCAAACTTCCTTAACGAAAACTATAGCCCCAAGCGCCTGCGCGAAATTGACAGTCGCTATATATTGGCTGGCCGTCAAACGCAGTTTTTTGTTGATCAAGCACTCCCTTTCCTGGAAGAGATGCTCGAAGAAGCTGAAGATGATGGTATAGACTTAAAGATTGTATCAGCATACCGCTCCTTTGATCTTCAGTCGGAGCTTAAAGGTCAATATACCTTAACTTATGGCTCAGGTGCTAATACCTTCTCAGCCGACCAAGGCTTCTCCGAGCATCAGCTCGGTACTACGGTCGACTTCTCAGACACGGCCACCAATGGACTTTACACCTCATTTGAAAAAACCCGCGCTTTCCGCTGGCTTCAAGAGAATGCTTACAAATACGGTTTTGTCCTTTCATATCCAAAAGGCAATACATTTTACATCTATGAGCCGTGGCACTGGCGTTTTGTGGGTGAAGATTTAGCAAGAGACTTAAAGCGCGCCAACGCCAACTTTTACGACTGGGAGCAACGCCGCATCGACGAATACCTTCTTGAGGTGTTTGATTAAAACAAAGCGGCGCATTCGTGAGAATGCGCCGCTTTGCTTCGCCCATAAAACCTTCCTTTATTCTGCTTTAAATTGATACTAGTAAGTATTTATAGCTTGTATAGACGCACCGCATTTTCGTATAGTGCTTCACGGACCACTTCTTCATCCAGTTTTTTAATATCAGCAATCGTACGCACCACCTCCTTGACCATCCACGGCTCGGCGCGCTGTCCTCGATAGGGTGTCGGCGCGACATATGGACAATCCGTTTCGGCATGAAGCCGATCGAGCGGCGTGTAGGCCACCACCTCCTCATAATGCTGACGCGCAAAGGTGATCACTCCGGTAAAGGAGATGGTGCCGCCGAGATCAAAAAATTGCTTTGCCTGTTCAACCGTGCCGGCATAAAAGTGCGCATTCATCGGCACCTTTGCCTGCGACAGAAGGAGTGAGAGCGCATCGTCGTATGCGTCACGGGCGGCGGCGCAGCCGCCGCCCGCCTTACCATTACGCAAATGCAACATCAGCGGCTTCCCCACCTCATTGGCGAGCGCAATCTGCGCTAAAAAAACTTCACGCTGCTTTTCATACGTGTCGTCACTATTATGAAAATAATCAAACCCACATTCACCTATCCCCACCACTCGCTCATGGATTGCGAGGGCTTTATAAAAATCATAATCAAACACCTCCTCCACTACAGGCTCTGGATCGTCCGGATCAGCCGTCACCACATTGCAGGGATGTACCCCCACTATCGCAAAGGCGTGATGATACTTGCTTGAGAGCGCCACCGCTTTCTCTGACGTGGCTTTGTGAGTACCGATATTGATCATTCCCACTTCTGCTTTTTCGCACTTCGCCATGACTGCTTCAAGATCATCAGCAAACTGGGCGAGGTTTACGTGTGCATGTGTATCAATGTAGCGCATAGTTATACTGCAAGCCGGGCAAATAAATTATC
Organism: uncultured Candidatus Saccharibacteria bacterium; assembly: GCA_964624165.1. Taxonomy (GTDB): domain Bacteria; phylum Patescibacteriota; class Minisyncoccia; order Phycocordibacterales; family UBA918; genus OLB19. The sequence continues at coordinate 10,996 of CAZUWG010000005.1, read as the reverse complement.
GGGTTTTTGATTGGCTCGGACAGCGGTGCGGATTTGTGCACTCGTGTCTGGCATGGCTGGTAAGAGGAGTCGACCGATATGCAACACCTCAGCGCGAAGCTCGCGCAAAATTACTTTTGCCGCTTCCGGATCAGTCTTAATAAGCTTAAACGGCTCAGTCTCTGTAATCTTTTCATCTGCCGCCTGTATCAACGACCAGATGTGATCCATTGCCTGCTGAAAATTAAGCATATCTGGCGCATCGAGCGTCGCTACCTCAAGCGGCTCAAAGTCTTCCACTTCAAGGTGGGTTTCAGACATTTTCATTACGCGCGCCACCAGGTTACCTAAGCCATTTACAAGATTGGCAGTATACCACTCATCCATTTTTTCCCAGGTAATATCTGAATCATCTGTTGGGTGCACGTGTCGAAGTAGAATATATCGCGTAGCATCAGTGCCGTATTTGTCTACCATCTCAAACGGCGAAATGACGTTACCAAGACTCTTACTCATTTTTTGTCCATTTGAATTGATAAAGCCATGATAATGCACGGTGTCAGTCGCTGGGAGATTGGCCGCCTTTAGCATAGCCTGCCAGATAATCGACTGGAAACGTACTTGATCTTTGCCGGCCATCTGGTAAGTCTCGCCATCTTCCCAAAAGATTTTGTAATGGCCGTCTTCTTCTGGCCAGCCTAATGTCGAGATATAGTTGGTGAGCGCATCAAACCATACGTACATGACATGTGCTTCATCGTCAGGCACGGGAATGCCCCAGTCTATCCGACTGCTTGGTCGTGAGATTGACAGGTCCCCAAGATCCGCCTCTACAAATTCGAGCGCCCATTTTCTTTGCCAGTCTGGCGTTACAGAAGAAGGCTGACTTAAATGTTCGACCAGATAGTCTTTGAAAGCCGAAAGCTTGAAGTAGTAGTTTTCCTCTTCAATTTCTATTGGGTCGACATTTGGATGGTTGGGACAACGGCCATTCACAAGATCGTTTGCACGCAAAAACATCTCATCTCCGACACAGTAAAGACCTTTGTAGAGTTTTTTATCAATGTACCCGTTTTGGTCACAGCGACGCCAAAGCTCCTGCGCGGCACGGACATGCTCAGAGCTGGTGGTGCGGATAAAACGATCATAAGACAGATTGAGAGCGGATTTCAAATCATCAAATTGAGCCGCATAGTGGTCAACATAAGCTTGGCGATCCATGCCTTCAGCGTCAGCTTTCTCTGCTATCTTTTGTCCGTGTTCGTCAGTCCCGGTGTTAAAAAACACCTCATGCCCCAACAAGCGCCAGTAACGCGCGAGCGTATCAGCCTCGATAAGCTCAAGTGCAAAACCAACATGAGGAGCGGCATTGACATACGGCAAGGTAGTTGTGATGTAGCGCGCTGATTTTTTTGACATAATAAAATTACTCTACCATAGGGGTGGGATATGGGAAGAGCTAGAACAGCGCTTGTTCTTAAGCTTATTTACTTTAAGTACGTCGCCAACTCAGCAATCGCGACACGCTTTTGCTCTCCCGTGTCTCGATTACGCACGGTGACGGTATCGGCCAACTCCGGTACCTCTTGACCTAGGGTTTCAAAATCAATCACCACACAATACGGGGTTCCAATCTCATCTTGTCGACGGTAGCGCTTGCCTACGTTACCATTATCATCCCACGCTACATTTCCAAACTCTTTTTTCAACATTGTATATACCTCACGCGCTTTAGCGACGAGTTCTGGCTTATTTTTTAGCAGCGGCGAGACAGCCACGCGGTATGGTGCCAGATCAGGATGTAACTTCAATACTGTGCGGGTTTTACCATCTTCTAGTTCTTCTTCAAGATACGCATCAGCCATTACAGCCGCAAACATTCGCCCCAGTCCGACTGAAGTTTCAAGAATCCATGGAATGTAGCGCTCATTTGTTTCTGGGTCGAGATATCTCAAGTCAGTGCCAGAGAATTCCATATGCTGTTTGAGGTCATAATCAGTTCGATCATGAATTCCTTCTAACTCATCCCAGCCAAGGCTTGGGTAGTTGTATTCGATATCCCAGGCATCAGATGCGTAAAACACGAGGTTGTCATGCTGCTTAAAGCGGAGGTTCTCTGGATTGATGCCAATTAATACGTACCAATCCATTCGTTCTTGTTTGATTTGCTCAAACACCTCTTTGTTTTCGTGTGGTTTTACAAATGTTTGCGTATCCGCTTGTTCAAACTCACGAGTGCGAAATAGCCAGTTACGGGGTGAAATTTCATTTCGAAACGCCTTACCAATCTGAGCCATTGCGAATGGTAGCTTTGGCGCCATCGTGTCGACTACATTTTTGTAGTTTAAATAAATTCCCTGACAGGCTTCTCCTGGCAGATATACTGGCTCCCCTCCTTCTGACGTAAAGTCACCGAGGTTAGATTTTACCAGCAAGTTAAATGCTCGCGCTGGGGTGAAGTTTTTCTGACCACACTTTGGACAAGCGATCTTTTCACGATTCGCATCAAACAACTGGTTGATTTCATCTTCGGACATTTTCTCGTCGGCAGTCACACCAACTCGCTCCAGCTCTTTGTCTACTCGGATTCGGGTATTACATTCGCGACAGTCAGCCAATGGGTCAGAGAATCCTGATGTGTGACCACTCGCATCCCAGACACGCGGGTGCTTAAACATGCCAGAGTCAACACCGTAGACATTTTCTTTGTCATAGACATTGGCTTTCCACCAGGCCTTTTTTAGGTTATTTAAAAGCTCAACGCCATGAGGACCATAATCATAGACTCCCGCTTGACCCCCGTAAATCTCACTCCCTGGAAATACAAAGCCGCGGCGCTTGGCGAGTGCGACAATTTTCTCCATCGTTTTTTCGTTTTTATCTGTCATAGTATCTGGATTGCTGTGGCGTTTTGTAGCGGCGTTTTCTAGCTTTGTACTCCTGTCTTATTCCACCACTTTACCATTTCCCTCTGGAAATCCAAGCTCAGAAGAGAGTTCGGTTGAGAGCTCGCGCGTTTCATGAGTAATGACACGCTCGGTAAAGACATCGACCGCATTCATAATCTGCCTGCCCACAAGATTTTGTCGATCTCCGGCATGATTTGAAGGGGGTGTATAGATGATAATGAATGAAAGCGTTTTGCTACCACCTCCACTCACGGTATCGGGACGCCACGTAAACGAGCGATCATTTTCATTGAAGTTGACGCCGGCGCTACTCCCTACCACTTCTTTGAGCGCAACATAGGCTGGCAGCGCTGTCTTAACTTCCACTTCACGCAAGTCATTGGTTCCCGCCTGTGCGCGCAGCGTCACTTTGTACTCGGTCGGCTGCCCCACTACCGGCGGCACCGGACCACTGACATGCGTCACTTCAGACAAAATATCAGACTCGGTCAAGACCTTAATCATACCGCTCACAGTACTCACAAGACGCTCAGAGACATTGGTGGCGGTAATCCGTCGTGCTTCAACACTCGCTGAAAGAGTGATGGTGGGTGAGGTAACAATTCGATCACGCACTGGAATACTAAAGCTCAATGACACCTCATCCCCTGGATTGATCTGCTTAAGACTCGGCACGGAGCCACCATCCCATGTGACTGTGTTGGCAGCTTCATCAAAGAACCCTAGAGTTGTACGCACCGCAGGCCTACTGATTGCATTTCCACCGATATCCATCACCACCTTGGTGTCGTAGACAGTGTCGTTGGTTTGGTTTTCCACCTTTAAACTTCCAGATACCACTTCTCCAAACTCAGCAATCCGGACATTATTTTTATCCTTCATGTCAAAATCTACCGCCAAGAAAGGATTCTCTACCGTAAACGCTGCTTCCCCTTTCCCAAACTGGGACGCGAGTTGTGTAAAATCATTCGAACGCGCCACTCCCACCGTAAAGCGGGTCACCAGCTGATCTCGCTCTTGCCCTGTCACTTTCCCTGTCAGATGGATCGTGACGCTCGTAGCGGGTTCGAGTGCCTCAATAAGCCATACGTCATTACCAGCCACCGGAGCTGGGGTTGATTCAATAAAACTAAATCCGTTTGGATATTCAGCGCGCACGAGGAGGTTGTTGATAGTGGTTTTGGCGTTTGAGGTTAGGGTAAGGGTGATATCGCCATTTTGGCCTGAAGAAATCTGCGACGGATTGTTGATCGTCAAGGTGACTGGTGTCGAGCTAATCTTATACCGCAACGGTGTCACGCGCTTTTCAAACACCGCGTCTGAACCACGCACTTTATATTCAATCAAGGCATCGATGGCAAACTCTTGATTTTCTTCACCAAATACAATCGGGCGAACTGGGATATTGAGAGACTGTCCCGCCTTAATACTATTGATGGGAATACGATCAGAGAAAAGATCTTCGAGGCTGCCGTCAGATTTTTTGGTGCCGGCGGGATAGTTGATTATTAAAAGCGCTGACTCGATATCGACTTCATTAAAGTTGGCGACCGTAACCTGAAGCGGCATCGTGTCACCCGCACCAATCGTAAATGGTCCTGTAAGCGCGACTTGAATATTTTCTCCTGAAATTGTTGGTTTGCCGAAGAAGAAATAGGCCGAAGAAGCGAGCATCGTCACAAAGAAAAAGAGGGCGCTAGCGATCAGAATCTTTTTACGGTAAGCGTTCTTTTTCGCTTTCACGACTGGCGCGATAGGAGCTGGCGGGGCTTGCCAGGCACTTGTTACTTGAGGTCGAGGGGCTGGCGCTTTTGGGAGATCTGGCGCTTTTGGTACGGTTGGATCAGGACGCTCGTAGAGCGAAGAACGAAGTTTTTCTATTCCTTCACCTTTTCTAAAATCTTGCATAGCTACAGTATAGCAAACACCAACGAATGCATTCGTTGGTGTTGTGTGCTTTAGAGATGACTAAGAGAGAGACCGTGACTGATGGCTTTGTGAAGCGCCGCCTTTGGCGGCGCTTCATCATATCCACACACCTCCTCAAGAAATGGCTCCAGGGTTTCTTCCTTCTTAACATATCCCAACCGCCACAGCGCCCGAAAGGTATAGAGATCAGCGATCATGGCAGCATCTTTTTCTCTTACTTGGAGCGCTTGCAATGCTGCTACACAATCACCAAACAGACCTTCGTACGCCTCCTCACCCAAGACCAGTCGCCTTGTGATCGTGATAATCTGCACTGCAGCGGCTCGGGTATGGCGCGCAGTCAGTGGTGTAAAAAAATTACCCCGCGCTTCAACACTCCCCACCCGCCACCCGCTCTTACCCTTGACCAGCGAAACAGTGATGTATGCAAAATCCTGCAAAGCATAGCGCTGTCGACTTCTCTCAAGTCGTACACTACGTGCTGTAGCAAACACCATACCGTGCGCTCGCGTAAAAAGAAGATATGAGCAATCATCAGTATTATGGCGATAAGTGCCACACACCACCGCTTCTGTCGTATAGGTATGGTAGCTCATTATGAAGTGATAGAAAATGCAAAACTATACGTACCCGAAGTCACCTTCGTCACTTCACCTGAAAGCTCCTTATATATAACTTCATCAGCACCCACCGTGTGCGTTAGCACCGCAGCGTGAGCAGCGAGCGCAGCCTGACCAGCTTCATCAGTATCTACAGTGAGTACGATCCGGTCTTTCGGCATCAAGTTTGCTTGCTTTCGCTCATTTTGGACTGCTCTCATCAGCTCGCGCGCTGCGCCTTCAGCAAGCAGCTCTGGAGTGAGTGTGGTATCTAGCACAACACGTTTTGTAGCATTGAGATCGACTTCTACTTGTTTGACGTTTATCTCATCTGCAATCTGGGTGGTATACGCCGCATCCATATTTATGTTTATCACAAGCGCACGAAGCGGTTGACGAACTTTTACGCCAGCTTTCGTACGAGCCTCGAGAGCGGCGGTTACTAATTCGCGCACGACACTCATGTCATTCAACACTGCTCTATCAGGCTCGCCTGACTCTGGCCAAGCTGAGAGATGCACACTTTCTGCATCACTTTTCTCTTTGACCTGCTGCCACAGATACTCCGCATAAAACGGCATCGCCGGCGCCATGCTTTGAGCTGTAGTCTTAAGCACAAACCGCAGTGTTGCAAGGGCTGCTCGCTTATCCTCCATATCGCTACTCTTTAGGCGCTCCCTAGATCGACGTACATACCAGACTGAAAGATCGTCAATAAAACCATTGAGCGGACGTGTGGCTTTATCAAGCTCGTAGTTCTCAAAGCCAGTGGTTACTTCCTGAGTGAGTTCCAAAATCCGTGCTACGATCCAGCGGTCGAGAATGTGTGTCGAATCGCTTCGCGATTCGACACCTTCCTCTGCGTACTCTTTATACATCGCCAGTACGTTGTGCAAACGACCGATATTTTTGCGCTGCAGCTCGAGCACTTCTTTCTCAGAAAAATTAAGGTCTTCGCCACGCATCAGTGGTGATTGAAGCATATATAGACGCATCGCATCAACGCCAGTTCGGTCAGCAAGCTCCATTGGATCAGGATAATTCTGAAGTGACTTACTCATTTTTTTACCATCCTCCGCCAATACGAGTCCGTTGACAATCACGTGCTTAAAAGGCGAATGCCCAAAAAGCGCCACCCCTAACACCATCAAGGAATAAAACCAACCTCGCGTTTGATCTAGCCCCTCGGCGATAAAATCAGCCGGAAAGCGCTCCGCAAAGGCTTTTTCGTCGCAGTCAAAAGGATAATGATGTTGCCCGTATGGCATAGAGCCACTCTCAAACCAGCAGTCAAACACGTCCGGCACTCGTTCAAGTTTTATATCACCTTCGTACAACTCAACGTTGTCGATGTAGGGTCGATGAAAATCAAGTTCGTAGTGATCATTATGGGGATACGCTACAAAAGACAGCTCCCGCACTTCGGCGTTTTGATAACTGCCCTGCTGATCGTAATGCGTCTTAGCCTCTTCTGGAGTCAGTCCCATCGCTGCACACTCAAGCGCAAACAGCGTCCCCGAGTGACTCACGATTAAAATTTTCTTATCTTTATACGTAGCTTCCAGTTCAAAGAGAGCCTGACCGACGCGCATCTGTACATCACGACGGTTTTCGATATCTTTAATTGAAGTAGTGTACCGATCTGTCCAAGTAGCAAAATACTCATTATATTCTTGCCACGTCTTCCCTTCAAAACTGGCGGCGACAGAGAGCTCCCCGAAGCGCTCGTCTTCAAGTACCGTAGCGTCGCTAAATACCTCAGCGATCAAGGCTGCTGTCTCACGCGTGCGCTGGTATCCAGAATGAATGATGATGTCCGGCGCTTCCATTGCATTGATGGCAGCTGCCACTTGCGTCTTTCCTTCTTCAGTCACACCATCGATGTTGTCTTTAAGCGCGCTGACAATACCGGCCACGTTACTATCACTTTGCCCATGACGCATAGTGTAATAGGTGTTGCCGCTCTTTCGTACGTGCTGCTGTAATTCTGATAAGGCACCAAATACTTTTACTTCATCAGTAGTAGGATTTTTCCAGATCGGAAGCGGCGCACCCCAGTAACGCTGGCGGCTAATGGCCCAGTCTCGTGCTCCCTCAAGCCACTTCCCAAAACGATTTTGTCCGACATGATCTGGTACCCAGGCAACCTTTTTATTCTCTAAAACGAGCGCTTCAGAAAACTTCGTCACCTCCACAAACCAGCTCGTCGTAGCGTAGTTTAAAAGTGGTGTATCACAGCGCCAACAATGTGGATAGCTGTGCGAAATTTTTTCCTTCTTCAATAAAACGCCGCGCTCCTTAAGCGCCTTCACTATCTCAATATCGGCATCAAGGTGTAAAATACCTGCTTCATCATCGTCTTTTGGCTTCACCAGCTGATTCTCAAAACCCTTAACCCACTCCATAAAGCGACCGCCTTTGTCGACATGGTGCACGATTGGAATGTTGTGCGCTTTGGCGAGCTGCATATCGTCTTCACCAAAAGCCGGGGCGATGTGCACTGCCCCAGTACCATCTTCACCAAGCTCTACGTAGTCGGCGTGCCAGATCTTCCACGCCTCCTCCTTCCCTTCAAAAGGTTGCTCCGCCAAAAACGGAAACGGCGGCTGATAGCGACGCCCGATTAAGTCGCTGCCGGATATCTCTGCTTCTACTTTGTAAACAAGATCTCCCAGTTGCGAAAGTCGCTCTTTTGCCAGAATTACCAATTCAGAATTTTCATATGCTTCGGGATTCATTTCTGGAGTTATTGGCTCAGTTGCTGGATAATAAAGACGGACTTTTACATACGTGAAATCCTTATTAACTGCCGCCGCCAGGTTTCCAGGCAGTGTCCAAGGCGTCGTCGTCCAGACCAACAGCGATTCGTTAGTGACATCACCTTTATCATCAAGCAGCGGTAGCTTGACCGTCACGGCGATATCTTTGATATCTTTGTAGCCTTGGTTGACTTCAAAGTTTGACAGTGTTGTCCCGCAGCGTGGACACAAATGCATGGTCTTAAAGCCTTCATACACTAAACCCTTTTCATACAACGACTTAAAAACCCACCACACGCTTTCGGTATAGCTGCTGTCCATCGTTTTGTAGTCGTTGTCCATATCAACGAAGCGGCCCATTCGTGGGATGATTCTTTCCCAATCATCAGCGTATTCTAAGACCGCTTCACGTGCGGCTTCGTTAAAATTCTTTACACCGTACTCCTCAATATCTCGCTTGGTGGCCAGACCGAGCTTTTTTTCAATGAGATTTTCAAGCGGTAGCCCGTGACAATCCCAGCCCCATTTGCGACGCACACGGTAGCCCCGCATCGTCCAAAAACGCGGAATCGCGTCCTTGATGGTCCCAGCCAAAAGGTGTCCGTAGTGCGGCAATCCGGTCGCAAACGGCGGCCCATCATAAAATACAAAATCGCCTTTTGGTGCTTCGCCGGCTGGTGCTTCTACGCTTTTATTAAAAATATCGTGCTCGTGCCAAAACGCCAGCATTGCTTCCTCGCGCTTTGACACATCGCTTTTTTGCACCTTCGACACCACTTCAACTGAGTCGTTTTCACGACCGTGTATTTTTTTGTTCATAGAAAATAAATATGTATATCAGACATAATAAAGCGTACGAGTGGCGGTGTATCGAAGTAAAGAAACACCTTCCCCTAGCTAAAGCAAGAAGCGCGGTTTTGCTGCTTCGATACTTTGCCACCTATTCGCTACAGGATATCAGCCTGCGTATTGATAGTACCATGAGCAGAAAATATGAAAAGAAAACGGCCGGCGCGTATCCGCGCCGGCCTACCCATAGAAAAAACTCGCCAAAAGCAACAGCGCGCCCACACAGAGCAGGATCTTCCCCAGCAGATCGAGGACTTCTTCACGCATGATCATCCTCTCCGTCATAAGGAAGATATATTCCTTCCGGCCAAACTTCCGGCCAGTATGGAAAGAAATCAACTGCCAACCGGCAGAAGATAGCGAGCAGTTGCGCCGCATCACCAGTCAACATTTCAAACCTCACTTCTTATTGGAACACATCTTGTCTGTCATACCACACATACCTCTCCCTTTCAACTACATTCGCTCTGGTGCCTCGATCCCTAAGACCCACAGTCCGTTTTTGAGTGTCTTAGCCACCGCCATTGCGATCGCTACTTTATACGGAGCAAAGGCATCATTGTTATCGGCAATTTTATTGGCGGCATAAAAAGTATTAAACGATCCTGCAATCTCAGTGAGGTATTGCGCCACCTTGTGTGGTGCGCGCTCGTAAAGTGCTTCCTCTACCACTTCAGGAAAACGAATCACAAGACGTTCCACTTCATAGAGTGTGTCGGGTACCTGCACAGCGCTTGGTACGATACCGAGCGTTAACGCTTTTTCTACCACTGAGCTAATACGAGCATACGTATACTGCAGATACGGACCAGAATCTCCTTCAAAAGATAATGCTTGCTCGGGATCAAAGACGGTATCTTGTAAAATATTGCCTTTGAGGGTGGCGTACTTAATGGCGCCGATTGCTACTTGTCGGGCAGTGCCTTCATCATCAACATGCCCGCTCTCTTTCATGCGTGTATGAGCAATATTAGTGACTTCCTCTATAAACTCGGACGCGACAATAACATCTCCCGTCCGAGAAGACATTTTCCCAGTCGTCAACCGTACGGTGCCATGACCGATATGCTCGGTTTTCTCTGCCAGTGTTGGATAGATTTCTGTAAGCGCGGCACGAAGCACTTTGAAATATTCATTGATTTCGTTGGAGGTGGAAATGACTGATAGATCATAGGTGCCAAGTCGGTCTTCTTTCATCTTGGCAAGCGCAAGCTCTTTTGCTTCATATGTAGGAAGACCTTCTTTATTTATAAATACGCGTGTATGCAAGCCGCGAGCTTCACCATCAAAAATACGCGCTCCCTCACTTTTAGGAAAGACCTCAGGATGAGCGAGCACGAGCTGCTTCCCTATTGGACCAGCTTCACTTTCAAAGAAAAATTCTTCAAAGGTGGTGCCGAGTATTTTGTAGATACTGGCAAAATATTCAAGCGACACAGTTCGTCCCATGTCATACAAAGCATTGATTTCTTTATCAGTGCGTTCATAGACTGCTTTATTGAGGATACGAATCTCGGACGCTGCATTTGTGTCAGTTTTGTATGCTGTCGCTCCACGTGCGTACGCCTGCCCCAGTGCACGCGGGGTGATATCTGCCTTTGTCATTAGACCGAGCGCTTGCATGCCCCAGAGCGCCATCGCTACATGCATGCCCACGTCTCCCTGGTAACACACCCGCTTCACATCTGCGCCACCCATCATAAACAAACGCGCAACACTCTCGCCGACCGCATTCGTAAATAAATGCCCGATGTGAAATTCTTTAAAGGGATTTGGATCGGTATACTCTACTACAATTTTTTTTCCGTGCAGTGAGGTATTCTTGCCCCAAGAAGGATCGGTGGGAATGTGCGGGATTTTTTCGGAGAAAAAATCCCGCGACAGGGTAAAGTTTATAAACCCGGGTCCGGCGATGTCGATAGTGGCCACGTCGGGGATAGTGCCGGCAAGCGCCGCGACAAGTTGCTCCGCA
>CAZUWG010000004.1:0-39055 GCA_964624165.1 uncultured Candidatus Saccharibacteria bacterium | reverse complement strand
CGCAACAAACGAACCAGATACTCCTTTACGTGCGGGAATGGACGATCCACACGATCCACACGATTCTCATGATGGAAATGCCTGGGAAAGTTTTATTGCTCATAAGGAGGTACCAGGAGCGACTAAGGCTGACGATCATAAAACTCCTCTTGAAGCAGGAAATATGGAAACGACTCCTACAGTAGTATCGACTGAAGATAAAAACGATGGCGAGACCAAAGCTAAGCTCACTCAAGCTGTCGTCAGCGCAGCTGCGCTGCGTGATGAAGCGCAAAAGCGATTTGATGCTGTAAGAGATAGTAAACAGGTCACAAAAGAAGAGCGTCTGACAGCCGAACGAGAGCTTGATCTGGCTAGTCTGGCACATGCTAGGAGTGTCCGTCGCGCGAATGCGCAGGGGATTGAGACCACTCCTTCGGTTGCGAAAAATGGGGCGCAACTCGCCGCACGCACTGAAGCTGAGCGGGTACGTATTTCACCGGAAGCTATCATAGCTCACGCAAAGCGCCGGCGCGTTGAAGCACTTTCTGCTCCGCTTAGCGAACGTGCGACGAAGCTTATGGCACGTTTCCCGGCACAAAAGTGGGGAAATCGGCTGGGGTACGCGGCGCTTTTGAGTATGTTGGCGATTGGTACAACAGGTAACGGTGAGCGACAAGGGCTGATTGAGCTTAATAACGTAGATGGAAAAGAGCTATTTGAAGCAAAATGGAACGCTGCCATAATGGCTGAAAGACTGGCGGCGCAGGCAGCGATACATGATCTACAATCAGTCGCCGATACGCCGCTGCAGAATGGGGCTACAGCCGAAACTGCTCCAGATCGAACAGGGCATTCTTTGTTAGAGGTGCCAAGTAGAGATGGGCGACCAGCTATCCCGGCTTCGCCAGAGATAGTAGCGGGGAAAACAGCGGGCGCCTCTTACGCCATTGACCGGTTGACAAGCTCCTTAGAAGATATCTCAAACCCTAACTCCACTGAGGAGGTAAAAGAATCGTACACTATCACAAAGAATTGCACGCTCTGGGATGTGCTCGAGGGCGACACTCGGATTCCACAGACACCGACGTTTAAAAAAGTTGGCGCCGTTTCAAAAGATGAGCTTCAAGCGTTGATTGATCTAGTGCGTGATGAGCTTACCGCCGATAAGAGTTTGGCGAAAGAAGCTGGTCTTCGTATCAAAGATAACCCCAAGCTCTGGCTTTATACTGGCGATGTGCTAACTAAAGCTAATCTCGACGTAATCGAAAAACTAGCAGCCCGCTTGGCCGCGGATCAGGGCTTGGGTGAAAATGTTAGTCTTGAGGCAGCGCTCAAGAACGTGTTGCCTCGTTATCAGTCTGGTGAAAACGTCGACTTCGGTCCGTCTACACCAACAGTCAGCGAGTTGGGCTACGGCTCAGAAGATACGACACCCGCGATCACGGAAGCAGAAATACCACAAGAAAAGGCGCGTGAGCTACCAGATGAGCTTCGTATATTTGTAATGCCCGAAACACAGCCCGACCAAAGCCAGAATGAAGAAGCAAACTTCGGCAAAGCAATGTTATCCGCTTATAACGCCAAAAGTTTTCCTGGAGTTTCAAATGATGATATGTCGCGGGTCGGGTTCCATGAGAGACAAAATTTATTTTTACAGTTTGCTAATCAGAACCCGGAGATTTGGCAAGCTATGAACGTCAGTGTCGATGGTGTGTCAAAGATAAAGCCTGGAACTGAGATTGATATCAAGCTTTGGCATATGTTTATGACCAACCCTACCATGAGACTTAAGACGCTAAAAGCGGAAGCAGAAAAAATGGTTAATAGTAAAAAAACTTAACTATGCCTTCGACACTTACTTCAATACTAGTACAGACGCTCGGCGATCTCTCATTAGAAGAGCGGGATGAGTTTGTGGCTACTCTTGGCACTACGTTACTTGAAACGTCCCTTCTGCGCACACTATCTGAGATTTCGGAAGAGCAATCCATCGCCTTAGAATACTACCTAAAGACTGACCCACAGCCTGATGATTTGTTTTTATATTTAGTAAAACGCTGCAAAGGATTTGAGACCATCTTCAACGAAGAGGTGGAGGCGTTGGTGGGTGATATGAATCGAGAGCTTACTACTCAATAAGTAATGCACAGTTTTGGGGCAAGGCGAGCGAAGCTCGCCTTGTCCCTTCATGTATAATGAAACGTATGAACGCTGGTCTACCAACGAAACGCTCTTTTGATATCAGTCAAGAAAAAGACCTGATCGCGCTTTTACGTGAGGTGCGACACAGTGCACTTGCTCCTGAAGAAAAAGATGAGGTACGAGATGCTGTGTTCGCGCTCTCTACCACAAAAAACAGCATTCTTTTACGAGGGGTAAAAGAGACGCTCGCTACTGTAGGTATCGATGTCGTGTTAGCAGAAGGCGAGACTGTCAAAACCCCAGAGCAATCCAGCGATGAAAAAATTCCTACAAGCGTCGCTCTAAAAAAAGAACGCCCTCGTCCAGCCCACGCTATCGGACAAATACGTAAACAGCCAACTTTCTCACTTTCAAACAAAGCTGCAGTCAAACAAGCGTCTGTTACCACCTCTTCACCCGCTGCCGATGAAGAAGTTGTGTCTCCCAACATCGAGCTTGCACCTAAAACACCATCACCTATAAGCGAGGCCCCTTCTGTAGCTAGTAGTGCAAAAGAGTCTGTCTCTACTACTCAGACACATATGTCAGCACCTTCAGAGTCGCGTATGACTAGTGAAGCGGCTTTGGCACGTATCAAAGAAATAAAACAGCGCGTCAATAGTGCAGTCGGCAATCCAGTGACCTTGATTTCAAAAAATGAGTCAGTAGGGAAGGAATATATGGCAACCTTGCTAGAAGCGATGCGAGCCGCTTCAGCAGATGGCGATGTGAATACTATCATGAAAAAGCTGGAAGTAATTTATAAAAAGGTGGAGGAGGTGATCAATACAAAAGAAGACGCCCCTCCACAACCGACAGCACCAGCCTCAGAAACCACTCCCAACAAAATTAAAATAAATCGCGTACCAGAAACACCAGCCGCGCCTTTAAAAGAAGAGGCTCATGATTTACCGACAGAGACTTTGATACCGCCAGAAGCGGTGGTTGCTGAGCCCGCCATGAAGACAGAAGCACATTTTGATATACCACCAGAAATTCCTGAAGAAAGTGAGTCCGAAAAAATGCCGCCGCCACTTACAGCACAAACACCCGAAGCAGGTACGTCAGCGGCGGATGATGTAGATGTGGAGCAAGTACTGAAAGATGCAGATGCTGCACTAGAGACGGCAATTCACGAAGATGGCACGAGCCAAGCATCCGCGCCAGACACCACACCGGCCACCTCTTTAGGTGAAGATCCTGTACCGACTCCCGCAGTGAAAAATGTTTCCGTTACCAAAGATACACAAGATCAGGAAGTGCCGCGTTGGGGAATGACGTCAGTCTCTAGTAGTAAAGGTAATGCGGTCCCATTTAAAAAAATTGTTCATGACGAAAAAGCAACTGAGGCGACCGACCGTTTTCAATCAGTCACAGCAGCACCTTCAGCAATAGAAAAACAGCGTCAGGTGCTTGACCAATACAAGCAGCAGCAACGTGAGCACGATATCAACGATCCATTGCATTCAGCAGAAGTGCAGCAAGGACTTTCTATGCTGCTTTTGGAGTGGGAGCTCTTTCGAAAAAGTGGTCTTTTAGGTACAGGACCAAAAGGTCTTGAGCATCCTCTCTATAAAAAAATGGCGCCACTTAAGATGAACTTAGTGATTTCGGGACGTTTTGAAGGAGCGACTCCAGAAGTGCGACAAAGCATTATCGACTATATGAACGGTTGGCGCTACGAGCATGGTATTGTACATGAGATGGATGAAACATTTGAAAACTATCTCAGACGAGTCATTCAGACTATCCTCAATAAACAAAAGCAGCATGCCTAATCATCACGCGACGATCTATATCTCACCAACGAAAGATAAGACAGTACTGCCTCTTTACCTTAGAGAGCCGGCGGCTGAGGTGCAACATCTTGTGATGGATACTCTAAATATTGATGCGGTGCGTGCGCTTTATGATGATACACAACGCCGCTTTCCCTTGCCGCAACATTTCGTGGTGTTTGCTGATATGATCTTGCATCCTGCACAAAACGCTCTTTTGAAGTTGATTGAAGAACCAGCTCATAATGTGTTTTTTCACTTTGTCCTGCCGACCACGGCTTTTTTGTTGCCCACTGTACGCTCTAGGGTGTTTATAGAAACGGGAGAATCGGTAGTGCCACCTCAATATGAAGCTTTTAAAACCGCGTCTTATAAAGACCGGCTTGAGCTCATTGCGGAGCACGCCACAAAAAAAGACAACGAATGGCTGCGCGCTCTACTTGATGGGGTGGCGAATGAAAAGGATACCACTCTTGGATTGAAGCGCGCGACTGAGCTCTTGGCGACTCAGTTTTATGGTTCGGGTGTTTCAAGAAAAATGCTTCTTGAGCACATGGCGCTCTCCTTACCAGTTGGTCAAAATGCAAAAATACTTTAATATAGACATATATGGAACATGCAGAATTTGAAAAACGACTTACCGCTACGCGGGAGCACTTAGAAAAAGAATATGGAGGAATTAGAAGTGGGCAAGCATCACCGGCTATTTTGGATGGGGTACGGGTGGAGAGCTACGGTGCATTGATGCCAATCAATCAAGTAGCTTCGATAGGTATTGAAGACGCGCGTACCCTAAGAGTATCTCCATGGGATGTGTCATTAGTCTCAGCGCTTGAGCGAGCGATTGCTGATGAAGATTTAGGTGTATCTGTCTCAAGTGATTCTTCTGGATTACGAGTATCGTTCCCCGAGCTTTCTAGCGAGCGACGCGACCAAATGGTAAAGCTGGCAAAAACTAAGCTTGAAGAGGCTCGCGTGGCTGTGAGAGCGGCCCGTGACGAGCGCATGAAAATGCTTGAAAAACAAGAGAAGGCGAGTGAGATTACTGAAGACGATTTGTTTAAACAAAAAGAGCTGGCACAAAAGAAAGTAGAAGAGAGCAACAAAATGCTTGAGGAGCTTTTTGCAGCTAAGGAAACTGAAATCCGCAAATAAGTATGACTATACTTTTATTTCTCGCTGTTTTGTTTGTGCTTGTAGTGGTGCATGAATGGGGACACTTTATTGCTGCCAAAAAGACGGGCATGAGAGTGGACGAATTTGGTGTAGGTTTGCCGCCGCGACTGTGGGGTAAAAAGTACGGGGAAACTGAGTACACAATCAACTCGCTACCGATTGGTGGGTTTGTAAAAATTCACGGTGAAAACCTAGAAACGGTAGATATGGACGAAGACAAGGCGCGAGCTTTTGGAATGCGACCTAAGTGGGCGCAGGCTATCGTACTCTCGGCTGGTGTGATTATGAATGTGGCGTTTGCGTGGCTCTTATTTTTTGTGGTTTTACTCGTTGGAGTACCGACTGCTGTTGATGAGGAAATGGCAGGCGAAAACGCCTATCTCGTTGTCACTGAAGTATTACCAGACTCGCCGGCAGCACTATCTGGACTGACTCCCGGAAGCATAATTACGGAGTTTGGTAGTGGAGATCAAGTCTATGAGGTGCCAACACCCACCATTATTCGAGATGTAGTGCGCGAGAGCGAAGGAGCTCCGGTGTATTTTACAGTAGGCGCCCGGGCGGGTGAGGAGACGATATTGACCGCGACCCCGACGTTAGCCTTTATTGAGGAGGCGCCCGATATGTATGCGATTGGGCTTGGAAGCGGACTGGTGGAGGTGCGTTCGGTGCCCTTTTTGACTGCTCTTAAAGATAGTGCCGTAATGACCTGGGAGTATCTCGCTTTGATTACTGTGGGAGTCATGCAGTTTTTCGGTCAGATCTTCTCCGGGACGGCTGATTTTGCTCAGGTTGCAGGACCGGTCGGCATCGCGGGTATGGTAGGAGATGCAGCAGCGATTGGCTTCACTACGCTTTTGGTATTTACCGCCATTATCTCTCTCAACTTGGCAGTGGTAAACTTACTGCCAATTCCAGCTCTTGATGGTGGCCGGTTGCTTTTTGTGGCAATCGAAGCCGTGACTGGCAAGACCGTGCCACCTGCGTGGTATGCGCGCATCAATACGGCGGGCTTTATCTTTCTTTTGGTACTCATTATTCTCGTCACGGTGAGTGATGTGGCGAAGTTGTAAGAAAGGAGAGGGTAAACAGCGGGGCAGCGAAGCTGTCCCGCTTTTTGCCCTAACAACAAATCACGCGCGTCCGGATTGATCGGGCGCGCGTTGATGGTGTACTACCCATTATCAATGGAGCAAAATGTGACGAGCTGGCGGCTGTCTTAAGTGTGCCAGCGCGAGGTTCTCCCAGCTAGACATGTTTCTGGTAGATACTCCATTTATGGCGAAATTTTTAAGGAGCCTCTTCATTTTGACCTCGTAATATTTTCTCAAGGCATTTTGGGTTTTTACCCCATTTTTCAGACGAGCGTTGCTTTTCAGACGAGCTCGCTGAAGATTTTGAAGATTGATTATCTCCTTGTATTGTGTTTCCACAATATTTTGAGCAAGCAGAAGTTGCCAGAATATGTTGGTACGCCCACTGCTCGCCTGATTCAAGAGGGCGTCTCTAGCACAGCTACCGCTTAGAAAAATTTCCGCCACTGTGTCTTCTATCAACTTTCGAAGCGGACTCTTTTTGACCATCGGTCCCTCCATTGTTTGATATTCGTCCTATTTTTACAGTAAATCTGAAAGCAAAATCTGTCAATGGCAGAGGGTGCAGAAACGGGCAAAATAGCTTTGCGATTTTGCCCGTTTGCAACAGATACGTTACAATTACTCTAATAATCTATATTTATGCGACAATCACAACTTTTTACCAAAACCCTCCGCGAAGCCCCAGCGGACGAGCAAGCAAAAAATGCTGAGCTTTTAATCCGCGCGGGATTTGTTTTTAAGAATATGGCAGGCGTTTATACTTTTTTGCCGTTAGGCCTGCGAGTGATTGAGAAGATCAACACTATCATTAGAGAAGAAATGAATGCAATTGGCGGTCAAGAACTATATATGCCAAGCTTGCAAGCTCCAACTTTATGGGAAAAATCTGATCGTTGGAATGATGAGAAGGTTGATGCGTGGTTTAAGAGCGAACTCAAAGCTGGTGGTGCGGTGGGGTTGGCCTGGACACATGAAGAGGTGATTACTGACTTAATGCGACAGTATGTTTCATCATATCGGGATCTACCGTTCTCTGCGTATCATATTCAAACAAAATTTCGCAATGAGATGCGTGCTAAAAGCGGTATTATGCGCACACGGGAGTTTTGGATGAAAGACTTGTACTCATTCTCTGCGAATGAAGAGCAGCATGAAGTATTTTACGAGTCATGCGCCGATGCTTATAAACGAATTTTTGACCGGATTGGTATCGGACATAAAACGTACCGTACTTTTGCTTCAGGTGCGGCTTTCACGAAATTTAGCCATGAGTTTCAAACGCTTGCAGAAGCTGGTGAAGACGTGGTCTATGTAAGTGAGGAAAAGGGCATTGCAGTCAATGAGGAGGTATTAAAAGAAGCAAATCTCTCTGAGCTCGGGGTTACAAATGAAGAGTTGAAAAAATACAAAAGCATTGAAGTGGGAAATATTTTTTCGCTCGGAACAAAGTTTTCTGAAAGTCTTGGCCTTACATTTACCGATGAGCACGGTAAAACCATGCCGGTTGTGATGGGGTCATACGGCATCGGTCCTGCTCGTGCTATGGGAACTATTGTCGATCTTTTATCTGACGAAAAGGGGATTGTCTGGCCGGAGAGTGTGGCGCCTTATCAGGTGCATTTAGTAGGCCTAAATCTAGATGACGCCGAGGTACGCGATTGGGCTGAAGGTATCTACAATGCCTTAGTGACACGCGGCGCGGAAGTGTTGTTTGATGATCGAGTAGAAACACGAGCCGGTGAAAAATTTTCCGATAGTGACTTGCTTGGAATACCTTACCGAGTCGTGGTGAGTAAGCGCGGAAAGGAAAGTGGCAGCTTTGAAGTAGTGACTCGTGCCAGTGGGGAAACGCGTGAGCTCAGCGAAGAATCGCTCTATGCAGACTTTGATAATGACGTAAATACTTAGTGCGGCGCAAAAAAGGGCGCGGGCGAAGCCCGCGCCCTTTTTTGCGCATCCTACCGACTGTAGTACAATACCTCTATGAACGCCATTTCACGGTCCTTAAAGCGCATCGTTGAATCACTGTCTACGGATATTGGTATCGATTTAGGTACCTCAAATATCCTGGTGTATGTCAAAGGCAAGGGGATTGTCCTCAACGAACCCACAGTCGTCGCCCTCAATAAAAAAACTGGCCAATTGGTCGCCGTAGGTGCTGAAGCAAAAAATATGCTCGGGCGTACGCCGCCACATATTGAGATCGTGCGGCCGCTTACTGAAGGAGTAATTTCCAATTTTGAAGTGACTGAGGAGATGCTCTCGTACTTGATTAATAAAGTACGCGAAGAAACCCGTACCTTAATCGCGCCGCGTGTGCTGGTAGGTGTGCCGTGTGGAATCACCAATGTTGAAATGCGGGCCGCTAGAGACGCCACCAAAAATGCCGGCGCCCGTGACGTAATGCTTATCGAGGAGCCGGTTGCCGCCGCGATCGGTGCAAAGCTACCAGTAAGGGACGCGGTAGGGAGTATGATTATTGATATCGGTGGTGGCACCGCCAATATTGCGGTTATTTCTCTCGGCGGTATCGTCACCTCCACTAACCTTCGCCTGGCTGGTGATCATCTCAACGCCGCTATTGTGCGTTATGTACGCGATGAGTTTAAGGTGCTGGTAGGCGAAAAGACCGCTGAGGATGCTAAAGTAAAGCTTGCCGCCATTACGCATGATGATGAGCAGAAAGAGCTGATTGTGCGTGGTCGAGACGTGGTTACTGGCTTACCCCGCGAGGTGGTGATCACTGACGCCGATATTCGAAATGCGATTGCGCCGATGGTGGATACCATAGTTGAGACCGTGCGTAATGTGCTAGAAAAGACACCGCCTGAAGTGCTGGCGGATGTGATGCAGCGCGGTATTTACCTTTCTGGCGGCGGGGCGCTTATACCAGGTTTTGCAGCATTGCTTGAGGAGGTGATACAGGTACCAATTATTGTGGTGCCTGACCCACTTAAAGCAGTAGTGCGAGGGACAGGTATTATTCTTGAAAACTTAGAAAAATATGAAGCATTACTCATCGACAACGAAGGTGAACTCTCGCCGAACCTCCAATAGCACGCTCGGCCCACTTTTTATCGTGGGAAGTGTCGTGTTGGTGTTGTTCTTTTTCTTGTCATTCTTACTGCGCCCACTTTCCGAGCTGCTTGTTACGCCGGTAATTTATATGAAGCATTGGGTTGAGGATTCTGAGGCGGTTATCCCGACCTTTATCCGTGATCGCACGGCACTCAGCAATCAAATCGCCGAACTTACCCAAATTATCACCGAGCGGAGCTTTGATCGAAGCACCATCGTTGAGCTACAGGCAGAAAATAAAGAGTTGCAGGCACTTCTTGGCGCTGACGGGGAAAGGCGTACTGTGGCCAACGTACTCGCTAAACCAGGGACAGTCCCTTTTGATACTCTGGTTCTTGATAAGGGCAGTGAAGACGGTATTGTGGAACAGGCGCCGGTGTATATCGGGGACTCAGTGGTGATCGGGTACATTGAAAAAGTATTTCCGCAGACGAGTGTCGTTTTACTTGTCACCTCCCCAAATGTGGAGAGTACTGTCTATGTGCTTGGTCCAAATATTTACACGACTGCCGTCGGGCAAGGGGGCGGGGTGTTGCGAGTTGGCGTACCGCAAGGGATCGAGCTCTCAGTCGGCAACACGGTAATCATTCCGTCCATTTCCAGCGCATTGTTTGGAGAGGTGGTGGCAATTGATTCTGAACCCTCTCGCCCAGAGCAGTACGGGTTTGTGACTTTAGAAGAAGCACTTTCGACGCTCTACTTAGTGGCTGTCGGAGAGGCGCCTATCAAGCCGATGTCATTTAGTGAGGTGCAAGAAATTATTGCCGGAGCACGGCGCGACTTACTAAAAGTAGATGTGCCGCCCGAGATGCTGATTGACGTCACCAGTGCCACTAGTAGCGCTACCTCAAGCGCAACCACCACCGCGACAACCTCGCGTATGGTGGATGAAGAGGTCTAAATTATGCGTATTGTTTTTGCATTACTTCTTTTTATACTGGCGGTCTTGAGTCCGTGGTATGTATTTTTGGGGGCAGCTACGCTGTACGCATTTCGTTATTTTGCTTTGGAGCTTCTTGGCGTGGCTCTGATTGTAGACGTGTATTTTGGAGTCAGTATGTTTCCAAAGTATACACTCGCCGTCTTGGCAATCGTATTTTTGTTAGAATGGTATAAAACCTATTCGTCATTTTATAATTCATAATGTTTTTTAAAAAACGCGTACAAAAAGTAACGTTTGATGAAATCCTGCTCGACTCGGCGCGGGTGTCAAAAACTGCGCGCAACAGTATGTCTGGCCGTATGGAGCTGCCATTGTCAACCAGAAATATTTACATTGTAGGCATACTTTTTATTTTGGTGTCGGGTTGGTTTGTTGCACATCTTTTTAGGCTTCAGGTAGTCAACGGAGCAGCCTACTTTGAGCAAAGCGCCAACAACCAAATCGACCGCGATGTGATCGTCGCGGAGCGAGGAGTGGTGTATGACCGCCAAGGGACTCTACTCGCTTGGAATGAGCAAGATACCGACGGTACGAATGGCTTTCCGATGCGTGCCTACATCGATTCGCTTGGCGTGGGTCAGCTGCTTGGTTATGTGTCATACCCCCAAAAAGACAGTGCGGGATTTTTCTTCAAAACCGAGTACGAAGGGATCAACGGAAGTGAGGCGCTTTTTAATGAAGCGTTGGCAGGAAAAAATGGCGAACGCTTAGTAGAAGTAAATGTGCTCGGGCAGGTTATCTCCGAACACGAAGTAAATAAGCCAGTGCCGGGTCGAGACGTGTATCTCTCTGTCGACGCCACTCTTTCTGAGGCCATGTATCAGATCATCGAAGCGGCAGTGGATGAGGCAGGTTTTCGTAGCGGAGCGGCCGCCATTATGGATGTACATACCGGCGAGCTTTTGGCGATGACGAGTTTTCCTTCATACGATCCAGAGATTATGTCTGATGGCGATGATAGGGAGCAGATAGCGGCGTATAATGCGGATCCACGTTTCCCGTTTTTGAATAAAGTGGTCGGTGGGACATATATCCCCGGATCAATCGTAAAGCCGTTTGTGGCATACGGTGCGTTGGCGGAGGGTATTATCGACCCCAATAAAGTGATTGTGAGTAATGGATCAATCACAGTCCCTAATCCCTACAATCCTAGTAATCCAGCTGTGTTTAATGACTGGCGGGCGCATGGTGCGATGACAATGCGCGAGGCAATTGCTTTTTCTTCCAACGTCTATTTCTATATTATTGGTGGTGGTTTTGATGGTCAGCGTGGTCTTGGTATTACAAAAATGCACGAATACTACACCTTGTTTGGTCTAGGCGAAAAGACCAATATAGCACTTGCAAATGAGCAAGCGGGCAACGTGCCAAATCCGGCCTGGAAGAAGGAGGTGTTTGACGATGATTGGCGGCTTGGAGATACGTACTTTACTGCTATTGGACAGTATGGTTTTCTCTCCACGCCGATTCAGATGCTGCGTGCTTATGGAGCGATTGCCAATGGTGGCACGCTTCTCACGCCGCATGTAGAAAAGGGCGCCCAATCCGAAGGAAGATCAATCAACCTAAATGCTGCCCAGCTAAAAATTATTCATGAAGGAATGAGAAGGACGGTTGTGATGGATGGCGGTACTGCCCGCGGTCTTGAGAAGTCTTATGTCAACGTGGCGGCAAAGTCTGGTACTGCGGAGCTTGGCGTAGACAACTCGCGTCTCAATTCGTGGGCGGCTGGTTTCTGGCCTTATGAAGAGCCGAAATACGCATTTATTTTACTTCTTGAAAATGTGGATCGTTCCAATCTTCTTGGCGCCACCACCGTTATGGGGCGCGTGATGGATTGGATTCATGAACACCGACCAGAGTATCTCACTACCGAGTAGAATAATCCACAGGGAAGAGATTTATTGACCCACAGAGTAATCCACGTATAATGAGAGCACTTACCATTTTGCATAACACTATGAACGACAAACAATCATACTTAACAGCTGAAAAATTTGCCGAATTAAAGAAAGAGCTTGAGCATTTGAAGACCGTTCGTCGTAAAGAAATTGCTGAATCACTCGAGTATGCACGTTCGCTTGGGGATCTTTCTGAAAACGCTGAGTATCAGGAAGCGCGAGATATGCAGGCAGCGATTGAAGAACGCATCCTTCATCTTGAGCAGGTCATAAAGGAGGCAAAAATTGTCGCCAATGATCATAAAGGGGATGTCGTCGGTTTGGGATCTGAAGTTTCAATTCAAAAAATCGGCGAGAAGAGTACACTTACGTATACGATCGTCGGAGCAGAGGAAGCAAATATTCATGAACACAAATTGTCCTACCTTTCACCACTTGGGGAAGCGTTGATGGGGCAAAACAAAGGCGAGGAGATAGAATTTATGACACCAAACGGCAAGCAGAAATACAAGGTGTTGAAGATTGTCTAAGGGACGCAAAACGGCGGGAGCACAGCTCCCGCCGTTTTGCGTCCTCGCGGTTTGCAAAAGCCTTGATTTACCGCTACGATACAGGGACATGTCAGCAGAACAAGAAATCAAAAACGAACGCCTCAAGAAGCGCGCCCTCCTTGCAGCGGCGGGGATGGCTCCATACCGAGCTCACACTGATCGTTCGCATACCCTCAAAAACGCTTTAGAAGCTTTTGAAACACTCCAAGAAGAAGAGACAGAAATCGTCGTAGCAGGACGCGTGTTGTCGTTGCGTCGTCATGGAGGAGTGGTCTTCATAGATCTGGATGACGGCACGGAGCGGATGCAGATGTTTGTAGCTAGAGACACAGTCGGACTAAAACTTTTCTCACTTCTAAACGACGCTATCGATCCGGGCGACTTTATTGAGGTCACTGGCGTTCCATTTGTCACTAAGCGCGGCGGGGAGGCGGTCAATGTTTTATCATGGGTGGTGCTCACCAAGACACTTGCCAACATCCCTAGCGAACACTTCGGGATCAAGGATGACGATGAACGCTACCGCAAGCGCTATCTCGACTTGTTGCTTGATAAAGAAAAGCGAGAGCTTTTTGTACTAAAAAATAAATTTTGGCAGGTCACTCGTTCGTTTCTTGTAGAGGAAGGTTTTTTGGAAGTGGAGACACCAATGCTTGAGGTGACTACCGGCGGAGCGGAAGCACGGCCCTTTGCGACATATCACAATGACTTTGATATGCAGGTCTTTTTACGCATTTCAGTAGGTGAGTTATGGCAAAAACACTTAATGGCCGCGGGATATAATAAAACGTTTGAAATCGGACGTGTTTTTCGTAATGAAGGCACCAGCCCTGAGCACTTACAGGAGTTTACCAATATGGAATTTTACTGGGCGTACGCTGATTATCGTGATGGTATGGATATAGTAAAGCGTATGTACCGGCATATTGCACAAGAGGTATTTGGGACGACGCGTTTTGAAACACGAGGGCATACATTTGATTTGGCTGACGAATGGCAAGAGATTGATTATGTTGCCACGATCAAAGAAATGACCAGTATTGATGTCACTCGCGCGAGTGAGGTGGAGATGGCAGCGAAAGCCGAGCAGCTTGGTATCAAGTTTGATGGTAACAATCGCGAACGACTGACCGATACATTGTGGAAGTATTGCCGTAAAAATATCGCTGGGCCAGCCTTTTTGGTCAACCATCCTTTGGTAGTGGCTCCGTTGGCGAAAATGCGCGAAGACGGGAAAACTGTCGAAATGTTCCAACCAATCATCGCCGGCAGCGAAGTGGGGCGTGGCTATAGTGAGCTAAATGATCCAGAAGATCAGCGCGAGCGTTTTTTAAAGCAGCAAGCCTTATTGAAGGCGGGAGATGACGAAGCAATGATGCCGGATTGGGAATTTGTCGAGATGCTTGAGCATGGAATACCACCGACGTGTGGCTTTGGCTTTGGGGAACGATTCTTCTCTTTCTTGGCGGGATTGCCAATTCGCGAGACACAGCTGTTTCCTTTGATGCGTCCAAAGAAGTAGGAAAGAGTAGTTTGATGATGATAAAAAGCGGCGGGCCTTCGGCCCGCCGCTTTTTCGTTCACTGTTTTTACAGTATTGGCGCCTTTGGGCAAGTTATCCACCGCTGTGGTAGGGTAAAGTAGCGCAAAGTGGGTGAAAGTGGTGTATAATGTGCGCAAGGTGGGAGATAGTGGTATACTTTGAAAGAAGTACATCACGCGTCGCTTCTCGTGAGAAGGAAGCGAGGCTTAGATGCACAGCTACTATCATGTTAATCGGTGAATACACACACACATTAGATCCAAAAAAACGCCTCTCTATGCCTGCAAAATGGCGTCAAGAGCTTGGCAAAACCCTCGTGGTTACACGAGGTTTGGATGCATGTTTGTTTGTCTATTCAGAAAAGCAATGGCACGACATCAGTGAAAAGGTGGCTGCCTTACCGCTTGGACAAGCCGATACTCGCGGGTTCAACCGCTTCTTTCTCTCAGGAGCAGTCGAGGTTGAAGTCGATAAGAATGGACGAATTCTTGTTCCAGATTTTCTCAAAGAGTTTGCTGGTTTAGAGGGGAAGGTTGTCCTCGCCGGCATCCATAGTCGAGTAGAAATCTGGGATGAAACTAAATGGAATGCTTACAAAGCAACTATTGAACAAAAAGCTGATGATTTAGCTGAAAAGCTTGGTGACATCGGCGTGCTCTAAACGCTATGCATACAACAGTCTTACTCAAAACAGCGGTCGATATGCTCGACCTCACTCCTTCATCTATCGTGATCGATTGTACCTTTGGTGGGGGTGGCCACAGTGCCGAAATACTCACTCGACTAGGTAAAGACGGAGTCCTTATTTCAATCGATGCAGATGAATCTGCTTTTCTTGAAAAAGAACCTGCGCCACAGCAAAAATTTGTGGTAAGAAACTTTCGAGAGATTGGCGAAGTGGTGCGGGAAGCTGGGCTGTATGTTGAGGAAGCACCGACAAGCACAAACACAGATCATGCCGCAAAGCTTAAGCTTCCCGCACCCACTGCCATACTAGCTGACCTTGGGTGGCGTACTGATCAGTTTGAGGCTGGTGGCAAAGGGTTTTCCTTCAAGTATGACGAGCCACTCTTGATGACGTTTGGCACTCCGAAAGACGCAGTCTTCACCGCAAGCGATATTGTCAATGAGTGGGAAGAAGAGCATATCGCTGACGTTATCTTTGGCTACGGTGAGGAGCGGGCGGCGCGAAAGATCGCTCATGCAATAGTCATTGCTAGAGAGGAGGCGCCGATTACGACGTCAGGAGAGCTCGCAGCCTTGATTGAGGCTGAGGTGGGAAGATTCTACCGACACACGAAAATTCATCCAGCTACCAAAACATTTCAAGCACTGCGTATAGCGGTTAATGATGAGCTCGGAGCGCTTAAGACCTTACTGCAAGATGGTGTCGCACTGCTGGCACCAGGCGGGCGAATCGCTATCATTAGCTTTCACAGTCTTGAAGATCGCATCATCAAGCATACATTTCGACAGTTTGCACAAGAGGGGAAAGGTACTGTCCTAACGAAGAAACCAATCACTCCCGGAGCAGAAGAATTACACTCCAACCCACGAGCGCGAAGCGCAAAACTAAGAGTTTTTATAAAATCATGACCACACAACAAACCATCATCAACCGCGAAAGGAAGTATCTCATCGTAGGGTGCGGTGCTTTGCTTTTCCTTTTTGTAACGTATATGTATGTGGTTAGCTCCACTGTGTTACAGGTGGTGGCGCGTGAGCAGATTGCTGACCAGATTGTCGCACTTGAGTCAGAGATCGGTCAGCTAGAATCGTCATATATGACAGCGCAACACGAGATCAGTAAAGATATCGCGTTTCAAAATGGCTTTGTGCCAGCCGATAATAAATTTTTCATCACGGACACCAACACTGCTGTGGCACTGAGTAATTAACCATGCGACGTTCTGCGATTTTGAGAATCAGAATCATTACAGCCATCATTCTTGTGATGGCTGTTGTAATGTTGATAAAACTTTACTATCTCCAAGTGGTAAATCATCAGTATTATGTTGATAAAGCTGAGTCACAGTACGTTCATACTTCACGTGATATTTTTGATCGGGGCGGTATTTATTTTACGACCAAAAGTGGCGAACAGGTGTCAGCGGCTAGTGTGCAAAGCGGCTTTGTGCTCGCAGTAAATCCTAGTACCCTCAAGGACCCAGCTCGTATGTACGAGCAGCTCGCTCCTTTTATTGCACTTGACCGAGAGACGTTTATCGCGCGTGCGACCCTGCCATCTAGGACGTATGTAGTGATTGATGATCGTGTTGAAAATGAAAGCAGTGAAGCAATTCAGGCGCTCGAACTCAATGGTGTACTGCTGCATCGCAATCAATGGCGTTATTACCCTGGTGACGACTTATCGTCACGGACGGTAGGATTTACCGGACAAACTTCTGATACTGGAAATGCCGAAGAAGGGCGTTATGGTATAGAGCGTTCGTATGAGGAGGTGCTCTCTCGTTCAAAAAACGGTCCGTCAGTAAACTTTTTTGCGGAGGTCTTTAGTGACCTTGGGACACTTGTATTTGAAAGAGAAAAAGCAAAAGAGGGTAATGTGGTGACGGCGATTGAGCCGACGGTCTCACGGTTTGTACAAGAGCAAATAGAGAAAACGGATACCAAGTACGATAGCACGCTAACCGGCGCTATAGTGATGGATCCGAAAACCGGAGCGATCATTGCGCTTGAAACTTTACCAAATTATAGTTTAAATGATCGAAAAGAAGCAACTATCGAAGACTTCAAAAACCCATTAATCGAAAACGTGTACGAAATGGGTTCAATCATCAAACCGTTGACGATTGCGGCGGGTCTTGATAGCAAAGCCATCGCGCTGCACAGTACCTACGAAGATCGTGGTCGGATTGTGCTTGATGGCTTACCGATCAGTAACTACGATGGGCGTGCCCGTGGGGTGGTAGATATGCAGCAGGTGCTTAATCAGTCGCTCAACCTCGGCGTCTCGTATATCGTTGAGCGCATGGGTAGAACAGCTTTTCGTGACTATTTCCTAGCCCTTGGACTAGGTGAACAGACAGGCATCGATCTCCCTTATGAAGCAAGAGGTTTGGTGGCCAACCTAGAGTCACCTCGCCAAGTAGAGTATGCTACGGCTTCATTTGGACAAGGTATTGCGGTCACGCCGATAGAAATGATACGAGCCCTAGCTGCGCTCGGGAATGGAGGTAAGCTAGTAACGCCCCATGTCGCTACCAAAATTGTGTACGAAGATGGGAGTGAGCAAGCGATAGAACGACCAGAGCCAGCGCAAGTATTTAGTGAAGAGACGAGCGAAACAATCTCACGGATGCTCACCAAAGTCGTCGATGACGCGCTTCTTAATGGCTCGGTAGCAATGCCGCGACATAGCATTGCTGCCAAGACGGGGACAGCACAGATTGCCAATCCCGACGGTGGAGGGTATTATGCTGACCGTTATCTGCACTCATTTTTTGGATACTTCCCGTCATACGACCCGCAGTTTTTGGTCTTCTTGTACACAGTTGAGCCGAAAGGAGTTGAATATGCGTCAGAAACACTTACGTTGCCGTTTATGAATATTGCTGAATTTCTGATAAACTACTATCAAATACCCCCAGACCGTTAATATGAAATCATTTTTTAAATCAATGGTAGTCAAACTACTAAGTATGGAAGCCGCAGCTCTCCTTAAGCGTCGCCAACCATACATAATCGCTATTACCGGAAATGTGGGCAAGACATCTACAAAAGACGCGATTTTTACCGTTTTAAAAGATGAACATAATGTTCGCAAGAGCGAAAAAAGTTTCAATTCAGAACTCGGGGTACCACTTACCGTGCTTGGCCTGCAGAATGGCTGGAACAATCCATTCCTTTGGTTTAAAAATATTATAGATGGATTTTTCACTGTTGTCTTTCCTGGTGATTATCCAGATATTTTGATTCTTGAAATGGGGGTAGATCGTCCAGGAGACATGGCCGCTATGTGTAAATGGGTGAAGCCTGATGTAGTCGTGCTCACCCGTTTGCCTGACGTGCCAGTCCATGTTGAATATTTTGATTCACCGGAAGCAGTAGTAAAAGAAAAGCTTGAGCTGGTGAAGGCGTTAAAGCAAGACGGTGTCCTGGTTTACAACAATGATGACGAACAGATTGTAAAAGTTGTTGAAGAAGTGCGGCAAAAAGCCATTGGCTTTAGTCGGTACTCGCTGTCAGATTTCACTGCTTCAGCTGACAAAGTGATGTATCGCGACGGCGTGCCAGATGGATTTGAGTTTATGTTGACACACAATAAATCGACTAAAGCGATTCGTATCCATGGCTCGCTTGGCGTGCAACATACGTATAACTTTGCAGCAGCAGCCGCGGTGGCGCGCGTGGTGGGAGTGCCTATGGAAGTGGCGGCCGAAGCACTGCGCACTCACGAGTCACCAGCTGGCCGAATGCGAATTTTGCCAGGACTTAAAGATACGGTCATTATTGACGATACGTACAATTCTTCACCAGTCGCAGCCGAGCGTGCTCTACTGACTCTGAAAGAGCTATATGGCCACAAACGAAAGATCGCGGTACTTGGTGATATGATGGAGCTTGGAGACTTCTCCTCAAATGAACACGAAAAGCTTGGGGCATTAGTGGCGAAAGTAGCGGGCGTTTTGGTTACTGTTGGGGTGCGCTCCCGAAAAATAGCTGAAGGTGCACTCGAGCACGGTATGGATGAAGCAAACATTTTTCAATATGAGTCAGCTGAGCGGGCTTCAAACGAGTTGCAAGAAATGATGCGTCCTGGAGATTATATTTTAGTAAAAGGTTCGCAAGGAGTGCGGCTGGAACACCTTGTGGAAGAGATTATGGCAGAGCCAGAGAAGGCGCCTTCACTCTTGGTGCGACAAAATGAAGAGTGGAAGAAGCGATGAGAAAACGCGGCGCGGGCGAAGCCCGCGCCGCTTTTTCTTGCATTTTTCTCTCAAGCGCGCATAATGCGAGTATATGAAAAAAGTATTTGCAAGTTTTAGTGTAGCGGTGCTTTTTGCACTGGGAATACTTAGTGTTCCAGCGACCACACACGCCGCGAGTTTTTATTATAATGGTGGCTACGTGAATGAGCAGCAACTCCGTATGCAGCTTATCGCACAAATTCAAGTGCTCTTAGCCCAGCTTAATGCTCTTGATGGCGGTAGTTACTATGTTCCTGGCGGCCGGAGTAATGTAGATGTTGAAACGCAGTCTGTGCGTTCGCCTGAGCGCACTCGTGCCCAGCTCATGGGAGAGGTGGACCTTAATGATGAAGAGTTTGCCTATGTGTGGTTTGAATACGGAACCTCACGAAGTCTTACTCAAAGGACTGGAGAAGCGCAAATTGAAGAGAATGATCCAAAGCGATTCCTCTATACATTGCGTGGTCTTGTACCGTATCGAACTTACTATTACCGAGCGATGGCTGAAGATGAGCGCGGCCGTGTCGCGACAGGCGCCACACGCTCTTTCTCCACCGATAGTCGTTACGACGACTGGGATGATTGGGAAGACGACGATGATTTTGATGGCGATGAGCCAGATGTAGAGACGGAGAGCGCCGCGCGCATTACTGACAGCAGTGCCGAGCTGCGGGGTGAAGTGGAGATGAATGATGCTGAAGAAGGTCTTGCATTCTTTGCCTACGGCGAAGACGAAGACTTGGTGTCGCGTATCCATCGAGATCATGATCGCTTTGATGATATCGATGAAGAAGGTGACGACTTGCAAGTCGTTAAGGTTGACGACAATCTTGACGATGGTGATGAGAAGGAATATCGTATGCTGGTAACAGGGCTTGATGAGGATACTGATTATTACTTTGTCTTTTGTGTGCAGTTTGAGGATGAAGATGGTGATGAGATGATCATGTGTGGCGATGTGGAAGATTTCACAACTGACTGGTAGAGAAAGACGCAAAAAGTAAAAGGCGGCCAAAGGCCGCCTTTTACTTTTTGCGTCTTTTTGTTACAATGCCGCGTACGATTGGTAGTGCAGCCGGCTTGGGGCCGTGATTGTGCTACGCCCAATCACGGCCCCATCGTCTAGTGGCTAGGACGCCAGGTTCTCATCCTGGAAACCGGGTTTCGACTACCCGTGGGGTCACATCAGCACTACACAAAAGCTACTTCTAAAGAAGTAGCTTTTGTGTTGTAGAAAGCAAAGAGTTTTGCTTTCGTACCGATGTGACGGACGGAATGATGTGAGCTTGCGAACGAATGAGTCGGGGGTCGAGAACACATAGTAGATTATGAGCGAAGTGAACACATAAACTTAGTGATTTGTGACCACAAAATAAGGAGCTATATTTATCAAGGTATTTCAGGACACTAACTGGTTAGCATGGCGAGTATTTTTATATTTGATTTGATATACTCTCGCTCTCTATAAAGTGCTGAAAGCCACGCTAGCGAGTAACTCGTGACTAAAAATGTAGCCAGGGTACTGTATCGTAACGATATTGTGAAATTGTAAAGAGTGCTATAATGTATCCATATGAAACATTTAGCACTTATTGGGGCGGCAGCACTTTTGGCGGTTGTGGTGGCGATGATGGTAATTATCTGGGTTGGTAATACTTCTTCATCTAAAGCAGTAACTTCTTTTGAAGAATGTGTAGCGGCAGGGAGTGCGGTGATGGAGTCGTATCCAAGACAGTGTGCGTCAGGCGGGCAAACGTTTGTTGAAGTAATTGCAGAGGTGCCTGATGATGAAGATGTGTCTGTAGAATTGCCAGACACACCTGTAGAGGGTGGGGAAGGCGATACACCGGCTGAGCCACCTGTGGCGGCGGGAGAGTGTTATGTTGGCGGTTGCTCTTCGCAGCTTTGTACTGATAAGCCGGATATGGTCTCTACTTGTGAATGGCGCGAGGTCTATGCGTGCTACCAAGAAGCGACTTGCGAACGACAGGCAGATGGACAGTGTGGCTTTACAGAGACAGCCGAACTTGCGCAGTGTGTAGCTGAAGCGCAGTAGTAAAGAAGGGCGCGGGCGAAGCCCGCGCCCTTTGATAGTTTCTCGGGCTCTTTTACGGTATAGTAGTGGGGTGTCATTTACTATTTCAACCGAAAAAACACCTGCCGGTGATCAGCCTAAAGCCATCACCTCATTGCTGGCGGGTCTAGCAGCTGGGGAAACGCACCAGACGCTCCTTGGGGTTACTGGTTCGGGAAAGACGTTCACCGCTGCCAATATTATTCAGGCGATACAAAAGCCCACCCTTGTCATAGCCCACAACAAAACTCTCGCCGCACAGCTTGCACAGGAGTATCGAGACTTTTTCCCTGATAATGCAGTGCATTATTTTGTATCCTACTACGATTACTATCAGCCAGAGGCTTATATGCCAACCTCTGATACCTATATCGAGAAAGAAGCGCAGATTAATGAAGAAATTGACCGTCTTCGTCACGCCAGTACTCAGGCGCTGTTGACGCGTGACGATGTGATTATTGTGGCCTCGGTCTCATGTATTTACGGGCTTGGTTCACCAAAAGAGTACGAGAAAAAACATAAAAAAATCGAACGTGGCTATCGCACCAACCGCGCCGATATGTTGCGTGAGCTTGTCGGCCTTTATTTTGAGCGCACTAATGCCGATCTGACACCAGGTACCTTCCGGGCGGTGGGCAACACTGTTGAGATTATGCCAGTCAATGAGCGAGTAATCTACCGACTTCAATTTACGGGAGCGACAGTGTCGGGCATTACCAAGATTGATGCGGTTTCGCGGCGCATTATTGATGAGCCGGAAGTCTTTTTTCTTTTTCCCGCCAAGCACTTTGTGACGCCAGAAGATGAGCGAAAAGTGGCAGCGGCAGACATTGAAGCAGAGCTCAAAATGCAGCTCGCTCTTTTCAAAAAGGAAGGTAAACTCCTAGAGGCAGAACGTCTGAAGCGTCGTACGCAGCACGATTTGGCGCTGATTCGTGAAGTGGGTTATACCAACGGGATCGAGAACTATTCTCGCCATTTTGATCGTCGACAGTCAGGCGAACCACCATATACTTTACTCGACTATTTTCCACATAAAGAAGACGGGACGCCAGATTTTCTCACCATTATTGACGAGTCGCATGTCACTATTCCGCAGCTTGGTGGTATGTACGCTGGTGATCGATCCAGGAAGGATACACTGGTGGAGCACGGTTTTCGTTTACCGAGTGCGGTTGACAACCGACCTCTCAAGTTTGTTGAGATAGAACAAAAACTTGGGCAACGCATCTATACGACCGCTACGCCAGGAAAGTATGAATATGCTCATTCTGTGCCGCCAGAGGGGCGGATTGTGGAGCAGATTATCCGTCCGACAGGTTTGGTAGATCCGCTGATAGATGTGCGGCCGATTGTGGAGCGTGGAGCATATAAAGGACAGGTGCAGGATTTTATTGATGAGGCAGAAAAAATTATCGCCCGAAACGCCCGTGTATTGGTGACTACCCTGACCAAGCAAATGGCAGAAGACTTAGCAGAATTTCTTGAAGGGAGAGGTATCGCTACCAAGTATATTCATAGTGATGTCGATACGATTGAGCGCATCGAGATCCTTACTGATTTTCGAAGAGGCAAGTTTGACTGTTTGGTCGGGGTCAACCTTTTGCGTGAAGGGCTCGACTTGCCCGAAGTAGAGCTGGTGGCGATTCTTGATGCTGACAAATCTGGATTCTTGCGGAGCGATACAGCACTCATCCAGACCATCGGTCGTGCGGCGCGAAATGTGAATGGTCGAGTCTTACTCTATGCTGATGAAATGACTCCCTCGCTTGAGTACGCGATCGGTGAGACTCGTCGTCGGCGCGAGCTGCAGATTCGTTTTAATGAAGCCAATGGCATTACCCCAGTGACTATTAAGAAAGAGATCAAATCAATTGCAGACCAGATGCGTACCGAGCATGACGAAACTGTGGATGAGCTATTGAAGATTGATATGGCGCTCTTTAAAAAACATCCTAAAAAAGTCCTCAAAGAAAAGCGTCTTCAGATGGAAGAGGCTGTTTCGTTGCTTGATTTTGAGACCGCGGCTATTTTACGAGACGAAATCGCGTATCTTGAAGCCGAAAGTGGAAAAAAGAAACAATAGCGAATGCGTGGTATAATGGGGTTTGCTTATCAGCAATACAAACACTTCATTTTATGGCACAAATTTTCATTATTATTGCACTCGCGCTGCTTGGCGGAGGTGCATACTACTTCACTCAAGAATACAGAAACGAACCAAAACAAGCACAAGACAATCAAGGAGAAGCGATCGTTAACGAACTTACCTTTGAGGGTCGGTTATTGGGCACGGCCACTTTCCTCGCCAACGACAATCTAGAACTCAACCTTGAAGGAAGGAACTATCACCTAAAACAGGTTTCTTCAAACTCTGGTGTGCGTTACGAAACGAGCGACGGAGTATTGGTATACATGGATCAGCGCGGCGACATCACGATAGAAACACCAGAGGTGACTTATACGGAAGTGAGTGCGACACATGTAAGTGGTGATATGCCTCATGACGAGTTGCCGTCAAATGATACATCAAACGACACCTCTGCTCCGGCAGGTCCTGCCGGCGGAGTGTTGGTATACAACATCATTGATGGTGGTGCAGAACAGGGGACCGTAGTTTTCAACGGCTCATTTGTGGAAGTGGGTATTGAAGGAGGGGTGTATCGTCTTGACCAAGTCGAGGCCGATGTCCCGGGCAAGATCCAATATGAATCTGAAGACGGGTCTATCATCTTTGTACAAGGTGACAATAAGATTGATGTCACCAAGGACGGCGTGATACTCGTCAGCGACGGCACGCTTGAAGTGACAGAACGGACAACAACTCCCGCCTTTGACGCGATGATTATTTCAAACTAAGTAGCGTGAAAAAGCAGCGCGGGCTTCGCCCGCGCTGCTTTTTCACAACCCAAGAGACGCTAAAAGCATATAATTCGCCATTTGAGGTGCTCCTTGCTATACTGCATACATTTATGGCTCAAGATAAAAAAAAGACCAAAACCGACATCAACGGCGAAAGAGCCAATGAAATCATTGTTAAAGGTGCCCGTACCCACAATCTAAAAAACATTGATGTCACCATGCCACGCAATAAGCTTGTGGTCGTCAGTGGTCCGTCAGGGAGTGGAAAATCTTCTCTTGCGTTTGATACTATTTTTGCAGAAGGTCAAAGACGCTATATCGAATCGCTTTCAGCGTATGCTCGTCAGTTTCTCAATAAGCTTCAAAAGCCAGACGTCGATGAGATCAGCGGGCTCTCTCCTGCGATTTCCATCGATCAAAAATCAGCCAGTAGAAACCCGCGCTCCACAGTGGCAACCATCACTGAAATCTACGACTACTTACGTATTTTATACGCGCGCGTCGGACAGCCGTATTGTCTTGATGTGGATGTGCCGATTCAGAAACTTTCCCAAGATGAGATTGTTGGCATTATTTTAAAATCAATTGAAGAAAAAGAAGTGAAAGCAGCCGCCAAAGCACAGTCTCAAGCAGTGATGGGAATTGAAGTAAGTAAAGGTCGGGTGTCTATTTTTGCGCCTGTTGTCGTAGGGCGAAAGGGCGAGTATTACCAGCTGTTGTACGACTTACTCAATAAAGGCTTTGAGACAGTAAAAATCGACGGGCAGATTAAGCAGCTTCGAGAAAAAATCGTCCTCAAGAAGAATTTTCGTCACGACATCGACGTCTTGGTCGATGAGATTTACGTTTCTGAGTTTACACAAGATCCAAAAGGGTCTCACGAGCGTCTTTCGGAAGCGATCGAGATTGCACTCGATCAGGCAAATGGTCTGGTCAAAGTAGAAAGTCCCGATGGCGGGGCACGTATTTTGTCGGCAAAATTTATTTGTCCAGTTGACGGGTCATCATTTCCCGAAGTGGAACCGCGACTTTTTTCTTTCAACTCGCCCTACGGCGCTTGTCCTGAGTGTAACGGACTCGGTTTGGTGGGTGTGCTGCAGGATGATGAGTGTCCTTTATGTAAAGGCGCTCGTTTGCGTCCTGAGGCGATGCGCGTGTACTTAGGTGGTGATGGAAAAAAGGACCTGGGGATCAATATCGTCGGCTTTACTGATATGACTGTAGGCGAAGCGATGAAATTTATCACTTCACTTAAGCTGTCAGACAAACAACAAGAGATCGCCTGGCCGGCGCTGCGGGAAATTATCGATCGTTTGAAATTTATGCAAGATGTTGGCATCGAGTACCTTACTCTCAACCGTCGCGCCAATACGCTCTCAGGTGGGGAAGCGCAGCGTATTCGACTGGCGAGCCAGCTCGGCTCGGGCTTGGTGGGGGCACTTTATGTACTTGATGAGCCGACGATCGGACTGCATCAGCGTGACAACGACCGCCTTATTAAAACACTGACCGACCTACGCGACCTTGGTAATACCATTATCGTCGTCGAACATGACGAAGATACCATCTACGCTGCCGACTATTTGATTGATGTTGGTCCCGGTGCTGGAGTGCACGGTGGAGAGATTGTGGTTGCTGATTATCTAGAGGACTTACTAAAAGCCAAAGACAATGACTCAGGCTCAGTTACGTTGTCGTACCTACGTCATGAGCGAATGATCGAGGTGCCAGAGCGCCGCACCGCTGAGCGCGGCTCTTTAAAGATTCGTGGAGGCAAAGCCTTTAATATTAAAAACCTCAACATCGACATCCCGCTTGGTCGCCTTATTTGCGTGACGGGAGTATCAGGAAGCGGTAAATCAACCTTTATGTACGAGCTGGTACACAAAAATCTACAAGGCCGGCTTGAGATGCGTCATCGCACCAACAAGGTCTATAATGTAAAAACCTTTGAAGGTACAGAATACCTCGGCCGGACAGTCTTGATCGATCAGTCGCCCATCGGCCGCACTCCACGCAGTAACCCCGCAACCTACACCGGCGCTTTTACGCATATTCGTGACCTGTTTGCAGCCTCAAGTGAAGCACGCGCACGCGGCTGGAAGCCTGGTCGCTTTTGTTTCAACGTAAAAGGTGGTCGCTGTGAAGCGTGTCAGGGTAATGGACAGATTGCGGTTGAGATGCACTTCTTTCCAACGGTCTATGTGACCTGCGATGTGTGCGATGGTACTCGCTTTACGAAAGAGACACTTGAAGTGCGATATCGAAAGAAGAATATTCACGAGGTGCTGCATATGACGATTGAAGAGGCTGCGGAATTTTTCAAAGATGTGCCCGCGGTCTATGAACGCTTGAAGTCGCTCCTTGATGTGGGTCTTGGGTATCTTGAGCTTGGGCAGAGTGCGACCACGCTCTCAGGTGGAGAAGCGCAACGCGTGAAGATTGCTTCCGAGCTCTATCGTCAGCATACCCAAAAAACCATTTACCTGCTTGATGAGCCCACCATTGGGCTGCATTATGAAGATGTCAAGAAGTTGATTGAGATTCTCCAAGCGCTTGTGAATCGCGGCAATACGGTGATGGTGATTGAACACAATCTCGATCTGGTCAAAAGTGCTGATTACGTGATTGACATCGGTCCTGAAGGTGGGGCGGGCGGCGGTCAGATTGTCGCTAAGGGTACACCAGAAGAAGTAGCTGAAAGCAAAAAAAGTCACACCGGACGTTACCTCAAAAAGGCGCTTGCACAGCGGGTGAAGAAGTAGTGTATACTAGAAAAAGACAGAGAAGGAGTTTGAAATGTCGCAGAGACAGAAGCCCGATCCGAACTGCGCTGTTGTAGAGGAGGAGAGACAGCGGGTGCTCCAAGAAGCGCAATTGCGCTCAAGCGGGAACCCTAAGGGGCTCAGAACCTTAGCCTCTACAGAGCATGGCTAAGGAGTGACCGCCGAGCAGGACTCGGCGGTCACCTTACTTTCTGTTATCATACTGCTATGCAAAAAGGAGCTAGTATTCTCAAAAAACTCCCCGAAACTCCGGGGGTATATTTTTTTCTTGGTGCGCGCAAAGAGATTTTATATATTGGAAAAGCGACCAACCTCAAAGCTCGCGTGCGGAGCTATTTTGCACCTGATCTGGAAGAGAAAAGGTCTAAGCTGGTTGCGGGTATGGTGAGCGAAGCAAAAACGATCGATTGGACAGTGACCGACAGCACTCTTGAAGCGTTAATTTTAGAGACCAATCTCATTCGTACGCATCGGCCAAGCTACAACACACGTTCAAAAGATGATAAATCATACAATCATCTCGTGATCACAAATGAAGAATGGCCACGTGTACTGGTGGTGCGTGGTAAGGATGTGACGAGCCTTTTTGGTGCAGATGAGCTTCGGTACGTATTTGGACCATTCACCAACAGTGTGCTTTTTCGAGAAGCTCTTAAGATTGTGCGTCGAATTTTTAAGTTTTATGACACCAAGCAGCCAGTCGGGCAAGAGAAAAACAAAATGGTGCGAGGCCGGATCGACTTCAATCGTCAGATCGGTTTGTATCCAACTCAAGAAAACAAAGCCGAGTATGCGCGTACGATTCGGCATATCCAGCTCTTTTTTGAAGGAAAAAAGCAACAAATTATAGCCGAGTTGGAAAAGGATATGATGAAAGCTGCCAAGCAACTTCAGTTTGAAGAAGCGTCACGTATTAAACGTCGGATTTTTGCTCTCAAGCATATTCAGGATGTGGCACTCATTCGTGACGACATGCGGCAGTATAGAGATGAAAGTAGTGCGCGGATTGAGGCGTATGATATTGCACATTTACAGGGTGCAGCCATGGTCGGCGTGATGGTGGTGGTAGAAGGTGATAGTCCGAAAAAAAGTGAATATCGTAAATTTAAAATTACCACCGTCTCTTCAAGTAATGACACAGCGGCGCTCAAAGAAGTGCTCTCAAGGCGTCTGGCGCATACGGAGTGGCCTCTGCCGCAGATTATTGTCGTTGATGGCAGTACAGCTCAAAAGAATGTCGCTGAAAAAGTATTACGTCAGCACGCGCTTTCAGTGCCGGTAGTGGCGGTGGTAAAAAATGATAAGCACAAACCGGAGCGACTTTTGGCGGCGAGTAAACTCAAGATGGATTTTGGAGATCAGATCCTTTTAGCCAATGCCGAAGCACACCGCTTTGCGCTGGCTTTTCATCGGGAAAAGCTGCGAAAGCGAGGATTGTGAGGATAACAAGGCACGGGCTTCGCCCGTGCCTTGTTATCCTCACCGTTGGCGTCATTGTCTACTATCGGTACATGTTATGATACCTACATGTCAAAGACTACAGTAGCGGTATTGCGTGGCGGTCCAAGCAGTGAATATGAGGTTTCAATGCGGACGGGCGCGGGGGTACTTTCGGTCCTTAAAGAAGAGCCGGTCAATGTGCGTGATATCGTGATTACTCGCCACGGGGAGTGGCTCGTCAATGGCTATATCAAAAACCCAGAGCAGGCGCTTTTGGGTGTTGACGTGGCATTTAATGCGATGCACGGCGAGTTTGGTGAAGATGGTCAAGTGCAGCGTATTCTCGAACGCTACGGCGTCGCCTATACTGGCAGCCGTCCGTTTCCTTCTTCTCGAGCTATGAATAAACAACTCACCAAGGAGCATCTGAAGGCCTTTAATGTAAAAATGCCGAAGCATATGCGCGTCGAGAAAGGTACGGATCCTTTAAAGGCGGCGCATACTATCTCAGGCCTTTTTGGGCGTGAATATTTCGTAAAGCCGGTCTGTGGCGGTTCTTCTTTCCATACTTTTACTGCAGATAGTATCCATCTTCCGACAGTGCTAGAGAAAGCTTTTGCGGTGTGCGACGCAGTGTTGGTGGAAGAGCGCGTGCGTGGTAAGGAAGCGACAGTGGGGGTGCTTGAAGGGTATAGAGGTAAATCACACTATGTAATGCCAGTAATCGAGATCGTGCCACCTCACGGTAAGGAATATTTTGATCTTGAAGCTAAATATAGCGGACTAACCGACGAAATCGTGCCAGGTCGTTTTTCCAAAGCCGAACGGGAACTCTTATCTCTCCTTGCCAAAGACGTGCATACTCATATGGAGCTTCGCCATATTTCCCGCTCAGATTTTATCGTGGCGGCAGACGGGGTGTATTTCCTAGAGGTAAATACACTGCCGGGGCTTACCGACCAGTCACTCTTTCCAAAAGCGATGACTTCAGTAGGCGGGAGTTATCGTGATCTTATTGTGCATCTTTTGGCGCTGGCGCAGAGAGATGGTGTAAATAAGAAATAGTCACTTTCTAGAGCGAAGTAGATTTGAAATGTAAGAAACAAAAAGAGTAAAGTGAGGTTTGACTTTTTGTGAGGTGTTGGCTATTATGGTGGGCAACTTCCTTTTAGAAGTCGCGGCGAGAAGATATTTTGGGCCAGTAGCTCAATTGGTAGAGCGCCTCATTTGCACTGAGGAGGTAGCGGGTTCAAATCCTGTCTGGTCCACCGTTTAAAAAAGACGCCAACTTTGTGTTGGCGTCTTTTTTAGACGGCTTTGGATTACGAATGTAAATTTGAAAGCCGGACTGAGCTCGCGAAGGAGGCGGGGTCGCGAGCGCGACTGAAAGGAGCGACTTGTGACCAAATCCTGTCTGGTCCACAAAATAAAACTGCGCCACCTTTAGGTGGCCTTTTTTGTGGACCTTGAAGCAAAGTCTGGGAGACTTTGCGTCAGGATTTGAAATATTAAGTTTTATGGAAATGTAAGGGCGGCAAGACCATGTCGTGCCGCCCTTATGTGCATCTTCTCCGTTGTTACCGATACCCGGCTTGTTGCGCCCAGGCCCCGGCCCGCTTGGCTGAAAGAGCGATGTCGCCAAGGGTGCCACAGCCTGTCAGCGTGAATACAATAATAAAACAGGTGATGATTTTCATTGCGAGCCTCCGGTGCAGTCATTTTCTCACACCACTTCACCACAAAAGCCTTCACTTTTCCACTTCAAATATCCAGCTGACGTGTTATGATGCGGGCGCAGAAGATTTTTTTACGTTATGTTTTCGCTTATTACGACCGCGCACGCCGCCGAAGAAGGGATTTCAGTGCACCTAGAGCCCTACATTCTTGGCCATATCGGCGCGATGCCTATCACCGCTACCTTGCTCACTTCATGGGTCGCTATGATAGTACTCGTCGCTTTGGCGGTACTGGTAGGACGTAATCTAAAAATGGTACCGAGCGGAACTCAAAATGTATTTGAGCTAGTCATTGGTGGAGCATACGGCTTTGTACGTGATACCTTGGAGAGTGATACGCTCGCCCGCACCTACTTTCCCGTTTTGATGACCATTTTCCTGTTTATTCTCACCATGAATTGGTTTGGGCTCCTGCCCGGGGTGACATCAATCGGGATCTATCAAGGGTATGGTGAAGCGTCTCATTTCGTACCGCTTTTATACCCTCCGGCTACCGACCTCAATATCACCTTGGCCTTTTCTATTGTGGCGATGTTTATTATTGAGTTTGCAGGTATTGTCGCGCTGGGGGTGTGGAAATATGGTGGAAAGTTTATCAACTTTTCTTCACCGCTGAAATTTGTGGTGGGACTGATTGAGTTAATTAGTGAGATTGGTCGCTTGATCTCGTTTTCATTTCGTCTTTTCGGAAACATTTTTGCCGGCAAAACGCTCTTGGTGGTGATTATGTTTTTTGTGCCGATGGTCTTACCAGTGCCGATTTTGGCGTATGAAGTGTTTGTGGGTATGATCCAAGCGGCGGTGTTTGCTTTTTTGACTCTCATCTTTATCAAATTGGCAGTGGAGGAGCCTCATTAGTGGATAATCATGAGCCTGCGCCAGATGCGTTGGCTCGTACTTGTCCATTATTTATTTAAAATTTAGTTATTATTATGGAATCAGCAATTGAAATCGCAGCATTGAACGCTGACGCAATTAAGTCGCTCGCGATGGCATTCGCGGCGGCAGTGGGTGTGTTTGGTCCAGGTATCGGTATCGGTATTTTGGTTGCCAAAGCACTTGAAGCGATCGGACGCAACCCAGAAGCAGCCAGCAAAATCCAGAGCACAATGATTCTTGGTATTGTCTTCGTGGAAGCGTTGGCAATCTTTGCGCTTGTGGTAGCCTTTATTATCAAGTTTGCGTAACCCTTAGCAGTTACTTATCTCGCCTATGGAACAAC
Organism: uncultured Candidatus Saccharibacteria bacterium; assembly: GCA_964624165.1. Taxonomy (GTDB): domain Bacteria; phylum Patescibacteriota; class Minisyncoccia; order Phycocordibacterales; family UBA918; genus OLB19. The sequence continues at coordinate 7,774 of CAZUWG010000004.1, read as the reverse complement.
TCATTCAGTCTTTTGGAATCGACGCCAAGCTTATCGTTGCCCAGATTATCAACTTTGTAATCTTGTTGGCATTGCTTTCGTATTTCCTCTATAAACCGATGTTGAAGTTGCTCAAAGAGCGAGAAGAAAAAATTGTTCAAGGCATCAAAGATGCAGAAGCGGCCGCCAAGGCAAAAGCCACTGCCGATGGCGAGAAGAAAGCCATCCTGACCGCTGCGGAACAAAAAGCGGTTGAGATCAACGCTGCCGCCGCGAGTCAAGCTGCTACTCGCAGTGATGAAATTGTCAAAGAGGCTGCGTCGAAAGCAGAAAGCATCGTGGCGGCAGCGGAAAGCGCAAGTGAGCAGCTAAAAATAAAAGCCGCTAAAGAAGCTGAGGCAGATGTGGCCAAAGCCGCTCTATTGGCCGCGGAACGCATCCTGCGTGAAAAGGCATCATAATCTATGAAAGCACAGTACGTACAAGCGGTAGTGGCCTTAGTGCATGAAGGAGTTGCGATCGACACGATCGTGCGCGGTCTTCGTGACACGATGAGTGCTCGTCGGCATCTTCCATTGCTTCGCCCAGTGCTGGAGCGGGTGGTGCGCGTACTTGAAGCCGATGATGCTGATCGGGTGATTGTCTCACTTGCTCGGGAGTCTGACGTTGAGGTACTTAAAGTAGAAATTGAAGCTTCGCTTCGAGAGTTGGCTGTAGAAGATAAGTCACGTATGACACACATTGACCCGTCATTGGTTGGCGGCAGTGTGGTACGTTATCGGCATCAGGTTGTAGATAAAAGTTATAAGCAGGCACTGGTATCCCTGTACCGGTCCATCACCACAGAGTAATTGAAGTCTATGAGTAAAAATATTGTTGAAAAAATTAAGCACGAGATCGAGCAGCTAAAAAGTCCAACTACGCCAAAAGAAATTGGTGTAGTGGAAGCTGTGGGTGACGGTATTGTCGAAATTTCAGGCATGCCCGATGCGCAGATGATGGAAATGGTCGTCTTTGAAGACGGTCAAGGAAAAGCGCTCAAGGAGGTCTTGGAACAAAAAGATGCTCTCTTTGGTCTTATACTCAACCTCGAAGAGGATGTGGTGAAAGTGGTAACACTCGGGGAAACCAACCGAATTGCTGAAGGCATGCACGTGCATCGCACAGGGAAACTTCTCTCACTGTCAGTGGGTGAGGATGTGATCGGGCGTGTCATCAACCCGCTCGGAGAAGCGATTGATGGTAAGGGCACACTAAAGGGCGACCGGGAAATGCCAATCGAGCGTGTGGCTTACGGAGTGATGGATAGAAGTGCTGTTAATGAGCCAGTGCACACCGGGATCAAGTCGATCGACGCGATGATCCCGATTGGTCGTGGACAACGAGAGTTGATTATTGGTGATCGTGGGACTGGTAAAACAACCATTGCCATCGACACTATCATCAACCAAAAGTACGAGCCGAAAGAGAAGCGTCCGATTTGTATCTATGTTGCAATCGGACAAAAGCGTTCAAAAACTGCGTCGCTGGTAGCAAAGCTTGAGGAGGCGGGTGCGATGGAATACACGACAGTCATTGCGACATCGGCTTCTGAAGCATCCCCACTCTTGTTCCTGGCGCCATTTGCTGGAATGGCGGTGGGAGAATATTTCATGGAACAAGGTCGTGATGTCGTAGTAGTGCTTGACGACCTTACCAAGCACGCCAACGCGTACCGTCAGCTCTCGCTCTTGCTGCGTCGTCCGCCAGGGCGAGAGGCGTACCCTGGAGATATCTTTTATCTCCACTCACGACTTTTGGAGCGTTCGGCAAAGCTCAGTAAAGAGCTCGGCGGCGGATCGATCACCGCCTTGCCGATTATTGAAACGCAAGAAGGAGATGTGTCTGCTTACATTCCTACCAACGTGATTTCGATTACTGACGGTCAGATTTTCCTTGAAACTGATCTTTTCAACAAAGGTATTCGTCCGGCTTTGAATGTGGGTATTTCAGTATCGCGCGTTGGTTCTTCTGCACAAACTAAAGCAATGAAAAAAGTATCGGGAAAGATCCGTCTTGAGTTGGCGCAGTTTCGAGAGCTTGAGGCATTTATGCAGTTTGCGTCTGATCTTGATGATGAAACGAAAGCGCGGATTGAAAGTGGACGCACTTATGTCGAGCTTTTAAAGCAAAAACAAAACAATCCTATGCCGTTTTATAAGCAAGTTGTCTCTCTTTATGCCGCCAACAACGGACTGTTTGACAAGGCGGCAGTAGAGGCAACGAGCGAAATTGAGGGATTGTGGCAGGATTTTATCAGCCGAGAGTACAAAGCAACACTTGATGCGATTGAGACAGGTAAAGATTTAACTGACGAAGTGGTTGCTGGTCTCGAAGCTGCCATGAAGGCTTTCAAAGACTCACACGCCACCTACTATAAAGAAGAGGAGATAGCGTAAGTACACTATGGCACTCAAGCAAATCAAAAACAAAATTATCGCTACCAAGAAAACCGGCCAGGTGACTAAAGCCATGGAGTCTGTTTCGGCGGTAAAGATGCGTAAAAGTCAGGAAAAAGCTCTTCAGGCCCGTCCGTATGTTTTTTCTGCGCTTCATATTTTGGCTGAAGTGAGTGCCTTTGATGAGGTGGTTGAGCATCCTTTTATGCTCGCTCGCGAAAAAGGACGAACACTGGCAGTGGTGGTGACAAGCGATAAAGGACTGGCCGGCAGTGTCAATAGTGCAGTTTTGAAGCAAGTTGAGATATTGCTTAGTGAGCGCAAAGATGTCGATGTGCTAGCGGTGGGACGTAAAGCAGTCGAATTTGCCAAACGAGAAGGGCTGACCACGCTGGGAGAATATATGAATGTGCATGATGATATCGCAGTCAAAGATGTGCGCGCGATGGCGGAAGGTGCACTCGAAGCGTTTTTGAAAGATGATACGTACAAAGAAGTATGTGTGGTGTATCAAAATTTCCTCTCAACATTTGAACAAAAGCCAAAAGTGCGTACCATCCTTCCGCTTAAGCGTGATGAGCTCGCTGAGTTGAAGGAAGATATTCGTCCCAAACGAGGAAAATTTAGCGAACAGAAAGGTAAGGCGGTGGAAGGGGCGGTGGCGTACGCTATAGAGCCTTCAGCCGAGGAAGTCTTTACAACTTTGGTTGAGCAGCTGGTGCAGGTGGTGGTGTATCACGCACTGCTTGAGAGTAAGGCAAGTGAACATTCAGCACGAATGGTGGCGATGAAAAATGCAACTGATAAGACAAAAGAGGTGGCGAAAGCATTGACGCTCAAGTTTAATAAGGCCCGCCAAGCAGCGATCACTGCGGAAGTGGCAGAGATTACTGGTGGTATGGAAGCGATGAAGTAGCGGGTACTCCCCGGAAGGAAATTTTTTACTCCGTAAAAAATTTCCTTCTCGGTGGTACCGAGTTTCAAACACATTACAATTTATTACATACAATTATGAGCACAAACACAGGAACCATTACCCAGATCATCGGCCCGGTAGTAGACGTCTATTTCAAGGATGGCGTACCAGCACTATTGAATGCCCTAAAAGTCGAACGTGATAAAGAGACGATTACGCTCGAGATAGCGCAACATGTAGGACTCGATCGTGTACGCGCGATTGCTATGCAAGATACGCAAGGATTGGTCCGCGGTATGGAAGTAAAAGACACAGGGGCGCCTATTTCGGTGCCAGTCGGTGAACAGTCACTCGGCCGTCTCTTCAATGTGCTCGGCGATACACTCGACGGGGGTAAGGCGCTTTCTGGCGACAAAATGCGTGCGATTCATCAGGAGGCCCCGGCATTTGTTGATCAGTCGACCAAGACAGAAGTGTTTGAAACTGGTATTAAATCTGTCGATCTTTTGGCACCTTTCATTAAAGGAGGAAAGGTCGGACTCTTTGGAGGGGCAGGAGTAGGGAAGACGGTACTGATTCAGGAGCTCATCAACAACGTAGCGACCAATCACGGCGGTTACTCAGTCTTCGCGGGAGTCGGTGAACGTGTGCGTGAAGGAAATGATCTCTATCATGAAATGAAGGACTCTGGCGTGCTCGATAAAACGGCACTAGTTTTTGGTCAGATGAATGAAGTACCGGGGGCGCGTGCTCGTGTCGGTCTTACAGGACTTACTATGGCTGAAGCACTTCGCGACGGAGGCGGCGGCAAGGACGTACTTTTCTTTATGGACAATGTGTTCCGCTTTACTCAGGCCGGACAAGAGGTATCCTCATTGCTTGGTCGCGTATCGTCTGCGGTAGGGTACCAACCAACATTAGCTGAAGAGATGGGGAAGATGCAGGAACGTATTACCTCTACCAAAAAAGGATCTATTACTTCCATCCAGGCCGTGTACGTGCCAGCAGACGACCTTACCGACCCAGCGCCAGCGACGACCTTTGCTCACCTCGACTCCACAGTATCGCTGTCTCGCCAGCTTGCTTCGCTCGGTATCTACCCAGCCATTGATCCGCTTGAAAGTAACTCTTCAGCACTCGATCCACAAATTGTAGGGGAAGAGCATTATCGAGTGGCGCAAGGAGTGAAGCTTGTCCTGCAGCGATATAAAGACTTACAAGACATTATTGCAATCCTAGGGATTGAAGAATTGTCAGAAGAAGACAAGCAGACAGTGTATCGGGCTCGTAAGATCCAGCGTTTTTTGAGTCAGCCATTTTCTGTCGCCGAAGTCTTTACCGGATCGCCAGGAAAGTATGTAAAGCTTGAGGATACAATTCGCGGTTTTGCAGAAATTCTCGACGGTAAGCATGATGATAAAAACGAGCAAGCCTTCTATATGAAGGGCAGTATTGATGAGGTTTTATAGTCTATGTCAAACACATTTACACTTACAATTTCAGATGTCAGTGGGGCGCTGTTTGCGGCGGAAGCGATCTCGGTGTCTGTACCGGGGGTAATGGGAGAAATGCAGCTCTTGGCGCACCATGCGCCGCTTATTTCACCTCTACGCAAAGGTGAGATTGTCGTAGTTGGTATTGATGGATCACGAGAAGTTTTTCCCATTGAAAGCGGTACGCTCGAAGTGAGTAACAACCAAGTGACGATTATTACGTAGCCTTGGGTTATTAAATGTGCGCGTCCATTTGGCGCTCGGATGTGTTTTAATTATTGTATATGGAACTATTGAGTACGATACTAATCTTGGTAGCAGCCTTGACAGTGCTGGTAAAGGGAGCGGATTTTTTTGTTGATGGCGCCAAGCAGCTGGGGGCAAGCTTGGGTATGAGTGCATTTGTGATCGGGGTGTTTATTGTCGGAATCGGCACCTCGCTGCCTGAGCTCGCATCCTCAATAGCTGCCGCTCTGAGTGACTCGACTGAGATTGTGATTGCGAATGCGGTGGGTTCTAATATCACTAATATCTTGTTGATCGTTGGTCTTTTGGCTGCGGTAGGAGGCCGAATATTGATTAAGCAAGATTTGCTACGTACAGAATTGCCACTCTTTTTCATTACCGCAGTATTTTTTGTAATGATGATGCTCGACGGTATGATTGATCGAGCAGAGGCGCTACTGCTTTTGGGCACGTTTGCAGCCTATGTGTGGTATCTCTTTAGTCATGCAGAAGAGGAAGGCGATGCCGATGTGATGAAAGAAGGGCGGCGTCCACGACTGGAGGCAAAATCCTTACTTTTTATTGTCGGCGGCATAGCGGCAGTCTTGGTGGGAGCACACTTCACAGTGAGTGCGGCGGTATCACTCACGACCGTGCTTTCGGTACCTTTGGGGCTCGTTTCAATTGCAGCAATCGCGATTGGTACATCGCTACCAGAGCTTTTTGTGTCGCTTCGAGCACTTAAAAGCGGTGATGCAGAGCTGGCGATTGGTAATATCTTTGGTTCAAATACTTTCAATTTGTTGATGGTGGTCGGAATTCCTGGACTTATCACGCCTTTGAAAGCTGATGCGGTGGTGCTTGAGCTCGGACTGGCGGTGATGGTAGCAGCGTCACTTATTCTCTTTGTGGCGGGGCTGGCGCGACAGATTACACGGTGGGAGGGAGTGATTATGCTGCTTTTCTTTGGGTTCTTTCTGATTAAGCTGACTGCCTTTATTTAATATGAAGTTGCCGGAAGTACTCCTTATCGATAAACCCGCCGGTATCACCTCCTTTGATGTGATACGACAGCTGCGAAAAAAAACTGGTATTAAAAAATTTGGTCACGCCGGGACGCTCGATCCGATGGCGACCGGACTAATGATACTGGGGGTTGAGGGAGGCACAAAGAAGCTGAGTGAATTTATCAAACTTGATAAAGTTTATGAGGCTACCATTTTGCTGGGGGAGGCTAGATCCACTGGTGATATCACTGGCGAGCTTGTAGACAGTGTGGATCGAGTTGAGATCTCCGAAGCTACGCTAAGACAGGAAGTTGAACGTCTTAGTGGAACACACCGACTGCCAGTGTCAGCCTATTCTGCAATCAAGAAAGATGGCGTGCCAATGTATAAGCGAGCCCGCGCGGCGGCAAAAGTGGGGGAGTACATTCATGATGTGCCATACAGAGATATGAAGGTGTATAAAGCGCTCTGGCAAGGAGCAAAAGAGCATGAAGGGAAGGTGCTCATTGAGGTAACATTTCATGTGGCTTCAGGTGTGTATATTCGGTCTTTGGCAGAAGAGCTTGGGCGGCGAGTGGGCTATCCAGCCACCCTCGCCGCCCTGCGCCGCACTAAGATTGGTGATTTTTCTCTCCAAGATTCGCTTAAGCTCCATGAGGTAGTGACATAAACGCTGATATAAAAAAGCTGCAGCGCGCGGGGCGCTGCAGAGTTACTCAAGGGTTTCGAGCGTGCCGTCGACGGCTCGCAGATAGGCTCGTCCGCACACGATGACAACAGGGTCGTTGCCGATAGTGGCGCGGTAGTCTATCTGCGCAAGCGTCTCAAGTGGCACGGGACTATGGCAGACAAAGTCGCCGTGATCAACTGGCCAATGCCGTTCCCCAGGTTTTCGTTTTTGCATGCTACCGCTCCCTTAAAAATGAGTAAAAAAGAGCAGGCATCACGCAGGCGTTGGTAGTAAAGCATATTATAGAAAAAAGGGAAGAGCCCTCCATATTTTTCTGCTTGAGATAAAAAGTGCCGGCACGAGAGGTCGTGCCGGCTTGTCGCCGTTCGTTGAAAATTACAGCGGCAGTTTGAGTTGGGTTGGGGGTTCTCCTTGCTGTTTGCGTTTCGCTTTTTTCTTTTTGGTGTCCTGCGCTGTCTCAGTCCAGGGTTTACGAATCTCCATTTCGATATACTGACTCAGTTTGGCGAGATCAGCGATCGACAATTCATCGAGACAGTAGTCGACTTGTTGCTTTTCTTCAGCAAGCCAATTTCGGACATAGGTGCTGAGGTGAAAAGTGTAGTGGCGACCATGCCACTGCCTAGCTTTCGCTGCCGCGAGAAAGCCATTCTTAACTCGTTCAAAGTAGGCTTCTTCTACTGCAGCTTCGCTGCTTGGATCGTGGCCAGTAATGAGCCAGGTCTGGACTGCTTCAATCGCGATCCGATCCCAGTCCTTGTCTCCAACACCGTCGTATCCATGTCGAAAGACGATTGCAGGAGCATTGCCGAAGCATCGAACGTCGATTATTATATGCGGCATCGACAAAAGAAAGTTTTCAACACGATAGGTGTCGTTACCTAAGGGGGTGATGGTCGTACACATCGAGGCCTCATGATTTTTCTGGTTCAGTCTGAGTATTTTATACCACAATTTGAATTAAAATCAATGGTGCGGAGGGGGTGCGAAAAAGGCGGGCAGCATCGCAGCCCGCCTTTTTAGCA
>CAZUWG010000003.1:0-43543 GCA_964624165.1 uncultured Candidatus Saccharibacteria bacterium | reverse complement strand
TCACGATTATTCCTGGTGCTACCCACTGCTTTGATGAGGAAGGAACGGAGGAAGTACTACTCAGTGAGACGCTTAAATGGATTAAAAAGCATGCTAAATAAATACACCTCAGAGCTAACAAAAACAGTTTACGGACGAATACAATTGGTATTACTGGTCCTCTTTGTACTCACGGCAGTGTGGGCTGGAATGCTCTCTATACGTGCAACTAATGTCTCTGACATGGCATCGGAACAATCACAGGAGTGTCACGATTATTTGATGTCGAGAGATGAAACATGGACCGCTACCGGAGACGGTTACTACAATATGGAGTGTGACCACGAGAACCCCTACTCGATGTACTCAATCCGAAACAAACAAGAACGGTCTAGTTATGACGATGTGGACCAAGCTTTTGCTGCTTTGGGCATACTACTAGCATTAATGGGAGGAGCTGCTCTCACTCGTTGGCTACTAACTGGCAGGATATCAATTTAATGATGACCAAATACCAAGCCATTCGTATCATCTGGGACTACATGCACCTCAACCACCGGCTACAAAAGGCTGACGCTATTTTGGTGCTCGGTAACCGTGACATTCGAGTGGCGCAGCGGGCGGCACAGCTCTGGCTTGATGGTTGGGCTCCCTACTTAGTTTGTTCAGGCTCAGGCAATATTCATAATGACAAACCAGGCCGAGAACAGTTTGTTGGTAGTACTGAGGCAGAAGTATTTGCAGCCAAGGCTATAGAAATGGGTGTATCAGAGGACGCCATCATAGTTGAAAATCAGTCACAGAATACTGGCCAAAATTATGAGTTCGCTTTAGCACGACTAGCGGAGAAAGGTGTGGCCGTAAAGACACTAATAGCGGTCCAAAAACCATACATGGAACGACGTACGTACGCCACTGGCAAAGTGTGGCTACCAAATATTAACTTGATTGTGACCTCACCAGACATTTCACTGGCAGACTACCCTAACGAATCAAACAGCGAAGGAGAACACTGGATACACGCTCTTGTAGGCGACCTACAGCGCATCAAGGAATACCCTAAGAAAGGCTTTCAAATTGAACAAGATATGCCGGATGAGGTGTGGGAGGCGTTTGAGTATTTGGTAGCAGAAGGATATACAAATCGGTTAATCAAAGATTAGCGTAAAAATAATTTTGATGGTTCAATTACTACTTCCACAAATCTAGCTCGACCCAACCATCTGGGTAGCCCATCTGGTAAAAGGATATACCTGGTGCCTGCGGAAATGATTCATTCAGACTAACAATGCTGTCTGCCCAAGTTGAGGTGGGATTCAGTATTCGTTGCATATGTCGGGCAATTGCAACTGCGCTATAAATCTTCTCGCGAGCAAATCCTTCGTTCAAGTGTTTCAAGTCTTCTATCTCTATACCAGCGGTTTTTGGTTGTGAGACCAATGTACGATTCCACAATCGTCCGTGATGGGCACAAATATTTCGCACGTCTGCTAGGGTACGTACCCAAGATGGCAGTATCTCCGGCTTAACCTCATACCGCTCTGCCAAAGCACGCTTATCTCGATACTTCATTCCCGATATGAAGACCGACAACATCCCAAAATCCCACAGCTCTACTGCTGCCCAGATAGGCAACGGGTCAGAATACTTCCCCTTAAAGTGGTCCACAAAATCACTCTTCGAGCGCGCTACCATATCATCAAATCGACCGACAAACGTCGCAAATCGTGATTCAGTAAATCCAGGAGCTACTTCAGTTACAAACCGCTGGTCCAATATTTCTTTATCCCGATATGCCCACGGGCTATATTGACCCATTTGTAAAGTTACATCAGTTCGTAAGGCTATCTCAATCCGCTCTAATGTATCGAGCATCAAAAGGCGAAGATGTTTATCGTAGGTATACAAGTCAATAACTTGATTGAATGAAGCACCTTCTCGGTATCTGTCTCCAACGAGACGGCGACTACTATTGCCTTGACCAGCCTGCTCCGCGACAGATTCGCGTAGAGGGTACCAGTACCCACTAAGTCGATAGTAACCAATGTTTTTAAGGCAGTCTGCTGCATACTCTCTGTCACTAACATCCATTCCACGAGAAGCAATTAAATCAATCTGCTGGTCTATAGTGAGGAAGGGTTTGTCGTAGGATTTCATTTGTACTGTATTGTACCAAAAAACAGTCCATAAAACAGAAAGCCGGCCCATGCACGAATGCAGCGGGGCCGACCTTGTTACTTGCTAATATAATGCCAAATTGTTTAATAGTCAATGAATTTTGTGAACAATTAATGCATCTATTTTGGTAACTAAACATACTAAATGTGTGCAAAGCTTGTTCTGCATACTAATCTGGATATACTGGGCACATGGAAAGCATTAAAGTATCGATATTTCTAAGCGACAAATCAGTCTCCGGTGCTTGGGATAGTTTCCTTAACTATGCGCCACTTCCAGAATTAATGCAGGGTGCAGGAGCAGCTGTGCTTACTCTACTGGTTTCGTTTGCTATTGGTATAATCTTGTATCACCTAAATGACCGAGATAAGGCGGGAGGACAACTTGATTTGCACGTAGCCCTAGATTACGTGTGGATGTTTAAGCTCTCGTTGGTGCCATTACTATTAGTGGTTATCCTTCCATTCACTATGGGGGCAAACAGCGTTGTCTGGCAATCAATCATTTTTACTACTTGGTTCATTTCCCTCTCGTTGCTGATTTGGATTGTGATTCGTTTGTATGGATGGGTCAAAGGAAATAAACACTCTAGAAGACTGGGTTATCTAGCAAAATTTCCAAAGAGTGACACCGATAAAATCGTGTCTTGGAACGACTTATGGTCTACTTCCAATACCCACACTCGTTTTAATGAGAAAGATTACTTTGTTGCATTTTCAAATCAGATTGACGCTCTGTTACAGAAAGGAGGTGACAGGAACTGGAACACAATCGCCCAACTACTAACTGACTTTCACTCGCACATCGACAAGCGAGACAAGATTTTCTTGCTAGTTTTCGACGAGTTCTTCCCGAAAATACTTGAATGGCACTTACAAATTTGGACCTTCCACTACACTCAATACAGCAAGGAGAAGAGCAACAACAAGGACAAGATAAATACAAAAGCTTTCGAGGTTGACTTAGTTATTGACCAGATTATTCGATTCATCACCAAAGAAGCGCTCGTTGGTTCAAATGGTCGAGCTTTCTCCTATTTTGATGAATTAAAAAAGCATATTGCTAAACATGCAGACTATGTGATAGAGGGCACAAAGCATACATATGAATACGTTGCCCACATACCCATTTACGAAGACTGCTTTGAATACATTCCACAATCACCTGATTCATATGATATTTGGGGTCACTATTTCCCCGAGGAATGGAAAATAAATATTAGCAATCTAGAATCTAATGTCGTGTCCCGTATTTGGATGCATCGTTATCTTGAATGGTCACAATCACGCATCTGGAAGGAGTCGGAGGATTGGGATAAACAACTTGATGAACTAAACAAAGGCCTATTTGATACCGTTGACCCTATCACCTGGGCAAAAATTCACACTTTTGTTTTTCGGCCAAGAAGGGAGTCAGAAACTAAAATGAAAACAATGGTTGAGACAGGCACTAAATTTGGCTATTCTGGAAGAACATTTGCTGGCTGGGGTGATGATTTTGAAACGCAGTACCAAGAGCTGCAAAAAGCAGAACTAAACAACACCATAGACTTAGCCTTGCATATATTTCCAAGAGTTTTCACAGAAAAAAATATTATTACTTGGCAAAAGGAAATCACTGAACTCCAATACCCAGAAGACTCTAGTGAAGCACGGCGGGCGGTTGTCTGGGGTGCTATCTTCAGAAAAATGCTGCAACACATAGAGACAAAAAACCAGCGCACGGATGTGTCGCAAATACATTGACACTATTTTATTAGTGTGATTTAATATGAAAAGATATGGATTGCTAACTAAGGAAATAACATGATAGTTTTCGGATACACCCTACAAGACCTACCCCACCAGCTTCCTGCAGAAGTTGCATTGTGGGTTCTCGAGCGAGACTCACTCTACCCTGAAGTCGACTTCCGCATTCAATATTCAGTTGTCCACGATGACGACCGAAATCTGAACGAGGAAATGCGGAATAAGTTTGCCTACACGATTCGGTGTCGTGGCGGCGGGGTCCCTATGGGGGTAACTTTCCGCTATCCCGATTCAACCTGGCATGTGCAAATCATTGGCGACTTGTCTGGCAGTGAGAGAGTAAGTATCGGGATTGGGTCTGATAAGGTTACCGAGGTTGAAAACCCTCATGGTGACAACCCTTTCCTCGGCGTTCAATTCAGCGATGGGAGTACAGCTCCCCTCGAGACTGAGATGCTGCCAGTAGAGCCACACATTTTTGAGGAGGGGTTCCAAATTACTGGAGCAGAAATTCTTGATGTGGTTAAAAACTCACAAACTGAGCGAAATGCTGCCTTGCTACAAGCAATGACAGAGAAGAACTGGGAGGAGGCTAAACGCCTTCTCAAACAGCGCCACTAGACCCGCCAACGGAAAGTCCGTTCCGGCGGGCTTTTCATTTGTTAAACTTAAACCATGGTAAACCGAAAACAACTCGACGAAATAATTCTAAAGAACGATACGAATGACTGGTGGCAACCTGAATTGTTTGTGCAAAATACTAAACATCTTCTGCCGCCTGAACTCGAGATATTGGTTAACCCGCCAATAGAAAACCAAAACTACAACTGCTTTTTATACATCTTGGGATTGCACACAAATGAAGAGGTGCTGAATGAGACTGAGGGTTTTGTATACGATTCATTCATTAAACACCTCTTATCTACCGGCGACCTGGTAAGGACCGAGAATCCTGCTGATGGTGACTACATCGTGTACCAAGACCTCGTGAACTATCCAGATGCCTTAACCCATATTGGGGTGTTGCAAGATAATAAAGTGGTATCGAAGTGGGCCTGGGGTCCGCTAGTGAAGCACGATGTATGGGATGTGCCGGCTGAGTACGGAGATACTATTTTTTACATACAGGCAATCTCCCAAGAAACAGCACTGCAGCTATACCACCAACATAAATCATTCAATACCAAACCTTCTACCTAATGGAATAGTGGAACCATTTTCTCCTCTATCACCCAAAGCAAACACTTGCGTCGCTTAGACAAGTAAGACATATCTCCTTGAATTGTTTCCACCCGAGGGTCGGTAGCCGCTAATTGACAAATTCAATAATTGTGCTAAAATGAAAATGTTGATTAAATAAAGGAGGTCAACATGATAGAAGTGTACTTTGTGAAGTCTGAGGCGATGCCGCAGGCTGACTACCAGAAACTGCTGCTCGCACTTATTGAGCGGCATGGCATGGTGTTTGTTCCCTGCACTAACGTGCGCGTGGAAACGATGTGTCTGCTCGAAGAGAATGATATTCTCGTCATCGGGCCGGTGCGGCATGAAGACCAGAAAGCGTTTGTTTTTGGCACGCTCGATGCTCTCAACAGCCTGCTGGATTTCAAGCAGCCTCCGTGCATCTTCTGGACGCTGGCAACTGATGCCGAGTGGCCGACGCCGCTGGAGCAACCGCTCCATGGTCCCGTCACCCGCGAACACTGGATGATGTACATCGTCGAATAGTCCTTCTACGGTATCCGTAAAAATTTAGTACCTTAAAACAGCGAGATTAGTTTAGTGTTGTTATTTGCTACGTCTGTACACAAAGATTCTGACCTCATATCTAAGCGGAATTTATTCCACCTATCGACCACACCCCAGACTTGTTCTGGGGTTTAGTTTTGTATTATTGTTGGCGACAGTCTCCACCAGACTTCTTTTAGGGGAAATGGAGTCAACTGAGATTTATTGGTCTCCCCACCCTGCTTACCGACCCAGTGGAACCATTTTCTCCTCTATCATCCAAAGCAAACCCTTGCATCGCTTAGCCAGTCGAGACACAACTCCTCCAATTGGTTCCACCCGAGGGTCGGTAGTCGCCCAGAATGCAGAAACTCCTTTGGGAGTTTTTTGCGTTCTGGGTGGCTACCGGGCGTAGGGTTTTCTGTGGAGCGGTAGCGGAACATAAAAGCCGTCACGCGAATCGAAGCCCGATTGAGCTCTGATTATGAGCGCTAGCGAAATAATCGAGTCAATTGGGGTACTGAAACTGTAAGTTTCGATTCCCGGTAGCCGCCCTACTGCCTTAGATTCTCTAGGGACTATATAAATAAAGGTATTTCGGTTCGGCTATACGAGGTTTTTCTGGTGTCTACTGGGCTTAGTGGAACCATATAAAAAAGCCGCCCCACCGTGAGATAGGGCGACCCATTCTCATTGGTAGTGCGGCTATACCTTAACAACTTCGCAGTAGTCGGCACCAAATCGAAGTTGTGGTGGTGGCACTGGACTACCCCAAAACTGAGCAGCTGTCAGCCTTCCCGCATCGAGTAGTGCGTCGACTGCATCATTACCGACAACTACGTAACCTCCGATGTTTGAATCGTCATCCCGGTCGGCGTTGTCAGTATCGTACACAGCTGGCATTTCAACATCGACCCACTGCTTTATGATGATTTTAGGGGCGCTGCCTGGAGGTATCTTGATAATTCGAATTCTGACAGTCATTTCACTTCCCTTTCATCAGATGATGGATAGAGTGGGTAAGACTCCGTGCATCGTGGAGCGCATCATGCGCACCCACACCCTCGATAGCTGGCAGTTTGATGTCGAGCACTGTATGCAGGTTGCCGCTGTTGACCTCCTCAAAACCATGCTGCCGATACTCGACGATGGTTATGCGATAGGCTGCCAGCACTGGCTTGACCAGCCGAAACGGGTTCTTGAACGGCCATTTCAGCCCATGTGCTGCAACGTTTCCACGCAGTACATGTTCATCACCCATAAACGTCCAGGGTGTTTCCTCGCCAGCAAAATCAACGAGCTTTTCGAGCGCTTCCGGAAATGGAATCCCTTCAGCTTCTCGCTTCTCTGCAGTCATACCGGTCATCTTAGACAACCATGGCGGTATGAAATGCAACTTATGCGCACTGACTGTATGATTCAGTACGGCCACTTCTTGACCAGCTTCGTCGAGCCTGCATGCACCCATCTGCATCACTTCGCAGTAGGTATTGCGTACATCTGGTCGTTAACCTGGTGTGTCACCCTTGGCTACATTTTCTGGTATGTATTCGTGGTCTACTCCCACTGTCATATCAAAGACCTCTCTTTTGTTTACTGTTTCCAAGCAACAGTACCAAAAAGTATTGAAAAAAGGAAGTATTTGTGGCATTGTGTACTCAATCTGGGTAATGTAGCCCAATGAGTTCTTGGAGGAAACTACATGCAAATATTGACCGAACGACTTGCATCACTTCATATAAAGGTTGTTAGAGGAGACAGCTACAAGCGTGCGTATCACCAGCTCCAACGCGAGCATGAGACATGGTTCAAATATCTAATCCTGCGCTATCCTGAACGCTTTCAAACAGCTGTCTCTACCACATTGATACTCGGAGTCCTTTGTTGCATGTTTGGCGGTATAGGATACTTTTTCGAGTTCACTCAATTTGGATACTGGGGTGTTGCGATGGGACTGAGCTCCTTTGTAGTGTTTCTTGATCTGATGGTGTTAGGTGTCTGGTCAAACAGCTGGCAATACAATACACCAACTACTGACGCCTCTAACTGGAGCAAAGCTGAGGTTGAGCAGTATTCTCGAGTACCTTCGACTGCGCAAAGAATCATTAGGGTCATTGAAGCAAATACGGACCGAGCCATTTCGTATCATTTCAGCTTCGAAGGATTCTCTAACCCTAAAACTGAAACTGCGACAATAATGTGGTCACTCTGGGCTGACGATACCAGCGAACGTCGCGACTGGTCCCAACGTGTTTACTTTTGGGTCGACAGAACGTCATCCAATACAAAGCACTCTGAATAAGGTCCAACTGGAAGCGGAGCCTGGGACATATACGCTGGTGCCGACATCACAGAGTTATAGCTATCAACTTTCTAAGCTTGCCTATTCTGTGTAATCACTGCCTTCCCGGGTTACTGGGGAGGCGGTTTTCTTTCCCCCACCAACCCAGTGGGACCACTTTCTCTCCCATCATCCGAAACAAACCCTTGCGTCGCTTAGCCAAGCTAGATGCAGCTCCTTGAATTGTTCCACCCGAGGGTTGGTAGTCGCTCCTCCGCAAAAATCTCCATGAAGGGGATTTTGCTTCGGGACGGCTACAGGAGCAAACTGCTTTGCTTCCGTCTGGGAATCGAAAAGAGCAGCGATGCCGGAGGCGAGCGAACTGGGGTTGAGAGTACTTAGCAGAACTAGAGACCATTTTTATAGAAATGGTGGCTGACCCTATTTCCCCATTCCTTTTACCTGGGCACTTGCAAAAAAAATAAATCAGTTATTTTAGCTATAGAAGCCAGTATCCGCTGGCCGATGAGCGTGTGACTTTAATCACACGAATGCACAGGAGGGATCGCTGTGAAAAGCAACTCCAACCACCGGATCGAGTCCTGTCAGGACGCAGTGCGTCGGAAGTCGATCGACTCCTCGCTCTGAGTTCGCGCGACCGAGGCGGGCTACTGTATCTAGCCCATTGTTATCGCCGCCTTTGGCGGCCACGTCACTGAAGGCTTCCCGAAGCCAACATACGACCCAATACCCGCCCCTGTGTGCAGACAGGTGGCGGTTTCTTATTTTATAATTCAGGTACAATGATTGTTATGACAGACATGCAAATACCACGAGTTGGCGTCGGTCTCATTATTCGCCGAGATAATAAAATTCTACTCGGTAAACGGATGAACGCCCATGGCGCTGAAACATGGAGCCCGCCAGGAGGTCACCTAGAATTTATGGAGACAATTGAAGACTGTGCCAAACGCGAAGCAATGGAAGAAACTGGTTGTACTGTTATCAATATCCAACCACCAGTTTTTACTGAAGAATTTTATCCAGAGCTAAACAAACACTACATAAACTTACTGCTTACTGCTGACTGGGCAAGTAATGAACCTAAGGTATTAGAGCCTGACAAATGTGAGGGCTGGGAATGGTTTGCATGGGATAATTTACCATCTCCGCTTTTTCTTCCCCTTCAAAATCACATCAACCAGGGATACACACCTTTTCCGAAAGGAGATTAGGTGGAGGAGACCTAATTACCACTCCAAGACTTTTTATG
Organism: uncultured Candidatus Saccharibacteria bacterium; assembly: GCA_964624165.1. Classification (GTDB taxonomy): domain Bacteria; phylum Patescibacteriota; class Minisyncoccia; order Phycocordibacterales; family UBA918; genus OLB19. The sequence continues at coordinate 34,356 of CAZUWG010000003.1, read as the reverse complement.
GGTCGTTTTAAAGGCCTTCTAGCTGGGCAGCTTTTTTGCATCGCTCGAGAAAGCGGCGTAAAATAATAACAATGAAACCCTACAAGACCGCCCTCTTTCTCTTTCGTCGCGATCTGCGACTAGAAGACAATCTCGCCTTGATGGCTGCCTTGGAGCAGAGCGAGGAGGTAATACCGATGTTTATATTTGATCCTCGTCAGTGCGATCGTGCGCGCAATGAGTATTTTAGCGAGCCTTCTTTTCACTTCCTACTCAACTCGCTGCGTTCGCTAGACGCGGCACTGCGCGCTAAAGGTAGCCGACTTTATTTATGTGAAGGTGCTCCAGAAGACATCGTCGACACCCTGATCCTCCAGGATGACGTCGACGCAGTATTTATGGGAAAAGATTACACCCCTTTTGCGCGCACAAGAGACAAGGCAATCGCGCGCACTGCCTCGCTTCACAAAGTAGCTTTTGCGCGCCATGATGACCTCACTCTTGCACCAATCGAAATTATTACTACCGGACAAGGGAAATGGTACACCATCTTTACGCCCTTTATGAAAAATGCCGTGACGTATGAAGTGGCGCAACCGAGGAAAAATAATTTTTCAAATTATTTTTCCTCAGCGCTCAACATTGCCAACGTTGCCCTGTCGGACTTCGCGGCTGACGTCTCTCACTATTCACTCAGTCTCGCCGGCGGGCGCGAAGAAGCTCTCTCTATGCTAAGAGAGCTCGACTTTTTAAAGCATTACTCCACCGCAAGAAACCTCCCTGCCACCGCCGGCACCTCCCGCCTCTCCGCACATCACAAATACGGCACCATCTCCATACGAGAAACGTACCAAGCGGCTGTAGCTAAGGCAGGCAAACATCACCAGTTTGTGACTGAGCTCTACTGGCGTGATTTTTATTACTACATTGCGTATCATTTTCCGATTGTGTTTAAGCAATCCTTTCTGCCGTGGGCGAAACATCTCCCTTGGGAAAATGACATCGATCAATTTGCTGCCTGGTGCAAAGGTAGAACCGGCGTCCCTATGGTCGATGCCGGCATGCGAGAACTCTTACATACAGGATGGATGCACAACCGAGCTCGGATGATTGTCGCTTCATATCTCACAAAGAATCTGCTCATCGACTGGCGCTGGGGTGAAAAGTTTTTTGCGCAACACCTTATCGACTATGACCCCGCACAAAACAATGGTGGTTGGCAATGGAGCGCCAGCACTGGCGCTGACCCTCGGCCTTTGCGCATCTTCAATCCTTACACGCAAGCCGCCAATTACGACCCCAATGCAATCTATATAAAAAAATGGTTGCCAGAACTCAAAGACGTGCCAAGCGAGCTCCTCACCAATGGAAAGGCGATCGACTTTAGCGAGTACTCTCCCTCCTACCCCGCTCCGCTTATTGATCAAAAAGAAAGCTATCACCGAGCCCTGTCAGCCTACAAAAAAGCCAAAACAGCATCCTAAAGGATGCTGTTTTGGCTTTTACTATCGCAAAAGACTATTCACCAAAGACCTGGTAATACTGCCAAAGAAGCCCCATGCCGGCTCTATCCGATAACTAAACTGGAAACGTGCCAACGCTTCTCTCGTCAGCTCTCCAAAATAATTTGTCTCATTCCCTGTGCTACCCGGACTATTATTACTACCTACAGCAAACCCCCGCTGATTGAGAAAACGTTGCAGACGCACGACATCACCATCAGTCATCCCTACTTTCAAATTTTTATTGAAGGTGGTCGCTGCTGGAGCGATGTCGTTTGTACTTATAGTCAAGCTACCAGCAGTACGTCTGATGATCTCAATCAATATTCTACGCAAAAGCGCGTGCTCACCTCCCGCATCTAAGGCCAGCGTCTCTATGGCATTGGTGACCAATCCGCTGGCTGTTTGACGATTACGAGCACCGCCGCCTCCTGCAGAGCCTCCACCACTAGAGACATCACCCCCTCCTGAAGATCCCCCACCACTAGAGACATCGCCACCTCCTGAAGAAGAACCGCCGCCACTAGAACCCGTCCCCCTCCCGAAGAGTCCCCGCCACTCGTGCCAGTCCCGCCTCCTGTATTTTCCTCTTCAACTACCTCATCGTCAGTAGTGTCTGTCTCGGACGAAATTTCTGTCGCCAGGCCAAAGGTAAAAGCTACACTACTAGTGGCAGTATCAGTGTCGTATATACCAGCATCAACAATGGAAAACGTGACCGTTGAGAGCGTCTGCCCTTCAATGGTTGACGTTGCAAAAGTAGCGCTAGTGAGCTCATTATATGTACCATTGCTTCGGGCGCGCACGGTCCATAAAGAAGTGTCGTATTCGTCATCAAGATACATGGTAAAAGTTTCTGTGGTGCCAACTGCAATAGGTGAATGGATGTCGGCCGCTACGGTGAAGAGCCCGAGCGGGTAGTTGTAATTAATATCTTCACCCACACTTACTTCAGTCACATTATTGAAAGACACAATCTCTGAGCCGCTAAAGTGCGTCGCAAGTGAATTATAGGCATTATTGCCAACTATAATATTTTTCAAAGTGGCAGTGTTTTTCTCAAATGCATCATTGATCAATGAAATATCAATGTCGTCGATATTACCGTGAGTGACATTGCGCTGTCCTACCCCGCCACTTAACGCAGCCTGACGGGCTGTATTTTGTGTGGCATGGTTGACCTCATCCGCCTTCAAGGCCGCGGCGTTGTAGGTGTCAAATTGAAAACTCTCTGGCGCAAAGATACTGAGATCAGTATCTTTAAAGATGATTGTTTGGGCATTAAACTCACTAAAGATTTCATCAAGTCCCAGCCGGAGCCACACATCGTTCCCGACTTGAAAGAGTCTAGAAAACACATCGGCCGTATTTTCCAGATTGGAAAACTCATCGCGAAACACATCAAACCCGTCGATCACGATCACATCATCCCCGCCAAACCCATAAATGATTTTGTTGTTCTCGGTAAACTTCGGCGCCAAGCTCACTACTACTGCATCTTCTCCACCGCCGAGAGTGATATAGTCGAGCCCAAATCCTGGGGTAAAGACTTCGCTGGCCGCTGTCCCATTCATGATTGATGGCTCTGCGCCGCCAGTTGCACTACCGCCACTGGCGGCGATAGTGGTGCTTGTTGGACGTCGCGAATAAATTTTTATGTAATCAGTGTAGTACGCATTATCATCAGCAAACACCGTCGCGTCATCTGCTGACAAAGGATTATAAGGCCAATTGCCGCCGATTTGATTGTTGTTTATGACATACATCGGTGTCTTTACATCTTCCGGCGTTGGCATGCGCCACACCTCTACCAGCCGGTCTGCATCAAGACCAAAGTAAAAAATAATATCTTCTGGACCCCACTCCATCGCGTAGGTGTAGTAATTATCAAACGCATTAAAATCAGCCCCAAACATCTCATCGAGATAAATGGCGGAGGTCATGGCCCGGCGCGTCGCAGTCTTATAGCTATTTGGCTGTGGGGCACCAGTCTCAAAGTGAAAGGCATGCGGATTGTATCGCAGGAGCTGATTGCTGGGTGCGCCCGAGCCAAATGGCGGCACCGAGTCATAATGCGTTGAAACATGCAAACGCGAATTCTCGCGACCAAGAAATTCAAAGACATCGATTTCTGGTGGCCAGCCCTGTGTCGAAGCCGTGAGCCAAAAGGCTGGCCAGTGACCTCTCCCTTCTGGCATCTTGGCCCGGATCTCGTAATATCCATAGGTACTTCCCCAGCTTTCTTTCGTACTAATCGAGCCGGTGTAATACTCCACCGCGCTCGCGTCGATAGTTGACTCGGCACCATCCTCTACCGCCGTTCGCACCGCAGCCACCTGCCCTGATGGAATACGTTTGGCTCTGATCACCAACTCCCCATCCTCAATACTAAATGGATCAAGTGAGAGCAACTGCCCGCTCTCATCACGCATCTCATCATAGAGATAAGCAGACACCGGCCCATTTCCTACCTGATCAGCCTACCGCGAACGAGCCGACCAAACACCGCGCGCATAGTCGGTGGTGGGTTTTTCGATAAAGTTGTCTTCGAGTACTAGCTCATAGTCGGAAAAATCAATCGTGACATAGGTGGATGTGGAGAGGTTAGAAAGTTCATAACCAGCAGAGGGTGCGGCGACGCTCTGAGAAATCTCATCATCATCGTTATAAATAGTATAGGTAAAGGTAGTGCTGGCGATATTGCCGTCGTTATTTAGGTCAGCAAATGTCGCCTCGCCCGTCACCGAAGACACCGTGAAAGTGACTGTCTCATTGGGTTCCACCACTGTGTCTTGAATTATGTTAAAAGTGTAGCCGCTATCAAGCCCGATGTATGATTGGTTATAAGTACCAGCTGGGATAGTGATACGAAAGGTTCCGCTTTGGGTATAATCACTCCCTACTGTAGCACTCCCACCAAGACTAAAAGTGACAACGACCGGCGATTCATTCGTCCCACTCACCAGCAAAGAAGGTAGGATACCCCCTTTCCCACTGAAGAGATTATTTTCAATTGAAAACGTATAGAAATCTTCCAAGATCATTCGGCTATCTGATAGTTCCATCTCTAGCCCTCCACTTGGCAAAGTAGCGCACCCTGCCGCTTCTCCACCGTCGATAATGGACCATGAGTATGTAGTCGCCAGTGTGTTGCGCGCCGTGGTCGCACAGTACTGACTGCCTCCAGCGGTAAAGGGTACGCCGATCTCTACCACCTGCGCCGCCCATCCCTGAAGCAGGGCATCATAATTTGCCGTTGAGAGAGTGACGTTTCTAAACATATTGTTCATATCAAGCACATTGCGTACGTCCCACGCGCCAAGATTTTGATTAAAGTTTGTCGCTCCATAAAACATGGTGTCCATATCGGTAACAGAAGACACATTCCAAGTCCCGATCGGCTGATTAAATGCCACGGCATTACGAAACATTACACGTGTATTAGTCACTCCACTCATGTTCCATGCGGCAATGTTTTGGTTGAAGCTGCTGGCCCCGTCAAACATAAGTGACGTATTGAGCGCACCAGTCATATTCCACGTACTCACATTGCCATTAAATGAAGATGCGCCTGCAAACATAGCCGAAAAATCGCTAACGGTAGATACGTTCCATTCACTTAAATCTGCATTAAATGCACTAGCGCCATTAAAGGCGCTCGCCAGACTCATCACCATCGATAAATCTGGCACATCGGTCGCATTGCTCACTACATTTGAAGCCGCGTAAAAGGCGCGGTGGAAGCTACTCCAAGTTCCCGTACCCCATTGCTCAATGGTCATGAGCTTGGCAGCATTATCGCGTGCCGCTTGAGTATTATCGCCGTAGAGATAGAGCTGTGGAAATACCCCCTCAATCCGTACCTCGTAGATGCCAGGCGTAGCGTAAGTATGGACCGCACTACCGGTCATGCCCAAAGAAACTTGTCCGTCGCCCCAGTCGACATTGTAATTGTAGGTATTGCCGTTGGCGTACGTAGGAATGGTGATAGCTTCATTTGGCGTGGTGGTTTCCCAGGTAGTGACAAAATCATCTACACCGGCCGCCTTCAAGATAAGTAGCTGGACAGAAAAAAGACACGCCACTAGTGCACAAGTGGCCCCAATTACTCGCCCCCGCGTTTTAAGAAAATGAGAAATGAAATTCATCTTGCTTACTCTCAGAGTACCATGTGCTGTGTTTTACCGCGCCACTGTTTTACACAAAATCCCTACTCGGCATATAAGTAAATAAACCGCTTTTCACCTGCTTATTTTAAAAAGTAATGCTATAGTAGACACATTATGTCAGTGAAATATCTTCTCTTTTTTGTAGTGCTTCTTATATGTGGAGTTGGATTATTTTTATTTTTTAATCACAACACAGTGATCGTTACCCCCATTCGTCCTGAGGCAGTAAAACCCGCAGTCGCATTACCGATTGACTATACTGTGGGTGGTGTCGTAATTATCGGACATTGGGCCGATACGCCAGTGGCGAGTACTACGGCATTGATTGAAAAATACCAAGTGGCTGGAGTGGTCATCATGAGTGCACCAGAAAATATAGAAGACATCGCCACTTGGACTACAAAGTGGCAAGAGGCCAGCACCTACCCCCTCTTGATCGCTATCGATCAAGAGGGTGGCGAGGTGAGCCGCCTACGTGGTGCGCAATTTGTCGCTGATGAACAGCGCACCCTGGTAGATGAAACGGCGGCCTACGAGCTTGGAAAAATTAGAGGAGCTGAACTGTCCGCGCTTGGTATTAATATGAACTTTGCTCCAGTACTTGATACCGCCACAAGCAGCGACGCGTTTTTATACAATCGAGCGTTTAAAGATCCTCAAACAGCCGGCGCCCTCGCGGCGGCGATGACGCGTGGTATGAAAGAGAGCGGCGTCATCGCCGCCGCGAAACATTTCCCCGGCCACCCCAACACCTCTGCTGATTCTCACTTTACACTCCCGAAAGTAGCCATCAACAAAGCTGAGCTCGATGCTTTTTCGGCTCCTTTTAAGGACTACATCTCGCTTGCCAACCCCCAAGCCATCATGACTGCCCACGTTGCCTTCCCTGCTATCGACGAGGCTCCTGCGACTCTTTCACATTTCTTCCTTACCGAATACCTGCGCCAGGCGCTTGGCTTTAGTGGTGTCATCTTGACTGACGATATGAGTATGGACGCAATCGAATCCATCGATACGGTACCCGAAGCAAGTGTGCGTTCGCTCTTGGCTGGTAGCGATATCATTTTATTAGCCGCTGAACCACAATCAATCATCGACGTCGTGCCGGTGATGACAGCCGCCCAGCAGCAAACTGGCTCTTTTGCCGACCGACTGCGAAATGCCCAGCGACGCGTTTTTACACTCCGCACCAACCTTGATTAACGACCCGCTGTAAACTCTTCTTTGGCTCTTAAGTACAAATCAACCGCAGCCGCTACCCTTAGCTCTGCCTCAGTAAAACGTTCTGTATCAAGCAAGACAAGCGTCTCATCAAGCGCCACATCTACTTCGTAGAGTGTTAAAAGCACGGTTGCCTGATCGAATCCTGGCACACTTATATTACTATCAAGATCATTGCGCATAGCCGCAGTTTCTTTTCGTAACCGATCGATAAAGGCGGACATCTCCTCAGGAAACGACTCATTGAGCTTGGCTTGTGTTGCCTCATCAACATCATTCGCCTCATCTACAGCCGGTGCCTCGCTCTCACTTGAGACATCTCGATACACATGAAAACGATCATTAATATGCGTCTTTACTAAAAACAGTCTATCCCCCTCCTCTGAAAACTCAGCCACCGTGATCAGGCCGAGCAACGCTACCACACTTACAAAAAACAAAAGCAACTTCATACCGCTACGCAAAGTTCATTACATAAATCGTGATCTGCAACACCGTCGCAAATCCTCCCCAGAGTAAGTACGGTAACAAAAGAAGAAAGAGTACTTTATTTTGTTGCCAGAAAAGTACCTGAAGCGCAGCGAGTGTCACCAACACCAACACAATATCGGCTGTAGCATACCAGGCATCTTGAAAGCGAAGCTGAAGCGGGGTGAAGGCAAGGTTGGCGAGAATATTAACCACAAATAAGCTGGCGATAAGCGCTCGTTGCTGCAGAGCCTTGCGCGTCAACAAAAACGCCGTATAGGCAGCGGCAATGATAATAAGTGGGTAAATAATCCCCCACGCCAACCCAAAAACCCACGGTTCGGGTGCAAAAAAAGGCTTCGTGATTGCTTCGTAGTATGTTGAATAATCCATAACTCCATTGTATGAGCGATACGCTTGCAACACAAGCTTCTTTCGGGCATAATAGCGCCACTTGTCCACGTGGCGAAATTGGTAGACGCGCTACCTTGAGGGGGTAGTGGGAGTTATCCCGTGCTAGTTCAAATCTAGTCGTGGACACAATAAGAAAGCGGCGGGCCGAAGTCCCGCCGCTTTCTTATTGCCCCACTACGCTTCTTTCTTCTCTTCCCCTTCTTCTGATGTTTCGGCTGCTGGCGTTTCTTCTACAGTTTCGCTTGCCTGCGCCGATTTTGCTGCTGTTGCTTCTTCAGCTGCTTTTATGGCGGCCGCTTCTTCTGCTTGCTTTGCCTCTTCTTCGGCAAGCTTTGCAGCTTCGGCTGCCATTTCAGTTTCAGATCCGGTCGTGAGTGACATGAGCTGCATCCGACGCATCTGACGCTTCACTTCACGATTCACCTTCTCACGGATGTAGTAGAGCTTACTGCGACGTACTTTCGCCCGCTTCACAATCTCGATTTTATCAATCACCGGTGAATATAATGGGAAAATCTTTTCCACACCCACTCCACTCGTTACCTTGCGGACAGTGAATGTTGCTCCTGCTTCATTGCCGTGCTTGCGGGCCAATACCAACCCTTCAAACACCTGAAGACGAGTCTTGCCTTTATCTTGGATTTTTTGGTGGACACGTACTGTGTCACCCGCCTTGATTCCAAGCTCGCGGCGATTCTCCATATTGACAGGAGAAATTGTGATTCCTTTTGTTTGTGTGTTCATAATAATTATTCAAATTCGCTGGCGCTAACGCCTCAAAACGTGCCCTAATCTAACACACTTGCGTCTTTGTATCAATAGCCAGCCAAGACCCTACCAGCGCCATTGGTGGCGCACGCCCAGTGCCTCCACCCCCTCAGAGCGCCATACCCCAAGCACTACCACCATATCACCGATCTTAATTGCCTTTTTTGGTAACCGAGTCTCGCTTGATATATGGACCAAGACTACCTCAAGTCTTCTGTCTTTTAATGCAAACGTCTCTTTTTCAATCGCAACCACCTCTCCTTCTATGACTCGCTTTGGTACTTCGTGATACCACACGTGAAGACTCTCCGTTATCCCTTTATGGCCAGCGGTGGCGCGCGATTCAAGCAGCTGATTGAGTGGGCTCATATATACAAAAAATGACGCGCTGGCTGTGTAGAGCAACATTCCACCCACTATAAGCAATACGGGCGAGCGATATGCAAACGCAAAGCGCTTGACCAATACATACAGAAAGACAAAAAGCGAAAGTGAAGCCAGCGCCAAGATCCACGGTATTTCATAGAGAAAATGCATCACACCTGTAAAGCCAAACAGCGGCATCCAGATCGTCCCCGAAGATACTAATAAAAATAGGATAAAGTTGCCCACATAAGCAAGAAAAAGCATGGCGATTACTAAAAGCGAAAATACCAAAGCAGCCTTAAGCACAAAGTGCCACCGTGGCCTCATGGTAATAGCGCCACTTTCGATTTTTTCCAAAAAAGTGTTTCTAGGTGTGGTCATGGTGTTCGATTATTTTTTTGAGCTCTTTTTTTGCACGCGAAAGTCGTACTCCTACGGTAGTTTTTGGAATACGTAAAATATCTGCTATTTCGTTGTAGCGCAACTCTTCAAAGTAGTACAAAATAATAATTTCTCGATACTGAGCGCTCAAGTGCTCAAGATGCGCTTCCATTTCTTTTGCGTCTTCTGCTGCTATCACCTCTGCCTCTACGTCACTCGTCCCTCGTAGGCGTGGCAGCAACACGTCAGTCGAAAATGAGAGGAGGGGGCGTCGTGAACGCCGACGCAACTCATTGACGAAGGTATTGTGTGCAATGCGATAGATCCACGGCGAAAACGCGTAGTTGCTATTGTATGATTTTATATTTGTATATGTGGTAACAAAAATATCTTGCACGATATCTTCTATATCCTCAGCTACCGATAAAAAACGCTGACCGTATCTGATCATCTTTGGTTCATAACGCCGCATCAGCTCTCCGAAGGCGCTGTGATCACCTTTTTGAACTAATACTGCCAGGGCCTCATCGGCAACAAACGACATGTCATCTATAGTACACCAGTTTCCCTCTTGATATTACAAAACAGCCGATCGGAGATCGGCTGTTTTGACAGACATCATGGCGCACTATTCAGCATCAGGATGTGAGCGATCCTGCTTGCGCGGTGACCCGTGACCCATGTTGCCATGGGAGGAAAGTCCAAGCTCTGCAATGATCGCTTCGGCTTCTGCCGTAAGGACATGGGCTTTCACGAGCTTTGCAAAGAGTGCGGCTGAATTGATTTTCAAAGCCAAGGGCGTGCCTTCTGCAGCTAGTAGAAATGCCTCATAATCATTTGTAGCGAGCGCAGTGTTAACAGCTTCGCGCCGGGCTTCGCGTGACGCGTGCGCTTCTTGGTGAATATCACGCAGAACATCAGCATCAATGCCTGCAGCAGCGAGCACCGACTCTACCTCATCACGGCTAGCACCTTCTATTTTTAATGCTTCTGCTTTTTCAAAGGCAGAAATTTGGGCTTCCGTGAGATTGATGTCGCTGGTACGCAAGGCTTCAATATTGAAGGCGCTCACGCTGGTAGCTGCTACCGCAAAGGCTGCAACTGGGATAATCACTTTATGTAACATGAATGTTTTAGTATATGGTTGTGTGTGGTTATTGTATTTTAAGAACAAAAGGAACAGATGAGCACATTGCGCTCACTTATACCTTCTATATGTAGTACACCGTTGGTAAAAAAATATTACTCAAAAAACTCCACAAACGACTGCGGCAAGGGCGCCGTAAATGTCTTTTTTTCATCACCGACTTTTAGAGTCAATTTATGCGCGTGGAGATAGAGTCGGTCGGCCTTCTGAGGGAGCAAGGCACATTCGCGCTCTGCATAAAGCTGATCGCCGACAATGGGCCGGCCAATCGCTTTTAGATGCACTCGCAGCTGGTGCGTGCGCCCGGTTAAAGGCCAGAGTGCTAGCTCAGCGAGCGGCATCTGTGCGTAAAGGTCGTTTTTTATACATTGCCATTTGCTCGTCGCCTCTCTTAAAGTACCTTTTTTTCCTTTCAAAGCACTGCGCTTACGCGGATCACTTGGGCTTCTGCCGATTGCTTTTTGGATGGTGCCCCAGGGCTCTTTCATATGTCCATATACAAAAGCGCGATATTCTTTTTTTACTTTTCGTAGCTGGAATTGTGCCTTCAGCGCAAGAAATGTCTCTTGATCCTTGGCCAAGATCAAAACGCCTGAAGTATCTCGATCAAGACGGTGGACGATGCCGGAGCGCAAAATGGCTTCGCCATTTTGCGCTCGCATCTCCTCCCCTACCTGCACTACTTCCGGACATCGTCTCATGTGCCAGTGAGCAACCGTGTCTTCTTTTGACTTTCCATCACCATGCACTAAGACACCGACTGGCTTATCGATTACCACCACGTGTTCATTTTCAAATAAGATACATTCATCGAGCTTCATAACGTTCATGGTACACCTTAATACAAAATTGAAAACTCATCATAACCATTTTTTACTGAATGCCACTCCACCGCCACCGCCTCTACTCGTGATAGAAGTGACCCTTCATGTAAGTACTCAACAAACTCTTTCAGGTTATCAGCCATACCGTCAGCCACCACCTCGACTGTACCGTCGGGAAGGTTTTTTACATAACCAGTTAGCCCGAGTATACCCGCCGCATCTTGTACGTATGCGCGGTATGCCACTGCTTGCACTTGCCCAGAAATAATCGCATGAAGTTGAATCATGAGAGCAGTATACGGCATCCGCCCCTCTGTTGCATTTTTTTAAAAAGACGGTAGGATAATGGCTACAAATTTGCGCGATTAGCTCAGTTGGTAGAGCAGCTCGTTTACACCGAGAAGGTCGGGAGTTCAAGTCTCTCATCGCGCACGAGTATAAAAAACAGTCCACACATTTTGTGTGGGCGTTTTTTATTCGTGCGCGATAGAAAGCAAATTGCTTTGCTTTCGTGAGGACTTGAAAGCCGGAGCGATGTGAGCTGGCGAACGAGCGAGGCGGGGGTCGAGAGTACTTATCATTTTATGAGGGACGAAATAAAATGGTTAGTAACTCGTTACCAAGTCTCTCATCGCGCACTAGACCACCAAGTACAGCCGGACTTCTGTCCGGCTGTACTTGTGTCTCAGATTCTGGTGTCTCTATTGTACCAAGATAAAACCTATTTCCAATCTAGACACTAGCAACGCGCCGAGCGCGTGGTGATGCGATACTTCTGCGTACGCATTGGGGCGCGTGGTGTTGCAGGTTAGATCAATCGCTTCGCGATTGGAAACAGGTTCGAGCTTGGTACAATAGGGACACAAAAAACACCGCCGGCGCATGCGCCGGCGGTGTCTTTTCCTTTCTCTAACCTACATAATTTTTCGATAGAGCCACACGAGCACCATTGCTCCAATTGCTGACACTATAATATTGCCAATCATACCGCCAGCGGCGATACCGAGTAGTCCAAACAAGTATCCTCCCGCCAGACCACCAAGGACACCGAGGACGATGTTGGCGATAATGCCCGTATCAACCTTCATAATAATACTTGCAATCCACCCTGCGAGTCCACCCACCACAACATACCAAAGTAGTTCCATATAGCTTGTGTTACATCTAGTAATACATTTTTTACTACCTCATCGGTAGCGCGCCCTCTCCCGCGACCTTCGTCGCGACCCCTCCTATTATCATACCAAGTATTATTCCGTCCACAATCACCCAAAAGGGCGATGTCAGTGTCATCCAAGCAAACATAGGGTGCATCATCAGTGCTGTCATTTCATCAAACGCAACAAGGACGAGCATTAGATGAAACATTCCCCCGACAATCGCGCCCCTCATCCACCACTTTAGAGGGAAACCAAGCGGATGGACGGTCAGCACTCCCAAAAGGGCGACCATTACGCCAAGTAAAAGATAAAATACCCACAGACCTAGACGAAATGCCAACTCATGCGCAATCCCCAGCGCCGGTAGTAAGAAAAAAACTGCCATTCCTACCAAAAAACCCAACCCATAACCCACTACCATCCTGCCTGCGATAGAATGTTTATTGATCATATACATTCATATTTCCACACTTTATCCACCTTGATAGCGACTTATACACAGCCAAAACAAGAGTTATGCACATTTTTTCCACATAACACTTGACAAACTTTGTCAATAGGAGCATGATGAAGAGACATCCCATGCACGGGATGAAGAAAGGAGCACGATCGTGTCAAATCTAGTACTTATTGGATACGAAAGGCTACGTAAAATACGCAGCGAGCTGCGGCAACAAGCCATTATTGAGTATCACCGTCAAGCGGTGAGGGATCTCTATGCATGAGCTTGACCACAAGTCGAAAGCACGCCCACATTCGCACCATTTTTTTAGGATGCTGGGCGGCTTTTCTTTTGCTAAAGCAAAAGAAAAGCCGCCCCCAAACGCGCCACCCTACCTCTCTTTTAAAAAATCTGCTATTCTACAAGACACCACCCCCATAGTTTAATGGATAAAACGCGAGGCTTCTATCCTCTTGATGTGGGTTCGATTCCTACTGGGGGTACAAATATCTAAAAAGTCTCATAGAGACCTACAGCGCGGGGCTTGACTCGGCGCTGTAGGTCACTCCCAACTCCAAATCCCCCATGCTTAGATAGCGGCGCTTGGTACTTCATCGCGCTCTTCTGTCTCAGTTGTCTCGATCTCATCTGCATTCGTTGAGGCTTCTAGCGTTGAAGATGCGGTGGTTGGTGGTATTGGATTTGAGTTTGTGGTCAGTGCCTCAAAGCGCTCTTTCATTTCACTAAAACCAGCGACCTGCTCACGAATCTGAGGACCTTGATAATGAAGAGTCTTTACTGAGACCTCAACATTTTGTTGATCGATCGCGTAATACGTTACAAAAGAATAATATGAAAATGCACCAGCCGACAATCCAAGAAACGCTATCAGCAAAAGTACCAAAGTCCAGTCACGACGCGGGTTGGTCATTTCTTTTTTGACAATTTTCTTTTGGCGAGAAGGAAGATATTTTTTAAGTGGAGAAAGGAAATTTTTCATAATATAAGCATTATTTCATCACGACCTTAAGACCGACCGTCCCAAATGTAGTCACCGAGTTATCGACACTTACCATTTTTGAGATGCGCAGCGTGGTGATTTTTTTGGCGTAAGGAAGTACCTCTAGGGCTTTAATAAAGCGTTCCACTCCACCTCTACTACCTTCGACAGCCACAGTTAGAGAAAGTTGCTTGAAAGGCTGACCTTCTTCTTCAATGACCTTAAGCGCAGAGGTTTCTAGAGCTACATTGTACATTGCCGCGAGTCCGTCAATATTGGAGAGAAACTCCACCACCCCAGCTTCACCAGTAATGATTACTTCATTCAAAAAATCGCGTTCGGTGGTGGAGTTTTCTACTGTCTCGGAAAGAGAATTAAATTGCTCATTGATCATGCTTTGTTCTGCAATGGTACGGAGAATCCCCCCAAAGGTCTCCGCTTTGGTATTGAGATACCAGAGTACTCCGCCGAGCAGACAAAGCGAGATCACCAGAAAAACTAAGGAGGTGTAAAAATATTTTTTTGATCGATCGAGTGTATTCATAGGTTATAAAGTACTATCTAGAACAACAGTGATAGTAAATGAAACATCTCGATCACTGGCGAGATTTTGAATTGGCACATCGGCACTTAAAAACATCGGGTCAGCGATCAGATTGGCACTAAAAGCAGTGAGATCATTACGGGTGGCAGCGCGACCAGACACGACCAGCCCCGTGGGGGTATCTGGCTTTTCTTCGTAGCCGACCACCTCAATCTCAATACGCTCGCCTGCAATGTCGGCAATCTTCTGTGTTACCTCAGAAAAAACTAGCCTACTTTCATATTTTGCTATTTCTTCGGAGAGAAGATTTGCGGCTTTGATCTTTTCACTTAGCTCCATCACATCAGCCTGCTCTTCCTTGATGGCGAGCGAGGTCTCTTCATAAGCGCGCACCTGACTCTGCAAAAGTACGTATGAAGGTAGCAACATACACAACGTCGCCAAGGCTACACACGCCGACAAGATACATACCGCGGTCGCCAGTCGATAGCGATAGAGCGCTTTGAGCCGTGCTTCTGCTGAATGTGGAAGAAGATTTATCATAGTGTTATGAAATATGGTCACCAAGCGCCAGGCCGATGACGGTCGCAAAGCCGAGAGATTGTCCCATGTTTATTTCTGGCACATAGTCTTCAAGCGAAAAGACATTTTGCCATACGTTGGCCAGCTCAACCTTCACTTCAAGTGCAGACTCACAGTATTGCGCCAATCCTTTTATATTGGCACCACCGCCACAAAGTACGATCTTGGTGATTTTTGGTTTTTGCTTTTCGGTGATCTGGTTATCCCAGTAGCGCAGCCGCAGCTGTAGCTCGTCGATGAGCTTGGATACGGTCATCAGTATTTCTTCATACCCCTCACCTTTGACCGCAAGCCCACCTTGATTTAAGATTGTTTTAAACTCTTCTTCTGTGAGATTAGGCATCTTGACCAATAGTCGCTTAAAGATATCGCCACTACCCACTTCTATGGTTGAGGTGTAACGCAGGGCATTGCGCTCGACAATACCGATACCAGCCCGTGTTTCTCCAAGATCTAAAACCAGCTGCGCTCCGTGCTCATCAAAATCCACCACCGACCGCGCCAAGGCTTCAGCCTCCACCTCAAAAGCGACCGGCACGGCGCTTGCGCGTTCGCATGCTTCACAATACTTTTCAACCATAGTCCGGGCGTACGCGGTTACAAGCACGTGCATCTGCGACTTATTGAATTCATCCTCTTCTAACTCATAATCAAAGATGGCTTCGCGCGTTGGTAGTGGTACATTCTCTTCCAACTTCAGCTCGATCGCACTGCGAATCTTTGATGCTTCAACCGTGCGCTTGAGTGCGGTTTCAAAAATATACGCGTGCTCTTCTGGAAGTGACATACGTACAAATTGGCAGCGAGTGCGCTTGATGATTTCTTTTATTGCTTCGGCAAGTGCTTCTGGCTTTTCAAGCGAGCCGCCCACTACCGCTCCTGGAGCGAGCTCCACTACACCACTGTGCACAATCTCAAATCCTTCAAACTCGTTACTTTTTTTGAGTTTGAGATATTTTACTGAAGTATCAGAGACATCAAGTGATACCGAGGGCATACGAAGTGCCTGAGGCGGCGGAAGCAATTTTGAAAGCACACTGGCAAATTCCATTACTTCTATTATACAGAAGACTTCGCTATTACCCCTACGAGTTTTACACGGGTTAACTTACCTTGGTACCGGGAGTGCTGTGCTGATGTGGGCGCAAGAGTGCCAAACCTTCTTCATCACGAGCGGCCAAAATCATACCGTTACTTTCTTCACCGCGAATAACGCGAGGCTTCAGATTGATCACAAACGGACATTGCGTCCCGACCAAAGTTTCGGGCTCGGCAAAAAATTCTCTTATTCCCGACACTATCTGCCTTGTGTGATCACCAAAGTCCACTTGAAGCTTGAGGAGTTTGTCTGCATCTTCTACCACCGCCACTTCCACAATGGTGCCAATACGAATATCGAGCTTGGCAAAATCATCATATGAAATGTATGAAACCACTTCTTCATTTTCTTCTGACATAATATTTCTTACTAAAAAACTATTAAGGATGACCGCGGCGGCGGCGGCGTCTTTCTCTGATTTTTGAGTTGTCGCCGCCGCCGCCTCCCTCGTACTAAACATCTCCGGCTCAAGATAAACATCCACCTCACATGCTGCTTTGAGTTGATCGCAAAATGCACTAATGTCCGTTTGGATGGGGTTGTCTTCACCTTGAAGATTTTTTGAATGCCCCACCACAACCGCTGCTATACTGTGTTCTGCAATCAATGCCCTTACTTTATCTAAAAGTTGTCCGTCATTTGCCAACACTTCGCAAGGAAATGCCATATGCCCTCCATCATCAGAGAGCGCGAGTCCGACTCGCTTTTTTCCATAATCAATGCCCAAGTATTTCATATGCGCCAGTGTAGCATACCTACTTGCTTGTGCTATATATTAGAATATGCTAATATTATTGTTATGGCACAAACAAATTTACAAATACTCTGCAAGTCGCTTGGCAACCCCGAGCGCATTCGCTTGCTCGTCTGTATTGGTGACACCGAAGTGACTGTCAGTGATTTACTAAAAAAATGCACTCTAAGCCAAAGCGCTCTTTCTCAGCATCTCGCAAAACTTCGCGATGCTAAGATTCTCAAGGCCCGTCGGGATGGTACCTATATGCACTACAGCATCAACAACCCTTCCTTCCTCGCCCTTGCCAACAATTTACTCGCTCTCACCCAAAAATAATTCAACATCATTATGAAAGAAATTTCCGTTCAAACATTCAAAGAAGTGCTCGACACTGCCCGCAGTGATGAAGGCACCGACTTTATAAATGTCTGCACACCAGCAGAATACAAAGAAAAACATATTATCGGTGTGCGCTCAGTACCACTCGACACGATCGCTGATCGCATCGACGAATTTAAAAATAAAAAGACCATCTATGTTCACTGCCGTTCAGGGCGGCGCGCTGCAGCTGCTATCAAAACCCTTGCCGACGGCGGCATCACTGCCGAGCTGATAAATGTTTCTGGCGGACTTATGGCCTGGGAAGATGCCCAGTACAGCACCAGATCACATACTTCACGTCTCCCCATCATGCGACAAGTCTTCCTTACGGCTGGTGTGCTCGTGCTCGGTTTTAGCCTTGCCGCACTGATTATAGATACTTCTTTCGCTTTTGGAACACTCTTCGTAGGCATGGGCCTCACCTTATCAGGAGCAACGGGCTGGTGCGGTATGGCACTCGCACTTTCTAAAATGCCTTGGAATAAATAAACATTAATATGTACGATACAAATATAAAATACACTCCCCTCGTAAAATCTTTCTTTCACGCCCCCACGTTTTCTTATAGCTATGTGGTGACTGATCCTCAGACCAATAAAGCGGCGGTGATTGATGCGGTGGCTGACTTTGAAATGCATACCGGCACACTTAGCTATGAAAGTGCCGACGCTATTATTGCCTACATAAATGAAAACCAGCTTGAGATTGAATGGATATTAGAAACACACATGCATGCTGACCATATTTCCGCAGCTTCATATATAAAAAAATCGGTTGGTGGGCAGATCGCTATCGGCAAGCACATTACCACCATACAAAATACGTACCAAGATGTGTTTGGTATCCCAGCCGCGGAATTAGAAGCAGCTAAAGCTGGCTTCGACCGACTCTGGGAAGAAGAAGAGACGTTCACCCTGGGCGCTATGCCTGCATTCACCTTCTATGCACCCGGGCATACGCCCGCTGACATTGTGTATGGTATTGGTGATGCACTCTTTGTAGGCGACTCACTTTTCATGCCAGATTTCGGAAGCGCTCGCTGTGACTTTCCTAACGGCAGCTCGGAAAAAATGTTTGACTCCGTGCAAAAAATCCTTGCTCTCCCAGAAACGATGCGCATGTTTATGTGTCACGATTATCTACCTAAAGGACGTGAGGTGTATGAATGTGAGTCTTCTGTCGGTGAACAAAAGAAGAACAATATTCATCTTCGCGCTGGTACAAGAAAAGAAGATTTTATCACCCTTCGTGACACACGAGATGCCACAC
This sequence comes from uncultured Candidatus Saccharibacteria bacterium, assembly GCA_964624165.1. Taxonomy (GTDB): domain Bacteria; phylum Patescibacteriota; class Minisyncoccia; order Phycocordibacterales; family UBA918; genus OLB19. The sequence goes on along the minus strand of CAZUWG010000003.1, from coordinate 15,904 downwards.
TCCCCCTGCCAAAGCTGATGATCCCTTCTCTTCAGATAAACGTCCGCGCGGGAGAAATCCCAAAGGAATCAGGTATACCCATACTACGCCTTCCGATCAACTCAGTATTTTCTACTTATATAAAGTAGCGGTAGTACGAAAAACAGCCGGGGTTCGCTTTGCGAACCCCGGCTGTTTTTCTCCTCTACCCTCGTTCTAGAATGAAGGTGAGTGCCTTCCCACGTAAGTTACCTCGTCCGGTGCGACCGATGCGGTGCACATAATCTTCAAAGGTATTTGGCAAATCGTAGTTGATCACGTGCGAAACGCTATCCACATGGATACCTCTAGCTGCCACGTCGGTTGCTACCAACACTTTCACTTGTCCACTTTTAAATCGATTTAGTGAGCGTTGGCGCTGACCATGGTTTTTATTCCCATGGATAGACTCAGACGGAATCCCGTGTTCGGTCAATTCTTTTCCGAGTTTCTCAACACTATGCTTCATGGCACCAAAGACAATCACGCGTGAAAATTCATCTTTTTTCAAAAGCTCTGTCAAAGTTTCAAATTTATGTGTATGCACATAGGGCACCACATCTTGTTCAATACTATTGGTTACATCTTTCTTTTTGACCGAGACTACTGTTGGATCGTGCATAAACTGCCCCACCAGCGTCTTCGTCTTATCATTCATGGTTGCAGAAAAGAAAAGCGTGTGGCGCTCAGGTGGCAATACATCGAGGATGTAGTGCATGTCATGAATAAATCCCATATCAAGCATTCGGTCTGCTTCATCCAATACTACCGATGTGATAGTACTAACCGGCAAGATCTTACGATCCATCAAATCTTTAATACGACCGGGCGTACCAATGATGAATTGATTTGTTTTCTTTAAACGACGGATTTGGGGGCCGATACTCGTACCTCCCACACACACCGCTGAAAAGAATCGGAAATTTTTGGCGAGCTTTTGAAGCTCAGCATCCACCTGTAACGCAAGTTCGCGAGTTGGGGTAAGGATGAGTGTCGTCTTTTTAAAGTCTTGCTTCTTGCGTTCGATAAGCGGAATGAGGAATGCGGCAGTTTTTCCGGTACCCGTCTCAGCCAGACCCACCACATCATTGCCTTCAAGAATAAGTGGAATCACTTGATCTTGAATTGGTGACGGTGTCTCAAGCCCCATCTCAGCAATCGTTTTCTTCAAACGACCATCGATCGCGAAGTCGCTAAAACGATGCTTTGACTGATACGCTTCTTCTTTTATTTCAACAGGGTTTTTGTTGATGAATTGTGTTGGATCAAAGGTCGGCATCACTCGCTTCTGGCGGCGCGCCGCAGGCGCGCCGCCGCGGCGACCTCCCCCTCCCCCTCCTCGACTATTACGAAAACCACCACTTCGTCCGCCGCGAGGCGCTGAAGGGCGATCAGATTGATAACGGCTACGCGAGCGCGGGGCGCGCGAATTATTAGTTTGCATCATATAAATTGTTATTTAGAGAAATAACTCAGTGTTATTTCAGGGCGGTGCAGGTGTATAAATGGAGAGACGAACGAAACGTACGCATCTGCAGCTTCAGAGCCCTACACGAGTTTCAAAAGCCTGGGTATTGTGACATATTTTGGTCTTTGAGTCAATAACACCCGCACACGCGTGGGAGCGTGTGCGGGTATAGGAATATGTCAGAGAAATATGGCTGACTGCCGGCAATTGCCAGGACCGCCATATTTCTACTCGTTTGCTTTCGTGTGAGCGACCATGAGTGTTGGGGGCACTCATTAATATGGATACGCTCGAGAAATAAGTAACTATTAGTGTAGATACCAAAATCAACAATGCACTCGCGATTTTGGGAAGACCAACACGACACTCAGCATGGCCTTGCCTCTGACTATCGGTTTGTCTTCACCTCTTATTACACCATTCGCGTCTTTTTATTACACCTGCTGTAGACAGCGCTATTTCATCAGATCAAGTGTTTGGTCGACTCTCACTTGTGAAACAAATTCCGGCACATGCGATACGAGTATCAGCGGACCTTCATACTCATGAAGTGCTTTCGCAATGACGGGAAGGTGGCGAAAGTTTATATGGTTGGTGGGTTCGTCAAATATCAAAAGCCCTGGGCGCATCAACACCAACTGCGCAAACCCCACCAATCCCTTCTGCCCTTCTGACAGGCTTCCTACTTTGGTGCGCATTATATCTCCCGTCAATAAAAATCCGGCCGCTACCGAGCGCATTTCTTGTTCATTTTTTCGCTCCATTACAGACATGAGTGATTCAAATACTGTCTCAGTAAAATCAAGCATCGAGAAATCTTGGCGATAGTATCCGATACGTACGCTGCTTGAGATCTGCACGCCACTGGCTGTACCGTCTGCGAGCGTCGCCAAGAGTCGACTCTTGCCGATGCCATTTGGACCCACCAAGTGAAGGTGGTCATTTCTCCCGAGCGAAAGATTGGCTTCTTTGCGAACAATCTTATGTTTAATGTTTGCCTCAAAAGACGTGATCTTCATCACCTCGGTCGGCAATCGTTCCTGGACGGGTATCGTAAACGAGCGAATGGTTTTATCTTCGCGTCGCACATCCACCTTTGCCTCTTCAAGCTCTACAGACTTTTCTCGCATACGCTTTGCAACCGCACGCATATTCCCTCCTTTATTAGCAAAGAAGTTTGCCTTTTCTTTATTGGATTGAATTTCTTTCGCCAACTGCGCGTTTTTTCTATTTTCCTTCTCGATTCGCGCTGAAATATCTCGCACTACCGCGTAGTAATTGCCTTTATATTGTTCAATTTTATGAGTACGCACATCGAGATAAAGAACGCCGTGTGTGAAAGCATTAAGGAATTCTGCATCATGAGAAATTACGACACAGGTCTTTTTATACGCCACGAGAAATTCGGTAAGATGCACAATCCCAGCTTTATCAAGGTTGTTGGTAGGCTCATCAAGTAGCAAAATATCTGGATTTTGAATCAAGGCTGACGCGAGCAAAAGCCGAGCCTGCTGCCCTCCTGAAAACGATCGGATCTTTTGCTCATGCGCGGCGCGCAGGTTGACCACCTCGAGAATATCATCAATCCGTCGATCGATATCGTAGACTGTTTCTGTAAAACAAGCTTCAAAAAATTCCCGCACCGAATAATCCATTTGCTCACGAGGAATCACCTGCCGGGCAATCGCGATCGTGGCGTGTGGCGTGCGGATCACACGCCCCTCTTCTGGCTGTGTCTCACCAGTAATCAAACTAAAAATAGTGCTCTTGCCGGCGCCATTTTGACCCATCAAGGTAAGCTTGGATCCGCGCCGCACCACAAAATCAACCTCTTTAAGGATCGGCTGTACACTACTGTAAGCAAAGTCTACTTTTTCAAATCTTAAGATGGCATCGTTTTGGGACATATTCTCTATGAAGTGACACTGTACCCGATACGCCAAGATACTGCAATCATTATGTTTTCTTTAGTAGTAGGTGAGATTTTTTGATTTGGTCACATTTTTTTATTCGCATCATTCAGGATTACGGTTCTTACATAATATGTCTATTGGTTATATACTTCGTACTGTTACTTTAGTGGGATTATTTAAAACAACTGTCTCCTGAAGCAGCCCTCTTGGCAATGAATGAAATCCCCTCGGTCTCACCATCTCTGTCCGACTTCTTATATAATAAAAATTAACATGTACTATTTAAAATTCTGTAATCTTCAGTCGCTCTCATGGTTTATTGTGGCTGCATTTATATTCGGCTCCTTTGCGGTATTGGTTGGGGTGTTTGTGATTGGTGGAATGGAGCTTTTTAGATTTCTACAGATTGCGCTCCTACAAGCGTTTGGATTTGGCTTGGCAGCTACTGCCTCGCTTTTCTTTTTTGTCCGACTCGTCTGGCGCCTTAACGCGCTGCCAATGGGAATTTCCATGATCTTTTTTATCATTGGCGCCGCACTCTTTATCTCGGTTTCTGTAGGGAGGCTTTATGCATTTCAATATCCGATGTACGTACAATCCTTTGGCCCGGGCAATGGACCAGGATTGCCCATCAACAACGTAATTGCATTTTTTCAACATCTAGATGAGTTTCAAAGGATTGCTGACATCGCCCGAGATCCAAATGATGTCCCTGCGCCCATCACTACCCTATCACCTACCCCCAACACAGCCTCCACTTTATCGACCCTTGAGGCCAAGGTTGCCGGTGGTACTTTAGGAGTGGTTGATAAAGACACTTCACCAGCAACGGGTGGTGAGATTCGCGAGCTCTATCTTGAGACGTCCGAGGTACTGGCGGAGATTGCGCCGGGAATTACCTTCAATTACTGGACCTTCAACAACAGTGTTCCTGGACCATTTTTTCGCGTGCGGGAAGGAGACATCATTAAGGTAACAATAAAAAATAATGAGACGAGCCTACATCATCACAATGTTGATTTTCATGCTGCGACCGGTCCAGGCGGAGGTGGCGCAGTCAGCGTAGTTGCGCCGGGCGAGACTAAAACTTTTACCTTTAAAGCTCTCAACCCTGGTCTTTTCGTTTATCACTGTGCGGTGCCTAATATGGCCGTACACATGGCACATGGTATGTACGGTCTTATTTTAATAGAGCCAAAGGAAGGCCTGCCGGCGGTTGATAAAGAATTTTACGTGATGCAAGGAGAACTCTTCACCACGGGTGCTATTGGCCGGCGCGGACTACAAGCCTTCGATGCAAAAAAGATGATGGAGGGGATACCAACATACGTCACCTTCAACGGTCGACCAGACGGAGCGGTCGGCAAAATGACGGCTAAAGTTGGTGATCGCATCCGCATGTACGTCGGCAATGGTGGCGTCGCTCACAACTCATCCTTCCATGTGGTAGGTGAAATATTTGATACGGTCTATCCAGAAGCTTCAATCGGTGGCTCAGTATTTAAAAATGTACAAACCACAAATGTACCAGCTGGTGGCGCGACGATCGTTGAATTTACCGTTGACTACCCTGGTACTTACGTACTGGTTGATCACGCTCTCATGCGTACTGACAAAGGTGCCTGGGGTACGATCGAGGTCACGGGCGAAGCTGACCCAAATATCTTTGACGGAGACTTTAGCGAGCATGACCATGAGGGACACCACTAATATGCCAGTTCTCAAGCCAATCATTTTACCAAAGGAGTTTAAGGGTGACATCGACGAACGAAAAGAAACACTTGATGTATACAGTGAAGATACCAGCATCTTCAAAATCATGCCGCGGCTTGTCACCTACCCGAAAGACGTGGCGGACCTGTGTACGCTCATTCAGTATGTGCATACCCGCCGTGGTGAACTCTCACTCACCGCGCGTAGTGCTGGAACGGATATGTCTGGCGGACCACTGACGGATTCGATTGTCGTTGACTTCACTCGTTATTTCAATAGGATCCACAACGTCAACGAACACACCGCCACTGTTCAGCCGGGCGTCTATTACCGTGACCTCGAGACAAAGACACTACAACACAATGCCATCTTGCCGAGCTACACAGCCAGTAAAGATCTAAATACCACGGGAGGCATGGTGGCCAACAATTCAGCTGGAGAAAAATCCCTCACATATGGCAAGACCGAGCGTTACACCCAAGAACTCAAAGTCGTCCTTGAAGACGGCCTTGAGTACACCTTTCGTAAAATAAATCGCCCGAAGCTAGAGCAAAAAAAGGCTCAGCGTGATTATGAAGGCAAAATATACCGACAAGTAGAAGCCCTCATTCACAATCATTATGAAGCGATTATGGCAGCCAAGCCTAAGGTGAGCAAAAACTCTGCCGGGTATGGTATTTGGAATGTGTGGGACAAAGAGTCTGATACGTTTGATATGACGCAATTATTTGTTGGTTCGCAAGGGACGCTAGGGTTCGTGAGTGAAATCACTTTTGATCTTGTGAAGCCTAAACGCGCATCGCGAATGCTCGTGCTCTTTTTACGGCCGCGACATTTGGCAAAGCTTGGTCAGATAATAAATACGGTACTCGAGCATTCCCCTGAAAGTTTTGAATCTTATGATGATAAAACATTCAACGTAATGCTGCGCGTCTTCCCAAAATTATTTAAACGACTGGGTGGCAACCCGTTTAAGTTGTTACTGGATTTTTGGCCAGAGATAAAAATGGTGCTAACCGGCGGAATTCCGAAGCTCGTACTGATGGCCGAGTTTGCTGCTGATACCGACGAGGAAGCGGCTGAGGCTGCTCATGCAGCCAAGCGGGCGGTGCAAGACACCTACACGCTGACGACACACGTGACCGCCAATCAAAAAGAGTCTGAAAAATTTTGGATCGTCCGCCGTGAAAGCTTTCAGCTCTTACGCGAAAATGTACACGGGAAGCATACCGCTCCCTTTATTGACGATATTGTGGTTGCGCCACAGCACCTTTCACAGTTTCTTCCTCGTCTTTACAGCATACTCGACGAATATGACCTTACGTACACCGTGGCCGGGCACGTGGGAGATGGCAACTTTCACATCATTCCTCTTATGGATTTTTCCCGCCCAGATTTTGTTGACATCATTAATAAATTATCAAACCGTGTCTACACTTTAGTGACTGAGTATCAGGGCTCTATCACTGGTGAACATAATGACGGCCTGATTCGCACACCCTACCTCAATAAAATGTTTGAGCCGGAAGTACTTCAAGTATTTCAAGAAATAAAAGAAATTTTTGACCCGCACCGTATCTTCAATCCGCACAAAAAAGTCGACCCCCTCCCCGATCTATTGCGTACCGCCATTAAAAAATCAACCACCGATTAGAGTTAAGGACCTGGGGTCCACCGCCACAGTCAGCAAAATGAAATTTGAGGATGATCTGAGATTGTTCACTAAGTTACACCGAGGTGTGCTGGGTGTCTCTGGTAGTACACCAGAACATATAAACATAGAGCTCAAGACGTATGCAAAACACATCTTGAAAGAGGGGTCAAACGAAGATGGGCAAGAGCTAATGGGATGTTTGGAGAGTAAGGTGGTGATAAAACAAAAGACGGTTAGACTAATTCACTAACCAGCTCTTCATAGACTGGCTTTCTCTGAGCAATTCCAACTCTTCCTTCTTGAATGAAATTAATAGTATTTGTCTCCTGATATTAAGTAATTATTAAAATAAATTGATCTTTCCCTATAGAGCTACATAAATGAGACTCAAGCATCACAAGAGTCTTATGAGTAATATTACACAATGCATCAAGATAATTTCTGGCCTCTTGTTGCCCTGAACCGAGTATAAAAATATCAACGTCTCTGTAATTTGATCGTGTCCTAAGACGGTAAAAACAATCCAGGAATGAAGTGGCTCTCGTGGACTGATCAATCTCCTTCCGTTTTCCCGGCGGCAATCTTAATCTTTGACCATGGTGAGTTGGGTTATTTGATTTCCATATTTCAATTTTTTCCTCAAACAGCCTATCTCTTGTTGTTTTCAAAAATAATGAGTAGTTACTTAAAAGTAGATTTCGATCTGTTCTAAAAAAATACGGGTTTTGTTGTATACTCAAATCAAGTTTTGTGAAATCATCAGGAAAATTTAAGTCATTTCCACCTAGACCATTCAAATAACTCCATGGGCCAGGAAAAATCCGCTGGTTATTTATGAAGTTTGAGACACAAACATTTAACGTAGTTGTATGATCTCCTCTGGCTGAAATGTTTCTTGAGACAATCAGTGCTCTAACTGCAAGATACATCGCGTAATAGCTTTGAACAGGAGACCAGTGATTTGAAAATTTGATGAAGTCAACATCTAAAAATCTAGGCAAATTCAGTAACGTTTCAGAACTCCAGCAGTTAAACAGCAGTCTCCTGATATGGCTTGTATCCATATTTCGAATTGAGAGTAGGGATGGAATAGAGCTATAAATATTTCTATCATCTGGATACTCAAGATCCATAAAATATGAGAGTCCCAATAGGTAATTCTTGTATGTAGAAAAACCGTATCTAGCTAATTCTGTTTCATCATCCATATACACAGTTATAACTCATAATAGCTAATTTACTACTCTAGTTAACAAAATGTCTAATCCCTGAGCGGTGAAGGCTCAGGGATTCGAACTAGCATCTATTCCAAGGCTATAAACATAGCCCTAAGGGTCTACCTATAATCGGTATCCAGTGCGGAGGGAGAGGGATTCGAACCCTCGATACGCGTAAACGTATGGCGGTTTTCAAGACCGCTGCCTTCAACCACTCAGCCATCCCTCCGGATATTTTGTTGTAGGGTGGCGAGGCGAAGCCTCGCCACCCTCCACCCTCTCTACAGAAGGTGTGCACACGATACTACCAAAAAAAACCTTTTTACACAATTGCCTGTGCTAAAATAACAGGTATGAAAGAACGCGCGTATGGGATTAGCTGGGAAGCTCCCGAACACCACCACCTCGAACCGAGTACCGACTGGTACTGGGTCTTAGGAATTGGTGCTATTACACTCTCGGCAATTGTCTTTTTCTTCGGTAATTTTTTACTCGCAGTACTTATTTTGGTCGGCGCGGTAGCAATTGGGCTCGCTGCCTCAAAGCCAGTTGCCACCATCCCCTTCGCTGTGAGTACCCGTGGTGTACGAGTGGGTGATCGCATCTTTCCATACAGCACCCTTGAATCCTTTTACCTCGATGAGGATGGTGATCACGGTCCGGAAGTACTCTTAAAGACCGGCAGTTTCTTTATGCCCCTTATCATCTTCCCTATCCCTGAAGAACATTTCGATGAAATTGAATCCATTCTAGAAAGCAAACTACCAGAAGAACATCTCGAGGAACCCTTCCTGATCAAAGTACTGGAATTTTTCAGATTTTAAGGTATGATGCTGACACGTTACTTGCTGCTGCAAGTGATGCAAGAGTGAGTATTGCTCTCTGAACTGCTAGGCTAAAGCCTGCAGTGAGAGCTTCGCTCGCAAGATTAATACATAAGCGAGCTTATGTATTCCTTACTCGCTCGCTCTCGTAGTTTAATGGATAAAATTTCGGTTTGCGGTACCGGAGCTCCAGGTTCGACTCCTGGCGAGAGCACAAAATGGAGACACCCGAAAGGGTGTTTTCATATTGAGCACGAGCCAGTTGTAGGATTTATGAAAGAAACCCGTAGCAAGAGTCGAAAAGGTTGCCAGCTTTATGTCACATCTACTCAAAAACAGTTCTGAAAGCCACAAGTCGCCTGCACAGAGATGGGGCGGCGAGGCTTTGCCTCGCCGCTTCCGACGCCCTATTCATTTGTTTCCTTCTCCCCTCCTTCGCGATATACTGAGAGCATGATAGGAAAAATTACCGGAACGGCCGTAGCACACACCGAAACGTACGTCATCGTCGATGTGGCAGGCGTCGGATATCTCGTTCATACCAATGGCCTGCGGCATCGGATCGGTGAGGAAGTCTCTTTTTGGACGTACCTGGCCGTGCGCGAAACCGCCTTAGACCTGTATGGGTTTTTGAGTCAGGATGAACTTGAGGTGTTTGAGCTGTTGCTTACCGTACCAAAGATTGGGCCAAAATCTGCGCCGCAGATTTTTGCCCAATCTGATATATCCACCTTAAAACAAGCTGTCGCCGAACAAGACGCAAGCCACTTGTCAAAAATTAGCGGCATTGGTAAAAAGACCTCTGAAAATATTGTGCTTGGTTTGAAAGCAAAAGCTGATACATGGTCACTCACCTATACCAAAGAAGCCCCTCCCGCACATTTCCAGCAAGAAGCCATCGACGCTCTCATCACGCTCGGCTATCCGCACAAAGACGCGCGAGATGTGATAAAAGGCTTGCCGGCAGACATCCTCACCACCAACGACGCTATAAAAGCAGCCCTCAAACAACTCTCAGGTAATTAGGTGCTATACTTTTTATATGAGCAATCTTCTGTATCACCTTAAGAAATTACTACCCGCTCCTTTCCTTTCCTTCATACGGCCGCCGTATCACTTTTTACTTTCCTTCGCTGGGGCGGTTCGCTATCGCCATCCTTCAAAAGATCTGACCGTCATTGGCATCACAGGCACCAAAGGAAAAAGTACTACTACCGAGCTCGTCGCCGCACTTCTCACAGGAGCCGGATATAAAGTTGCTACCCTCTCGACCATCCGCTTCACCTACGGCGACCGCGAAGAGAAAAACCTCTTCAAGATGACCTTGCCAGGCCGCTTTTTCTTGCAAAAGTTTCTTCGAACCGCTGTTGAAGAAGAGTGTACCTTTGCTGTAGTGGAGCTCACCTCTGAAGGAGCGAAGCAATTTCGTCACCGCTTTCTGGAGCTTGATGCACTTATTTTCACCAACCTTTCACCTGAGCATATTGAGAGTCATGGTTCATTTGAAAAATATAAAGAAGCCAAGCTTGAGATTGCAAAGCAACTCACACGTTCAAAGAAGCGGCCGCGCTACATAGTAGCTAATACTGATGATGAACACGGTAAATATTTTCTGGCGACGAAGGTAGAGCACCAGCTTCCCTACGCACTCACTGACGTAAAATTTTACAATCTGCAAAAAGACGGTTTCTCGATTATTTTTGATGAAGATGGAGGAGATGTCACAGTGCGCGTACCGCTCGTCGGACTCTTTAATATATATAATACTCTCGCTGCTATCACCCTCGCTCGCGCTCTTGGCGTCAAGCTCACCTCAATTGAAAACAGCCTACGTCACCTACCTCCAGTGCGTGGTCGAGTTGAGCAATTTAAAAGTCGTCCCGATGCAAAGAAGCCAGTGACAGCCGTGGTCGATTATGCGCATACACCCGATTCACTTACAAAACTCTATCAAAGCTTTAAAGACCAGCCAAAAGTATGTGTCCTTGGCAACACCGGCGGCGGGCGTGACACTTGGAAACGACCAGAAATGGGGCGTATTGCCGAGCACTATTGTGACGTTATCATCCTCACTAATGAGGACCCCTACGATGAAGATCCTCACGAGATTGTAGATCAGATGCTGTCTGGTATGAGTGAAGAAGCACCAGTGGAAGTTATTATGGATCGACGAGAAGCCATCAAAACAGCCCTTAAAAAAGCCGCTAAAAATGGTTATGTGCTTATTTCAGGAAAGGGTACTGATCCATATATTATGGGACCAAACAATACCAAAGAGCCGTGGAGCGACGCTGAAGTAGTGAAGGAGGAGTTGGCGGCCATGGAGTAGAAAGAAAGGGTGCGGACTGTGTCCGCACCCTTTCTTTCTAGTGAAACAATACAACACCAACGGTCACCGATACATTGAGTGATTCCTTTACTCCAGCCATAGGAATTTCGACAATCTGATCCGCGTGCGCAAGGATTGTTTTTGAAACGCCTTCGTTCTCATTCCCAAAAATATAGACCGCTTTCTCTGGTCTAGAGAATTCCGTGAGGGTAATCGATCCTGGCGATTGCTCAACCGCCACAAGTTCGTAGCCGTCACGTTGTAGTGCCTGAAGGCGGGCGACTTCGTCGCCCGCCTTCACCTGCTCAAAAGGCACCAGCCTTGATGCGCCGACAGAAGTTTTTAATATTGCCGCCTGCTCACGCCCGAAGCGGTCGAACGGTGCTGGCGTATACCCGCCGAGCAAAAGTTTTACCACCCCCGCAGCTTCAGCGGTACGAAAAATAGAGCCCACATTATGTGTGCTCCTGATGCTATCTAAAAAGATAATAGTTTCCATCGCCAAAGTCTCGCAAATTACTCCGTGCTTCGCAAGTAGAAAGCCGCACCCTTTGAGGGGCGCGGCTTTGCCAGCAGTGGCCTTATGTCAAGGCTGACGCTCTGACATCAATCGCGACACATTGGGAACGCTCACCTTCGGAAGTGATAAACATTTCTCCTAAAGGCCGCGCGTAGATACTCGTCCTCCTAAAGAGCGGCTCCCATTTTTCCCAAGTAAGCACCAAGAGGGTTTCGATACCAAGCTCCTTGGCTGTGACCACCATCACCCTCGCCATCTCCCTGCCGAGAGAAAATCTTTTTCGGAATGGCGTCGTCACAAACACTCTGGTGCATTCCCACACCACATCAGATACAGGAGCTTCTTCGCGCATGATACTTGTTGGAAGAGTGGGCAACAAGCCTAGCTTCGCATCGCGTATCATATACGAATAGTCGCCGTTTTCGGCTGTTGTCGGCAAGAAACGCATTCCGGCAGCAACATCACCGTCGATAAAAAAGACAAGGTGCTGTGCTGCGTCTGTGTCGTATTGATCAAACTCGACACCAGTCGTTGACGGCGGAAACCATTTTTTCTCTTCTACAAAAATGCCGTGTCGCGCTTTTCCATACTCCTCGAAAAGATCTGGATATTTCGGCGCCGTCTCATCTGATATCCGTGCGATAGCCGGCGGAGTTTTTGTATACTCTATCATTGATAACCTCCCCTGATTACTCTCTCTATCAAAAATATATACTGCTCGTCAAAAAATGCAAGACAGAAACATCACCGCTCACTGAGTGGTGATGTTTATCTTTTGTATTCATGTCCGCCCACCAGGACTCGTTTGTTACACAAACAGTACCCGTTGTCGATGTTTATTTACATAAACATCAGGCAACGGCTTCGAGTCACGCAACGCGTGCATACGCACGCTGCTCTGGTGGGCGAACAATGTCGCTTTGCTTCATTGTCCGCCCACCAGGACTCGAACCTGGGACCCTCGGCTTAAAAGGCCGCTGCTCTACCAGCTGAGCTATGGGCGGATATTTTTCTCCCGTCAGCCTGTGAGGGAATAGTGCAGGGCACTATTCCCTCACAGGCTGAGCATGGGCGACTCTCATTCACTCATCTGGTCTATGAGTAAGTTGAAGTGGCACCACTATACCCCACATCTTTTTATTTTACAAACGCAAACACCACAACTCAAGCCCCTCCCGAAGCGACACCTTTCCACTATGACCATCGTGATACAGCGTTAAAAGCGAGTGCGAAAGAGTCTCAAGTTCTGTAATTGGAAAATGTGCAAGCGCACTTTTAGCTTTTTTATATGGATAATCTTTCATGCCGGCTTCACTTGCAGAAGATGTTATGCTCGCCAACCGCAATGCCTTTAGTTGCCACCATAAAATACCGATCAATTCTTCGTCACTCTTTCCTGCTGCCCAAGCCTCTTGCAGCAAGACCCATAAAAGTCGTTTATCCTTTTTTGCGAGCGCATCAGTAAGTAAAAAGGCATTGAAGCTTTCATTTTTTGCATCTTGATTAAAAAATACCTCAGCGTACTTTTCATATTTTTTCTTCAAAGGCGCCAGGATTTTCCCTTCAACTACAATCACCACTGTTGAAGACGCCTTGATGAGCGATCCTGCATCAAGCACTTCTTTTAGAAACACTTCGTCATTTGAAGGTGATTCAAGCACATACACCAGCTGCTCTCCAAAAAGCGACTCCGTGCTCGCGAGCTCTGTGATTCTTCCCACCTCAAACTCATGTGCTTCAATCCGCACTGGCTGAGCACCGACCGGTAAATATTTTTTTAGCCATTCGCTTTGCTTGGCGCGCACTACATCAGTATCACTTCCACACGTTACCAACAACATACTATGATTGCCATTTAGTTAAATCCTGCCAATTCTTGCCGACTTCAACCTCTACCGAAATCGGCACACCGCTCGTCTCTCCCCAGACATTTTCCATAAGCGAGACAAGAGTAGGAATGACTTCTGTAAGGAGGCTGTCTTTCACCTCAAACACAAGCTCATCATGCACTTGAAGGAGCATCTTTACTTCACCGTCTTGATGAGTCTTTTGAATGTACGCGTCAATTTCTATCATTGCCAATCGCAAGATGTCTCCTTCGGTACCCTGTATCGGAGCATTAATGGCCATGCGTTCGGCGGCGGCGCGGATAAAAGGCGCTGAAGAGGTAATGCCCGGAAAGCGCCGCCGCCGACCGAAGACCGTCTTTGTGTAGCCGTGTGTTAGGGCAAAAGCTTTCGTTTCTTCGAGATATTCAGCCAAACGAGTAAAGGTGTTGAAGTAAGCGTCAAGGAATTCCTGCGCCTCCTGCCTGGTTGTATCTTCCCCTAGATTGCCCCGCAGGGCATTTACTCCCATACCATAGAGAATTCCAAAGTTGATCACCTTCGCTTTGCGTCGCATCTCACTTGTCACCTCATCTTCCGCCACGTTAAATACGCGCGCCGCTACCCCAGCGTGTACGTCTTCTCCTTTTCTAAAAATCTCTAAGAGACCCTGATCTTGAGAGAGGATAGCCGCGATCCTAAGCTCAATCTGCGAGTAATCAATCGCCACCAACGAAAACCCTGCCGGTGCAATAAATGCTTTCCTAATTGCACGTCCTTCTTCTGTGCGAATTGGAATATTTTGGAGATTGGGATCTTTGCTCGAAATGCGACCGGTGGTCGTTCCTGTTTGTAAAAAAGTGGTGCGCAAACGTCCATCGTCATCGACAAGCTTTGGTAAGTTGTCGATGTAGGTTGAGGTGAGCTTTTGTAATTCACGGTAGCGTAAAATACTCGCGATGATGGGATGATCGTCTTTCATCTTCTCAAGCTCGGATTCTTTAGTGGATTTTTGTCCGGTACTAGTTTTCTTTTGATTTTTTGGTTTAAGACCAAGTGTATCAAATAAAATATCCCCAAGCTGTTTTGGTGAGTTGATATTAAACTCGACTCCAGCAGCTGCGTAGACATCTTTTTCTAATGTACGCAATTCTTTATGCAGCTTGGTTGAAAGCTTAGAAAGATACGCCACATCAAACAACACTCCCGTGCTATTGATGCGCTCAATAACCGGCAAAAGCGGTGCTTCAATAGTTTGAAATACCTCATACAATTCTTCTGCTTTCAGCTTTTCTATAAGGAGGTTGGTAATTTCTCCAAAGTCACTCGTTGAGAGAAAAGTGCGTCCATAATCAATTATCTCCTCATACGAAGCATGTGTACGGTCACTTTCAAGAAGCCATAGTAGTACCGCCGTGCGCTTGACGTCTGCATCACTCACTTTGGCGGCCGTCTGGTCGATGGAGATTTCTTGATTCATTTCCAAGAGCTCGCGCATTCGAACCGAGAGTGTTCGAAAGCCAAGCTCAGAAAAAAGAGTGAGTACCTTTTCACTGTCTATTCCCTCTCGCCAAGGAGTGGTCGGTAGTGAAAACACCACCGGCGCATCCAAACGAATCGTGGCGAGCATTTTTGAAAATAGCGCTTCTTCTTTTTGTTCTTTAAGTAGCTTTATTGTGCGCGGCTTAGAGCCTGCCGCAAGGAGTGTGTCTTCATTTTTTTCGAGCTTGGCATATATTTTTTCAAGTGTCCCAAAGGCCATAATGAGTTCCGTCGCGCCTTTGTCGCCAATGCCGGCCACTCCGGGGATGTTGTCTGAAGGGTCACCGCGCAAGCCTTTATAGTCGGGGATAAGGGAGGGACCAAATCCAAAACGAGCCTTCACCGCCGCTTCATCATATAAAATTGTGTCATTCAAACCTTTTTTAAGCGTATATACTTGCACACGCTTTTTTTCTACAAGTTGTAGAGTGTCCATATCTCCAGACGCAATAATGACTTCAAGCTCGGCATCATTCGCCACTTGGTGTGCAATAGTGCCAAGTATATCGTCCGCTTCAAAACCTTCGTGTTCATAAATAGGAATATTGAGAGCTGCGAAAATATCGCGTGAGCGAGTGATTTGTGCAACAAGGGACTCATCGGTTTTTGTGCGGCCAGATTTGTAGGCTTTGTAGGCGTCGTGGCGGTAGGTTGGTTTCGGTAGATCGAAACACGCCACAATGTGATCTGGTGAGAGTTCCTCACTAATTTTAAGCACCATAGTCACCACACCATAGAGCGCACCGGTTGGTTCGCCGTTTGGGGCTGTGAAATCTGGCAAGGCGTGGTACGCGCGATGCAAAATAGCGTGTGCATCAAGAAGGATAAGTCTGGTTTTTCTTCGAGCAGGCATAGTGATAGTATACGTGTTTTTACAAAG
>CAZUWG010000002.1:0-82752 GCA_964624165.1 uncultured Candidatus Saccharibacteria bacterium | reverse complement strand
AAGCGGTATTCACCGTATTCGCCCTTTTCAACCATGTTGGCCAGGGCAACCATAACTGCAAAGGCAGAAAGGGAAGTGACAACCTGTCCTAAAAAGACCCAACCTCCGTTTTTTACCAAATACACCATGTCAGTCTTGGTATAGCGTTCGGTAAAGCGAAGGAATCTAATAAGAGGCTGTGTCATGATGAAGGGCTTGCGTTTTTTTGATGAGTATATATACTAACACTATAACGACGAAAAGGGGGGCAAACGGAGAAATACCTAAGCCGCCCTTTTCTTTTTGTGGACTATCTCAATTTTTCTTCGCACTCCACTTGACGAGAGGTCGACGAGAAATGCGTTGTCAATTTTTTTATATAACGAAGAAGATTTTTCTTGGTTTGGAAGGAGTATTTTATATAAACGATTTTCTTCGATAAGAAAATCAACAAGACGCCAGTAATCACCATCTCCTGATACAAGGACAATTTTATTAGGAATATCTTTGTTGTAGAGTCGATGCATAATATCAAAGATAATGTCGCTATCAACATTACCTTTTTTCTTACTTGCCATGAGTGAGTTGTGTTCGCGAAACTTTACAATAAAACCTGCTTCTTGAAGAGTGTCATACAGGCGTTCGTTATTCTGGTTGAGAAAGCCAAGATAATAGTAGGCGTGCGTAACGTGGTATTTTTCTGATAGATAAACTCGAAAACGGTGGAGATTAATTTTCCAAGGAGTCTGTTGATGCGTATTGGTGCCAAGGTAAATATTTTGGCCGTCAATGTAAGCGATGTTGTTACCAACAAGTAAATTCATAGAGAAATTGTAGCATATAGTGGCTTAAAAGCGGGTGTTGGGGAGTCAATGGTTGACATAAGGCATAAAATATGGTATAGTCTTATTCTCGCATATATCGTGCTATGATTGTGCGGTTATCGGCGGAAGTCGATATTTGTTAGATAAGACACTTGGCTTATTTTATCCTTTTTTGTCTCAGCGATGATGTCGTTTGGAAACAGCGCCATTACCGCCGACACGAACTACGGTACCATCAAACAGGCCGACGCAATTGCAGCAGAAGTAGCAGCACCAAAGCAGATTGTAGCAGCGCGCACTTATAATGCCCCTGCTACCGCAGCTCAGGTGAGCTACACTGAAGCGGTTGTAAGAGAATATTTTTCGGATATTCCAGTAATGATTGATGTGGCGCGTTGTGAATCTCACTTCCGTCACACATTGGCTGATGGTACAGTCTTGCGAGGAGTGGTAGACAAACGTGATACAGGAGTGATGCAAATCAATACCTATTATCACGGACAGGCTGCCATACGGATGGGGCTTGACCTCACCTCCCTTGAAGACAACCTTGCGTACGCGCGTAGTCTCTACGAGCGTCAAGGCACACAGCCATGGAGCGCATCTCGTCCTTGTTGGGGCGCACAGATCGCGTATAATGGTTAGTGTAAAAAAGAAACGCGGCGGGCGTTAGCCCGCCGCGTTTATTTTTGTGTGTAGCTACTAGCCAACACGCACTTCTTCTTGTGATTTCACATAATCACGCCCGTGGACGTCGTATGCCAAAGCGGCCATGAGTCCGCCGATGATAGAGAGATTTTTCCAGAAGTCCATGTCTTCCAGTGAAGCATGAGCAAAGAAAATGGTGAGCGTTGTGAAGGCGATGAGCGCCATACCAGTCTCGCGCACGTAAATACCAAGCATAAACATCCCACCCCCAATCATCTTTACCGCCAGTGCAATCCATACTGCGAGCATGGCAGCCGGGACGCCGACAGATTCATAAAAAGCGGCAGTAGGGCCAATACCATTCTGAATAATGCCGATACCAGAGTAGAGAAAAACGGCGGCGAGTAAGATACGAGCGGCTCCAAAGGCTCGTGTGCGTAAATAATTGTCAATTCGATGCATCATAAATATTACATAATTCTGTTATGACTTAAGTATAACAATTTTTTGAGGGAAGGGGAGCGGCCTGTTATACTGAAGGGTATGAAGTATTGGATCATGAAAAGCGAACCAGAGTGCTACAGTATTGACGATCTAAAAAAAGAAAAGACTGGCATGTGGGATGGTACGCGCAACTACCAAGTGCGTAATTTTATGCGTGACGAAATGAAGCGCGGCGACGCAGTGCTTTTTTATCACTCAAATGCTGGCAAGGAGACAGGAGTCGTCGGTGTGATGAAGGTAGTAAAAGAGGCGTACCCTGATCCAACACAGTTTGACCTAAAGAGCGAGCATCCAGATCCAAACAGTGACCCAGACGATCCGCGCTGGCTTGCGGTCAATGTGCGCTATGTAAAAAAGTTTCCTAAGGTCGTGACACTTAAAGAGTTGAAGGAGGATAAGCGTTTTTTCTCAATGCGCCTTTTAGAGAAGGGGAACCGACTGTCGGTGATGCCGGTTGAGAAGGCACATTTTGATGCGATTTGTAAGCTGGCTACCTGATTATGCATACCCCACGCTTTTCTTATCGACATATAAAAAAGAGGGAACAGCCGCAAAGTGCTGGCTTTGTACAGCTTTTTATTGCCAAGCGTTTGGTACACGGTGCTGCGGCGGCTTTGCTGGGTATTTTTGTACCGATTTTTCTTTACGAAACCAGCGGGTCTCAATTTTATGTAGTGGGGCTTTATTATGCTCTGCTGTCTTTTTTGTATGTTTTGCTTTTAGTGCCAGGAATGTACCTCACCAATTATATCGGCTTTAGTCGGGCGTTGGTTTTAGGGGGAGTGTGCAGTGTGGTGCTCTACGGGGCAATGTATTTCCTTACTCCAGAAAATATATGGACTGTCTTGCCGCTGATTACGGTGGCGATTGTGGGCTTTCGCGTATTTCATTGGGTGCCGTATCATGTTGATTTTTCTTTATTTACCAAGTCAGGAGAGCGCGCTCGCATGGTGAGTCTCTCGTTTGCAACGATCGCTTTCTTGGGTGTTATTGGGCCTATTTTGGCCGGGTTTATCATAGCAAACGCCGGTTACGATACTTTGTTCTTGATCGCTGTCGTGCTCTTGGTGGCGGCTACTGTCTCATATGCGTATGTGCCAGAAACAAACAACCACTTTGATTGGTCGTGGCGAGAGACGATGTCGCATATGTTTAGCAAACGCTACAATGGCGTGGTGACCGGCGAATTTGCCAACGGCGTTGAGGTAGCAATTACGCTCGTTGTCTGGCCAATTTTTCTGTATGAGCTTTTAGAGGGTGATGTGTTTGAAATCGGTGCATTGTCCACAGTCATTGTCGCCATCACCATCGTGGTACAGCTTTTGGTGGGTAAGTATCTTGATATGAGGCAAGACGTCACCCAAACAACGCTCAAGGTCGGTAGTGGTTTATATGCAATGGGTTGGGTGGCCAAGATATTTGTGCTGTCGGCCGCTCAGATTTTCTTTGTTGGTTTGTATCATAATATTGTAAAGATTTTTACTCAGACACCATTTTCGGCAATTTTATATGACATGTCTGCAGAACAAGGAAAGTATATTGATGAATTTACCGTGTTGCGAGAAATGGCAGGTCATAGCGGAAGAGCCCTAGGACTTCTAGTGGTAGCGCTTTTGGCACTCTATATGCCAATAGGGTGGACTTTTGTACTGGCGGCCTTGGCTAGTTTGGCTCTCAATATGGTATATCAAGTAGCGCACGAAAGTGAATAAGTATGAAAATAGGTTTTCTTGATTCTGGGCTTGGTGGGGTGCTGGTCTTAAGAGCGGTGGTAGCAGCGCTGCCTCAGTATGATTATGAATATTATGGAGACACAGCCAACCTTCCCTACGGAGACAAGACAGAGGATGAGATTTTTCAATTGGTAAAAGTTGGAGCCGAGTATTTGTATGAAAAAGGCTGTGTGCTAGTGATTTTGGCGTGTAATACTGCTTCGGCCGAGACATTACGGCGGCTTCAGGATGAGTGGCTCCCGCACGCCTATCCAGATCGAAAGCTTCTGGGCGTGATCGTGCCAATGGTAGAAGAAGTCGTAAAAGCGGGTATGAGCGACGTACTCCTTATCGCGACCAAACGAACTATCGACTCGGGAAAGTTTCGTCTTGAGTTTGATAAAATGGGAGGGAAAGACATCATGCTTGAAGGTGTGGCGACGCCGACACTCGTACCTTTAATCGAGGCAGGGAAGGGGGATGAGGCATTGGCGGTAGTGGAGGAGCTGCTTTATAAACGAAAAAAACTACCAGAGGCGGTAATACTGGGGTGTACGCATTATTCGCTTTTGGTGTCGGCGTTGCGTGAAAAATTTCACTCCGTGAAATTTTTCACGCAACCAGACATCATCCCGGCCAAAGTAGCAGACTATCTGGCACGTCATAGGGAAGTGACGTCTCGCCTTACTACAGAAAAGCATCGCACCATTCATCTCACGGCTCATCGCGATGATTACGACAATTTACTTGAAGGTCTGCTACAATAAACGTATGTGGATCGTAAAGATTATTCTCTTTATTCTCGTATTGCTTTATATCATTACACGTGGAGTGTCGGTCGATGTGGAGACAGGCCTCACTCTCGTCGCCCTTGTCTTTGTGGGTTTTGCGGCCATGAGTGTCCTAGGGAAGTAGCTGCACTCATATAATGAAGCAGATAGGCAATTTTTGTTATTAGCCTAGTTGTAAAAGCTGTGTCGAAGATTGCCAAATGTGTATTTCGTGGTATATTCCAGCTAGAAATAATGTAAGGAGATACGACATGAAATGGCTACCTGGTTGCTTTAGAAGCTCTGAGCCAGAAAGCAGCTGGTGTTTCTTTGCGTACTCACTGACAGCTGTGATGGCTGTCGCCTTCTGGCATGAAACAGCACCATTTGCCGACCCTCTTGTGAGGGTCTTGCAGACGGTAATCAATCTGCTCCCGATGTTGCTGGTGGTGGCGTTGGTCGTTCACGGGCTGCACTTCTTAATGCTGGTTGTGGCTGGCGAGCATGCTGGCACTGTGGCGGTAGTGGCGCTCCTGCTTGGCGTCGGATTTTTGGTCGAGGGGATCTTCCAGGCCTTAAATGGCCGCCTCACCCTGCACGACTTCATCCAGGGTGCCATCATGCCGTCGGCAATACTCGTTGGGGCGGGCCTGAGAGCTCGCCTCGCGGAAGCGCGTTTTCGTGAGTGAAATGGCCCCGGACGCAGTGCGTCCGGGGCTTGCTTTGTACTACTGAGTTGACTGCACTTTTTTACGTAAGTGTGTCATGAGTTTGGCCTTGGTGAGGAGTGTGATGTGTGAGGGTAGGGGATTCTTTTTTCGAGATACATACGCATCGAGCATGGTTTGTGTAAACAGTGGGTTGGCAATGGCGATATAAAGTGGTTGAGAAAAATGCTGATATTTTTTCTGTTTAATATTGAGGCTGCTTTCAAGGGTGCGTAATGTGTTTGGGTAAAAAATATCGATTCCAAAAGTAGTTTCTTCATGGCAAATATAGAAATCAACCCGGCTTTTTCCATGACCAAACAACTTCTCGGGGTGAACATTACGTTCGCCGAAATGTGTAACAAGCCAATTTTCAAGTTGACGCTCTTCCGCGCGCCCGCGCTGGTTGACTTCAGTCGCAATGCGGCTTCGCATAGGGCCTTTGCCAAAGTGGGTTGCAGTTAATCCTAGCGATGCTCGTAAAGTAGGCAGACCACCAAAGCGTTTTTGAATGAGACGAGCAGAAGGGAGGAGAGGAAAATCGTCAATTTCCTCAGCGACCGGAAAATGTCCATGAAGCTTCTTAAACGCCTGGAAGCCGGCGCGTAGTTTTGTTTTCGTCCAGACTGGTCGACGCATACTATTTTTTTAGCGGGTGGAAGTTTTTATGCGTTTCTTCGGCATATTTATCAGAGGCATGGACATAGCGCGTAGTGGTATCAAGCGACTCATGTCCAAGGAGAATTTGAATTGCTGCCGGGTTTGCACCTTGTTCTGCCAAGTAGGTAGCAAACCCGTGACGAAGTGAGTGAGCGCTGGTAGGGACATTGATACCAAGGAGTTCTCGATATCGTTTTATTTTCATCTGAAGATAATTTGCTGATATGTGTTTGTCTTTTTTATCGACATGCTGTCCACTGCGGGCAATAAAGAGGTAGGGTAAATCATCTGTGCGTATTGCGAGGTAAGCATCAAGATGTTTTTTTGCACGGTCTGTGAGATAAATAAAGCGCTGTTTTCGGCCTTTTCCTTCAATAAATATTTTTCCCGTCTTATCAAGCTGATTGCGACGTAGGCTAATGAGTTCTGATATACGCATACCACTTGCAAAAAGAGTTTCGAGGGCAGCTCGGTTTCGAAGGGCAACAAATTCATTTTTCTCATATATCATCGGTGATTCAATTAAGGCTATGAGCTCATGGAGTTCAGCGACTTGGCCATGCTTTTTCTCCGTACGCACCATTTTAATGGCACTTGGCACAACTGGTACTTCCAGATCCATATCTGCCAGATACGACAAGTACCGACGCAGTGACGAGAGCATCCGGTTGATAGAACCGCTGGTGAGGAATGATTCTGATACGCTACCTTGGGCCGTTTTTCTGTCACGAGAGTTGAGGTACGCTTTGAATTGTTCAATAGTTTTTTTATTTATTTTCGGAAAGGGGAGTCCGCCCATTTCATGTAAAAGGAAAAAATCAAAAGTAAGCAAATCTCGCTCGTAACTTTTACGTGTTTTTTCTGAGTAATTGTTTGCCTGGATATGGAGCAAGAAATCGTCGAGGTGAGGCAAGATAGCGGCGGCAGTATGTTTTTTGTTTTGCGGTACTGACATAGGTTTTTTAAGTGTAGCATTTTGAATGCCGGGGAGGAGGTTGTTTGAGCACACTTGAAATTAAAATAAGGCTATAATCCAGATACTATAAACTGAGTATAATATCTCTAATACTCAATTATATCACAAAAAAGATGGGGTTTTATTTATATAGAGGACTTTGCTGTGTATAGTAAGGATAAAGCCCTCATGCCGTAAGTAAAAAGCTTTATGCTCTCTTATAAGCACTAGCGACTTCCGTTTATGTATGTGCCCTGTCCATCATTTTCTTTGTATTTCGTCATCAAAGATCATGTTTTCCGACTTTTTGACCGCAATTCTCCTTAGCTGTGGAGCTACGTATTAGAGCCGTATTTTGAGGCCGTAGGATCGATTCTAAGCGTTTTTATACTGAAAGACGACATCTAGTACCTCTAAGAAAAGTGTCTAATCTAAGGCAGGGTGAGACATCGGTCTTAAAATGTAAAATTGACTGATGTGGAGTCTTTTTACGGTTCTTTTATGGTTATCTTGATGCTTTTAAAATTAATCATAATTTTGAATATAAAAAAAGATTCTAAAATATTTTTCTTATTTTTAAAACAATTTTTATTTTGAAAAAAGTTATTTTTTATTTTTACCCAGCACATTTTTATTATTTATTTTTTTGCGCGGTCCTCTAAAAAGCTTTCCAAGCTCTGCATGCTCATTGGTAGGTAGAGGGACACAGCTCCTTTAGCCTCCCCTCTCCCCTGACTTTAGGTATTAATATTGTGCGAACTAATAATTTCTTATCTTAATTATTTTTGAGGATGAAGATGGTATGAAAAGATGAGTGCGCCGGAGGCTTTCGCTTCCGGCGCACTCATCGCCTGCTCTAGAGTCATCAACTCTAATCTCTAAATATTCTAAATAGCAGGTAGGTAATCAAGAGGGTTTAGGTACCCTTCTATGGCAGAGAATGGTGAGGCGGCCGAACCACAGCTTGTAACCGACTTAAACTCGTTGAAGCCTTTTACTTGGACTGCGTCTGAGACATATAATGTGTAGTGTAGGTGAGGTCCGGTGCTGTAGCCAGTGTTGCCGGTGAAGCCGATGACGTCGCCGGTGCTAACTTGCTGGCCAGCGCTCACTTGCACGTTACTTAAGTGAGCAAACATACTTGAAAGTCCGTTGGGGTGATCAACCAATATCCATTTTCCCCAAGAGTAACAACCAGCGACTAAGTCGGTATTACCGGTGGCGCGAATCGTCCCAGAGAGAGGTGCATAGAGGCGGCTGCCGGTTGGTGTGCCGAAGTCGACACCGTTGTGTTTGCTGCCGCCGTAAGCGCCTCCGAGTGCAAATTTCGTATAGCCAAAGTACTGCGTAATATAGACACTATCAAGCGGCCAGCGGAAGACTGCGCTGCCGGCGGTAGGGATTTTGTTGGGGTCAAGAATGAATTTAAGTTGTGACTCGATGTTGGCTACTTCTTTAAGGAGGGCATCTTTTGCTGCTTGTTTTGACTTCAGCTGATCTTGATAAGCGGCTTCTTCGCTTTTTGTGGACTGCAGCAGCTCGTCTTTTTCTGCTTTATTCGCAGACAAGATGGCTTGTTGCCCTGCGTACTGCTCTTTGAGACTGACTAAATCTTCTCGCTTACCTGTCTCTTCAAACTTTCGATCCTGCAGCTCTTCTTGGAGACCTGAGAGCAGAGTCACTTGGTCACCCATGCTGGTGCGTACGGTTGAAAGGTCTGCGATGTAGCCCCAGAATTCTGAGATGTTTTCATAGCGAAGCAAAGCTTCAAGGAGTGTGATGTCGTCGGTGGTCTGTAAAGCGCGGAGGGTTTCGCCGATAGCAGACATATTTTGGTTGATATCGAGCTGTGTTTTGCGAATTTCTAGTGATAGTTTATCAATCTCCATATCGGTGTTGCCGATGAGATTTTCTGTGTAACGGATGTCAGCGTTGATTTTGCCGCGTTCAAGCTCCAGCCCGCGGATGGCTTTTTCGAGTGTGGAGCGTTCTGCCCCCACCTCCTTGAGAGCAGCTTCGTATTCAGCGATTTCTTTTTCAATGCTTTTGAGTCGTTCGTTACGGTCGGCAATTTGTTGTTTTAGATCATCGACTGATTGTGCATCCGCATAAGGAAAAAGAGGTAAGAGCGCCCCCACACAAACGGAGAGCACGATTCCAAAAAAGAAACTTATAGCGATGCGGTACGACATACTTCACTATAATACCATGTATTTATGAGTGGCTTTTCAAGATATCGACGGTGTTGTGTATGCGTAAAAGACCTTCCTCTTTGCCTACAATAAAGAGCGCCGTAAATGGATCTGGTGAGCGTTCCAGTGCTGTCACAGAAACGCGAAGTGGCCACAGCACTTCCCCCTTCCCTACCTTTTCCGCATAATCCCAGAGGGCTGCTTTGATGGTGTCAGGTGAAGAAAAGTCGGCAGCCTCAAGCAGAGACGCTACTTCAAGGAGGCGAGGCACCGCGTCTTCTGGCTTATTGTCGTTTTTCCACTTAAGAAGCTCGCGACTTGGTTGCACCTTCGAGAAGGCAAAATCATACTCCCCTGCTGCTACAGCATCGGCAAATTCTTTTCCTAGACTAATCCGTTCGCGTATCGTCGGGAGCAAACGTTGCCAAGCGGCGTCTGTAAACTGTGGCAATTCGCGAAGCGAATTGCCACCATGCTCCATCACATATTGAGTAAACTCGGCATCTGAAAGCAGGGCTAAATGTTGTTTGTTGACCCAAGTAAATTTATGCAGATCAAAGACTGCCCCGCCCTTTTGTACGCCCTCAAGTGAAAAGGCCTCTACCAGTGCCTCAGGCGTAAAAATTTCTTGTTCGGTACCCGGATTCCAGCCTAAGAGTGCCAGATAGTTTGTGATCGCAGCCGGGAGAAAGCCAGCGTTTTGATATTCTAATAAAGCCACGGCCCCATGACGCTTCGACATTTTTGAACGGTCTGAGGCAAGAATCAGTGGCAGATGTGCATAGGCGGGTAAGGGAGCTTTGATCGCTTCTTGGATCAAGATTTGCCGTGGCGTATTGGCTATATGGTCTTCGCCACGGATGACATGCGTCACGCCCATCTCAAAATCATCCACCACCACCGTCAGGTGATATAAAGGATCATCAATCGTACGCGCTATGACAATGTCGCCAAGTTCAGTGGTGTCAAAGGTGATTTCACCGCGCACTAAGTCAGTGAAAGTGATGGTTTTGTTTGGGTTTTTGAGTCGCACTACTTCGATAAGAGTCGTAGGGTCGTCTTTTTTAGGCTCCTTGGAAAGATAAGCAGTACCAGCTGCGATCATTTTTTCAAGGTAGCCTCTATAAAGTGGAGTTCGTTCAGACTGGCGAAAGATCTCTTCATTATCCCAAGTAATACCGAGCCATTTCAGACCTTCCACGATCTCGGTCTCGTAGGCTTTGGTACTTCTGGCTTTGTCGGTATCTTCACTGCGCAGTATCATTTTGCCGCCGTGTTTTTTTGCAAATAAATAGTTAAAAAGCGCCGTACGGGCGGTTCCGATATGTAGATGCCCGGTCGGACTTGGTGGCATGCGGGTAATGATGTTGCTCATGACTAGTGTTCTTGTGCGATATTGATAAGGGTTGTAGCGAGTGTAGCGGCTGCTGTTTTATTTGTAAAGTTCAAGGCAGCGTTTTGCATGGTCTGGTACGTAAGTTCGTTTTCCATAATACTCGTTATTGCCGACACAAGTAGACTGTCGGTCATATTGGCTTCTTCGAGCACGGTGGCGGCGCCAGTATTGGCGTATGTGTAAGCGTTGGTTTTTTGATCGTGGCTTATGCTTTCGGGAATTGGAATAATGATCGATGGTTTACCTTTGAGCGCAATTTCAAACAACGTCGTACTCCCCGCTCGGGCGATGATAAGCGCAGCGGCGTCAAGGGCAGCAGTCATGCTGGTGTTATCAAGGTGTCCTAAGATAAAGTAACGAGAGAGCTGGTCTTGCGGGAGTTTCCTTGCGAGGGCTGTTTCTCTAACGGCAAAAATATTCGCATCTCCAACTTGGTGAATAATGGTGTAGTGAGGGAGTAACTCATCAATGCTATCAAGGATCAAAGTGTTGATTCTTTCAGCACCACTGGATCCCCCAGTTACAAAAATTACCGGTCGATCACTCGGAATGCCAAGTACCTGATGAGGATTTTTGTGAGGAGTAAAGAAAGATTTGCGGATCGGGATGCCGACAAGCGCAGTTTTTTCCTCCGGAAAAAACTGCGCTGCTTCAGGATATGCCACTGCAATATACCTTGCAGATTTCGCGGCTAGTTTATTGGCACTGCCGACTTTGGTATCAGACTCATGCACCACCACCGGAATGCGGAGCACTCTCGCCGCCAACACTACCGGCACACTTGTAAAACCTCCCTTACTCATAATGACGTCCGGATAAAGAAATAAGAGCTTGAAGAATGCCACTACCACTCCATAAAGCATGACAAAGAAATCAAGAATATTCAAAAGCGAAAAATACCGCCGCCGCTTCCCTGCCGGAATTTTTGAGAATGCAATTTCTAATGCATCAAGTGAGGTTTGTGAATACGGTTCCGGGCCAAAATAACGAAGGTCTATCTCTATGCCCAGTGTTGATTCTTGATCACGAAGCGCCTCCGCAATTGCGATTAGCGGATAAAAATGCCCTCCTGTTCCTCCACCTACGAGTCCAATTCTCATAACGATAGTATACCAGCTAAGCTTTCCTAGTTTGGTGTTTAGACACATTTAAAATCACGCCCACCGCAGCCAGAGTCATTAAAAGTGCCGTCCCCCCGTGGCTGATAAAAGGCAGCGGCAAACCACCCAGCGGTAAAAGTCCGGCCATGGCGGCAATATTAAGGAAGGCTTGTCCGGCGATGACACCCACGAGACCTACAACCAGGAGCATGCCAAACTGGTCTTTGGCGTGAGAAGCAATCCGCAGCCCACGAAAAGTAAAAGCAGAAAATAATAACAAGAGGATAAAGCTTCCAAAAAATCCAAACTCTTCACCATAGACAGCAAAAATCGAGTCGCTAATTGGCTCGGGTAAATAGCCAAATTTTTGCACACTCTGTCCGTATCCGTTACCCCAAAAGCCGCCAGAACCAATAGCAATGAGTGATTGGTTTATCTGCCAGCCGGCACCCTGGGCGTCCAGCTCAGGGTTAAAAAACGTGGTAATACGGTCTTTAATATACGGTCGTGTAAAGATAAGAATAAGAGCAAGTAGGCTCACGGCTACCATCACCAAACCCACATCACGCCAGCGTCCGCCCGCTACCAAAAACATGGCGGTCGCTGCAAAAGCCATAATTAAAAAAGTGTCAGTATCTGGCTGGGCAAGCATTACTGCACCGACTACTCCTACAATTGCGAAAAATGGCAGCGTACCCGCCTTGGTGTCTTTTATGACATCCTTCATTCCAGAAAGCCAGGTAGCGATATAGATAACAAAGGCAATTTTCAACAGCTCGGCTGGCTGAAAAGAAAAGCCGCCCAGATGAAGCCAACGTTTTGCGCCGCCGTACTCAAACCCAAGTGGAGTGAAGACTAAGAGTGTAAGTATCGATGCGACAAGAAAAATGTAAAAAGCGTATTTACGCCAAAATCGATAATGGATATGACTCGTGATAAGGAGAGCGATAGTGCCGCCCACAATACCAAAAAAGAATTGTGAAAATGCGACAGAAGATAAAAATGACGTCGCTGAAGTGATCTCTGTACTGCGAGTAAGTAAGCCAAGTGAAGCAGAAGAAAATACAAAAAATCCGCCAATGGTGAGTATCATGACCACGAACAAAAAGATTTTGTCAACGTGTTTGAAACTCATATTTATGCAACTGCTGCAATCATAATACCAATAATTGCACACACGATACTAATAATCCAATACCGCATAGTCACTTTGTATGATGGCCACCCGATGGCCTCAAAATGGTGATGAAGCGGAGCGATGCGGAAGAGTTTTTTGCCAGTTGCTTTGCGGTATGAGATCTGTAGTACATTTGAAGCGACGGTGGCTACCAGCGGTAACCCAATAATGAAAAGTAGCGAGACTCCGTTTCCTCCGCCGAGAGCGTCGGTCATAAATACTACTATCGCTAGCGTGAGTGTGAGGGCCATGCTGCCAGTTTCAGTCATCCAAAAACGGGCCGGAGGAATGTTGAACCATAAGAAAGCGAGAATGCCGCCGGCGATGGTGGCGCAAAAAGCGGCCAGGTCGTATTGCGATTGGAAGACCGCTACTCCACCATAGGCGATGAAAATTGAGGCAAACACACCTCCGGATAGACCATCGATACCATCAATGACGCCGCTAGCGTAGAGTGCGTTGGTGAGAAAAATAAAGAATGGAATAATAAGCCAACCAAGCTCCACGTAGCCATCAAATGGAATACTGACTGTAGAGACGTCTAGCTTGTCATAAAACCACCATCCAATTAGCCCTGAAAAAATTGAAATTGCAATAATGCGGGTACGTAGTCGCACTCCCTTTCCGCTATGTTGCACATCGTAGATATCGTTGACCAAGCCAAACAGCGCCGCGATGAGTAGAACAGAGAGTGGAATCCAGGTTTGTGAGCGACTAAAATAATCCAGGTCAGCGAGTACGGTCTCAGGAAATATCACTCCCAAAAGCGCGATAAGGAGTACTGTGAGTAACACGCTCGCCCAGATAATAATCCCACCCATACGTGGCGTCTTTGTCTCGTCTGCCCCTTTAATGCGATTAAATTCGGTTGCCTCGCGTCCATTGAGGGCGGTTTTGCCACCGGTTTTTTTCCAAATTTTATACTTAAACAAGTAATGCGTTACCACAGGCGTGATCGAAATGCCGATAATAAATGCCAGAGCGGCTGGTAGAAGAATTTTTATTAAGGTAATGTCCATATTTATTCAAACAATGAATTGGCGGCTTTTACTAAACTGTCGATGTCACTAAAACGACCTTCTCTTGTGGAGCCAAGAACCACGGCGATAATCGGGTGGTTGGGCTCAACCTCAAATGCAATCACTAGATTGCCGCCCGCGAGCTCCGTGTAGCCTGTCTTTGAGCCGATGAGACCGATTATATCATCGGCGTTGTAGTTTGTGTTGTAAATCTGTTTATTGCCTGCGTTGACGACCGGTATCTGTACCCTGCTTGCGGTTGTTCTTTCTAGGATGCCTGGCTGAGTAAATAGTATATGTTGCATTAAAAAGGCGACGTCTCTCGCGGTGCTGTATGCACCGGACTTCCCTTCAGCAACGTCGAGACCGGTTGGATTGCGGAAATAAGTTTTGGTGAGACCAAGTTCGTCACTTTTAATATTCATAGCCTGTACAAAGGTTGAAGGGCCGCCGTTTTCAAAGAGGGCGCCCGCTGCTTCTGCGAGCGCGTAAGCGCCGTCGTTTGAAGAGGTGACGAGCGTTAAGTCTGATAGCGCTTGCATTGTGTATACCTCCCCTTCTAGTATTGCGCTCGTGCCATCTTGGGCCATGGCAGCACTGGAGATGGTGATGCGACTTTCGGCAGGCAGGATTTCATTGGCGAGCGCGGCAGTCATCAGCTTGGTGATTGAGGCGAGCGGCAGCTGTTCGTCGGGATTTTTGGTGTAAAGCACTTTTTGTGTTTTGGCATCAAGTACAAAAGCTGCTGCGCCAGAAAGTGCTATGCCTGCAAAAGGATCTTGCTTTTGGCTGCTTTCGGCGACGGCGGCGCTTTGGGTTGGTTTGCTTATATATTCACGTGCCTTTGAGCTCTGCTGGCTGTCATTGTAGATCAAAAATAAAACTGCACAGAGAAAAATGCCTAGTCCAAGGAAAAGAAAAAGTATGGTTTTTGTGGAGTATTCGGTAAAAGTGGTAAACATATTTATTCGGTCAGTGAAGCCTCAAAGGCTTCAAGTCTCTCCATAGTAGCAGAAAAATTTGGTAAGTCTTCCCGCTTCCCGATGCCGAGATGGCGAAGTAGCGCGGTGCTCCCTATGTAGCGCGGTGTACGACTCTTTTGGTCTTTCTCAATCAAATCGCGGATCAGGAGATTTCTGATGATGTGTTGGCAATTGACACCGCGAATTTGCTCTATCTCTGTGCGGCTAATCGGCCCGCGATAGAGAATAATTGCCAATGTCTCGGCTCCTGCTTTTCCAATGTCGCGAGCCACATCGTCTTTTCGAAGGGAGTCGATTAGAGGATCAAGGAGTGGATTGGTAGCGAGTTCGAGGGTGCTTTCATTGTCGATTAGGATAAGGCCGCGGTTCAAAAGCTCCACCCGGAGCTTTTTACACGCGGCCCGAAGCGCATACTCCTTCAAGCCACAAATCGTCATGATATCAGACTTTGAAACTGGCTTTCCAGTATGAAATAGCATACCTTCAAGCTGTGCGGTAAGTGACATTCCCTGCATAGAGAAAGTATATCATGTCTAGCTAGAGCAGGCTGCTTTGGTGTTTAGTAGTATTTTGGTGTGGCGAGACGTTCTTTCGTAACTTCAATATCGGTAAAGCAATGAAGCTGAGCGACCAATACTTGCCCTTGCTTAACGCTTTCCAAGATCGCTAAAAAGCCCACGATCACTTCCTTTTGCTCGGCCGTGTGTCCCGTTAGCTCCCGGAGAGTGGTCTTTGAAGCTTTGGCAATACGCTCTTCAAGACGGACAATCATCTCCTCAAGCGAGACCAGTGGCTTCACTCTGGCCTTGACGGTGGGTGTAGCGATTGGCAGCTCGGTCAGGAGCTCGCGCATAGCGGTGTGGAGGGCAGCCAGCGTCGTGAAGTTGTCCGGAGTAAATTCACGGGTAACGGTGGGAACAAACTTTCTTTCGTGGGCTACCTTACGTCCAAACTGCAGCTCAATGTCTTTCGCGAGATCGCGGTAAAATTGGTAACGCTTGAGGCGGTCTTCAAGGGCTTCAATACTCTCCTCTTCCTCGCTTGAAAGCTCCAAGACCGGTAAAAGCGACTTGCTTTTTATTAAAAGAAGTGTTGCTGCCAGTTGTACAAACTGGGCGGTGTTGGGAAGACTTTCTTCCTGCATCGACGACACTTTGGCCATATACTCGTCAGTGACTTTGGCTAGACTGATGTCGTTTATGAGAAGCTTGCGCTTCTCCACTAGCTCAATCAACAACTCTAAAGGCCCTTCAAACACCTGTGTCTTAATCGCAAGTGCGGCGTGACTCATGGGTAAATTGTATCATGCCTCAGTAAGTGGGATGGAACTGCTTTGTTTGTTTCACTAAATAATCATCAACGTGCTTCAAAAGCGGAAACGCATTTATATGAGACGAACGATACTCGCGATAGACTTCCGATGTCCATACTAAGTCAAACTTCTTATGAATATTTTTTACGTTTTTAGAGAGAAAATAGAGATGGAACATTGGCTCAATCTTATCCAAAGCTTTTACCAGCTTTGCTTCTGCTGCTGTTTTTGTATCAAAGGTTTCATAAACAAATTGTAAACGTTCTTTAAGATGACTGGGTGCAGTTACTATGAGGTCTTGTTCAGCTCTTTTTTCTGCTTGTTTGTGCTCATCAGTTTTTGAACGGCTGGTCATATCACCGACTATTGCTTCCGCCATATCGTGCCAGGTAATTATGTGTCGTACTTTTTCTAAGTCAAAGGTTTCGTCCAGTAAGGGGATAAAGTAGTCAGCTAGAATATGCATACCGTAAATATGCTCAGCCACTGACTCCACTTCATCCTGCGTACGAATATGTGCCCAGCGTGGCGTGTGTTTCAGCTTGTAGTACGTACAGAGCATGTCCATTTCAGCCGCCAAGAAGTTCTCGTTGGTCATTAGTTCTTCCCTAATTTGCTCGATGGTCATATATGTGTGTTAGAGAGTAAACATCCCGTCTTTATAAATCACAATGCTACTGCCGTCTTTGAGGATGGCGGTGACGGTGCGGTCACTTGTTGAAACAAAATCCGAATGCACCACCGACTCATTGAAGCCGAGCTTCGCCCACTGTTTTGCTGATTTGTTTTGTTTACCATTATAGCAATCATGAAAACTTGAGCCGATGGCTATGTGCGTATTGCCATACGTGCCGCCTATGTTTTCGTCGTAGATGATTTCACCGGTCGGCTTTAAGATGCGAGAAAGTCTACGGTCGGTGAGTGATACTTCTCCGAGCCTGCTCCCGCCTGGTGCTTTGAGCATTTGTTTTAGGAGGGATTCATTTTTAGTAGCTTTAGCCTTTATAACTTCCCCATTTTTAAACCGTAGCTCAATACCTTCGATTTTTTTACCATAACGAAAGTGTGGCTGATTAAAGCGAATCCACCCTTCCGCTTGGTGCATATTTGGAGACGTGAAGACTTCATATGAAGGAATGTTGTTGCCACCTCCTACGCGCCATACGCGGTCGGCGCCAATACCCACCGTGATGTCCATATCCTCGCCTTTCCAATGAAGCGTTTTTATATTCATGTTGGTGAGTTTTGCTGCGGCAGCTTGGGCTGTTTTTGTGATGCGCCGCCATTCTTTAATGGGATTATCTGTATCAAGATAACAAGCTTCGATGATTTGCTTCCAGTACGCTCGCTCGCTCATATCGGCTTCCTTGGCCATGTCTTTAGTGCCGTAAACTGCAAGCGTCCAAGATAATTTTCCTTGGTCAATTTTTTTTAGCCGCATGTCTTTGAGGGGTTTTTGCGCATTTTGTTGCTGCATAATTTTCATTCCACTAGTCTCATTTAATTCTGAAAGTTCCGTTTCTGCAATGATAAAAATTTGAGCATCAATCATATCTACATAAGCGGTGTGGTATTTTTTATCAAAATGCTCCAACTGAGATTTTTTTGCAAAAGTAAAAAAATCTTTTGAAAAATGAAAATGAGCATCGCTGCTGGGAATAAATTTTCCATGTGGATGGTAACCGTTTTTCAAAATTGCGCGTTGGAGATAAAAGTAGAGTGGTTTGGCTGCTTCCGGCACAGTAAACTCGACCACACTCCCCTTCGGAAGTAGAGTGCCGTCTTGGCGCTGGAGGCCAAACTGAACAATTAGTTCAGCGTATTTTTCTAAGATTTCTGTGGGTGGTGTGTATGAAGTGCGCATAAGGGTACGGTGTGGTATATGTTAGGAATGAAGGCGCGAGCGAAGCTCGCGCCTTCATTTTGCTATTCGTCGCCCGGATTGGGTTTTGAAAGCAAGGTATCAATACGGTTGATGTCTCGCGGGAACAGTGTTGCTTCTTTCACGTTTTTAACGCCGCAGAATTTTGCCGTGAGACGCTCGAGACCCATCCCCCAACCGCCATGCGGCGGAATACCATACTGGAATGCTTGCAAATAAAATAAAAACTTATCGGGGTCGAGTCCTTTTGATTTCGCCTTTTCTTTGAGTACTTCTAAATCATGCACACGTTGGCCGCCGGTGGTGATTTCAACTCCGCGGAAAAGTAAGTCGAAGCTCTTTGTAAAACCAGGATCTTCTGAATCTTCCATAGTATAAAACGGTCGCTTTGAGACAGGGTAATGCGTAATAAAAATAAAATCGCTCCCCAGCTCTTCACGCGCATACTCGCAAAGCCACCGTTCATCTTCTGGCTCTAGGTCTGGCTCTGAAGTTTTGTCTTGCCCGGTACGCTCTTTAATGAGTGCTTGCGCTTCTCTAAGTTTCATATAAGGAAATACTTCTCCTTCAGGAATGAGTGGTGGCGAGACTTTGAGAGTATCAAGTTCGGCTTGATTGTGTGTTTTCAAATACTCAGTGATATGGCTCATAAGTGCGGTCTCTACCTTCATTACGTCAAGATGGCTCTCAATAAACCCCATCTCCATATCAAGAGAGGTGTATTCACTTAAGTGACGTGTGGTGGCGCTTTTTTCCGCTCGAAAAGCAGTAGCAAATGAAAAGACGCGCTCAAATACCCCCACCATCATTTGCTTATAGAGTTGTGGGCTCGTAGCGAGATAGGCTGTTTTGTCATTAAAATAATCAACCTTAAATACTTCCGCGCCGCCTTCAGCGTCTCCACCGACTAGCTTCGGTGCTTGAAACTCAGTGAATCCTTCTTGGCGCAAAAACGTACCGTAGGCTTCAGTAATAGCAGCTTGAATAGAAAATAACGCTCGGTCTTCTTTGCGTCTTAAGGTAAGAGGTCGATTATCAAGCAAGGTCTCGAGTGTAAACTCTCCATCAAGCGCAAAAGGTAATGAGTCAGCTTTGTTCAAGATCTGAATCTCGGTAATTTCAAGTTCAATGTCACCATTGTCGACTTTGTCATTGACCATTTTGTCGGGGCGTTTATTAACAATGCCGGTCACATAAAGTGAGCTCTCCGGAGAAACGTCGCTGGCAATTGCTAGGACGTCTGGCTTTCCAAAAACCACTCCTTGCACGATACCGCTGCGATCACGAAAATCAAAAAAAACCATCTTGCCTTGCTGGCGCACCACCGAGGCAACGCCGGCAATTGTAACTGTGCTACCGATATGTGATTGCAGTGCTGAAATGAGTGTTCGTTCCATAAAGTTTTGATTTAAATTGTAATTCCGATTGCGTCGCGGACTCTCTTTAGTGTCTCATTAGAGACGGTCTTTGCTTTGGCACTTCCCTTTGCCAGTACTTGCTTTACGTCTTCGTCACTGATCTTTGCTCTCGCTTCACGAAGTGGTTTCAGGTGTGTGGTGAGGTCATGAACAAGAATCTTTTTAAGGTCTCCATAACGACCTTTATGTGCTTCATAGACAGGTAGTAAGGCTTCCTCGCTTTTGATAAGGCGGTGTATGCCGTACACGTGCTCTGGGCGGTCGCCCTGACTGTCGGTCTTGATGCTCATGACAGCTTTTTCAATCTCTTTTGCGCTGCCAAATAGTGGAATGATGTTGCCCTTGCTTTTGCTCATTTTTTCTCCGTCGGTACCAGGCACAACGCCGACCTGATCTAAAATAAGCTCTTTAGGGGGTTTTAGGAGTTCTCCATAGGCGCGATTGAGTTTGCCGACCGCCTCGCGTGTGTACTCGAGATGTTGGCGCTGATCCTCCCCGACTGGCACGACGTCTATGTCGTAGAGGGTGATATCAGCTGCCTGCAACATTGGGTAGGTAAAGAGTCCGGCGTTGGCGTCCATGCCTTTGGCGACCTTATCTTTATACGCGTGGGCGAGTTCAAGAAATGAGACATTCACCATGCAGTTGAAGATCCACGCCAGCTCCATATGGTCCTGGTTGTCTGATTGACGAAAGATTACGCATTTTTTTGGATCCACGCCTACGGCAAGATAATCCTTTACGACGTTGATGATGTTGTCGTGCATTTCCTCGGGGCTTCGAAGGCTGGTGAGGGCATGATAGTCTGCCACCATAAGATAGCTGTCATATTCCTCGTACATATCAACAAATGGCTTAAGTGCCCCAAAGTAATTGCCGATATGAAGTGTGCCAGAAGACTGGAGTCCGGTTAAGAGTCGTGGTTTCATATCACGTATAGTAGCAAATTACGGCTATTTGCCAAACTATTTTGCCAACGGCAGAATAAGGGTAAAGGTAGAGCCAAGATTTTTCCCTGGTGAGCTTGCCGTCACATCGCCGCCCATGTCGCGAGCCATCTTTTGGGCCAGGTAGAGACCAAGACCAGTGCCGTTGGGATTGATAGTGTTAGCGTCTTTGGTGCGCTCAAACTTTTCAAAAATGCTTGCCAGCTCATCCTTGCCGAGGCCGGTGCCGGTATCGCTGACTGCTATTTCCACTGTATCGCCAACGTTTTTTATGGAGACGTCCACAAAGCCTTCGTCGGTGTACTTGAGAGCATTGTCGATGAGGTTGTGAATGATCTGATTCCCTTTCCCTACATCAGCTCGCACAAGGCAAGTGCGGCCGGCTTGTTTTTTCAGGGTAAGAAGAATTCCTTTGCGCTGCGCTTGGCCTCGAAGACCATCTACCGCGCTTTCAACCAAATCACAGATATTGCTATCGCTTAGCTCGTAGCGCATTCGCCCGGCTTGGATGCGTGAGACATTAAGGTAATCTTCGACCGAAAGCGCCATAAGCCGGCTGGATTCATTGATCTTATGCACTGCCGTACGAGCTTTTTCGCTTAGTGAACCAAAGCTCCCTTCTTCGAGCATTGAGGCATAACCACGAATAGCGGTAAGCGGGCTGCGTAGCTGGTGGGAGGCTATAGAAACAAACTCAGACTTCAGCTTATCGAGCTCTTTCAATCGCTCGTTGGCATGCTCAAGTGTATAGGCTAGTTTTTCTAGCTCTTCTCGCTGTTCGACTTCTTTTTTGACTGAACGTACAAGCTGGAGAGCAATAACGGAGAAAACTACTAGAGTGAGGATGATAATTGCTCTGGCTCGCTCCATAGATTCCAGCAGAGTGACTGAAAACAATAATACCCAAATGACCGCTACCAGTACTTGTGTCAAAAGTACTTTTACGCCAAATGCACGAAATTTCACCAGGGCATATGTGACGAGGGCCGCAAAGATCGGCATCCCAAAGAGTTTGTATTGTTCATAATTTGGACCAAGCTCAAACATCAGTGTGAGATTGCCCATAGTGAAAAAGGTCAAGAAGATAATTGTCGCAATGCCAATGGTGTAAGCTTTTTTGCGCTCAATTACATTGTTGAAAAACTTTTTTGTAGTAAGTGTGAGATAGCAAATAAAGATAATGATAAAAATCTCCAAAATATACATGTAGTGAATCAAAGGCCCTTCAAACGCACCTTCGTCGCAATCAGGCGAAAGTCCTATCACATTGAGCGCGGTGGGCATGAGTACGATAGTCGGGAGGGCAAGAATAAGCCCTACAACTTTGCCGTAGAAAGGGGCGTCTTTGCCACGAGTGAAAAGATATATTAAATAAGCAGAAAGGAGATATAAAAACATCTCGACGGGTACTATAGCCGACCAGAAAAACATCACGTCTGCTTGGCTTGGCGAAGCCCAGAGCACAAGATCAAAGTATGCCCATAGTGCAAAAAGCACTGTCAACACAGAAAAGACGACATTTCTACGGTCGCGATAATTATTGGCAAGGACAAAAATACCAATAAATAAAGAGATGACAAGTGGAAAAACGTGTGTGTAGTAGATCAGGTTGCCGACGTTGTTGGAGAAAATTAAAAAACTTGATTCACCCCACTCACATGCCTCGTAGCTGTCAGTCTGATAACCAAGCTCTGCAGCCGTAAACTGTGTATAGTTTTTGAGATTATAAAACGTATGAGCAGCAGATAGGGTGGCTGCAAAAGTTATTGCGACTGTAACAACAAGTAAGAATTTTTCTCGATATCTCATAATTAATTTTTAAGCTGGGGGTATTTTGTCTGGTAAATTGATAAGAAATAGTCTGGAACATACGGCAAATGTTCTTCTACTACTTTCGGAGGCAGGGTTTGGATGGCGGAGATTGTTTTCCGGCATTGTGTGGATTTACATAAGCAGGTGAGCTGCCAATGTGGGTCGGCGTCAGTCATGCTGTAATCAATAGTAAGTTCTTCATCTTGCAAAATTGGTCGCCGAGCCACGAGTGTTTTGGTGCCTACTACTGCACAATTTGGATCGCATGAGTGATTGAGATAACGAAAGATTGAGTCTCCTGGGTCTATCCACAAATCTTCTCCGATGCCATACCATGTTTCGATGGAGAGGGCCTCAGTCTGATTAGTGGCACGAAAATATTTTTCCGTACCTATAATTTTGCTAATGACCTGCCCTTTTACAAAAGGTACCCTAGTGTAAACACCAGTACCGCTAATTGCGCTATTTTTAGGGTAAAGGAATTCTAAATATGACTTTCGATCAAGTGCTAATACCCCCACTGCCCCATGGAGAAACATTGAGCTAACTGGGTAGAGGTAAAGCAAAAATCCTTCGACACGAACACCCACCTCAATAAATGTAGCGAGCAGCAAAAGAAAATATGCACCCGCCCACACCATCCATGGACCGGCGTGCTCGGTCTCTGGGAAAGCTCGTACTTCTTTAAGGATAGGTACAAACGCCACGAACGTATTGAGATTTGAAAGAATAAGGAAAAGATACGCCGCGAAAAGTGTGTATGAAGCGGGTATAAAACCAGCTTGTTCAAGCACAAAAAGTGAACAGTAGCTTACGGCAATAAAAATACCAACACTAAGAATATACTTATCAAGTCGATCGCTTGGCCAAGAAATTTTTCCGTCTTTATAAATAAGTAGAGCAACATAGCAGGCACCTATCGAACATAGAACTGGCAAAAAAAGTAGTGCCAGTGAGGCTCCCGCCGCAAACTCTAGAAAAGTAAGCAGTGCAGTATCAAAAGCAAAAATGAGCCATGTGATTGGGTGCGGATCAATATCATGCTTTTGGGCTTTTTTTATGTAGAGCACATACCCGAAGACTTGTACTATTCCCGCCAAGAGTCCGAGTATGAGTAAGCCTGACATAAAAACCTATAACAAGAATAACACTATAACTGGGATAAAGAGCCACCAGAAGAAGGCTTGAGCTGAGTTGAATATACCTTGGATAGGACCCGGGTCTATAAACTCTGTAATAGGTAGCGTGTTAAAGCTAAAATTTAAAACAAGCACAGTGGCAGCCAGGGCATACGCCAGCTTACGTGGAAATCCAGCAAAAAATCCTTCCCGGCTTCCTTCGTATGAAAGTCTGCGAAAGAGTAGCGTAGATCCTATAGTAAATAAAACAAAGAGTAGTAGACGTACGACCGAGCGCGCTTCTGCAGAAGCGTCGCCCAGCAACACTTCATAGTAAGGAAAGGTGTACGAGATTAGAAGTGCGAAGTAAAGACCAAGTATGAGATTTATCGTGGCTTGCCTCCCCCGCCACATAGTGTAGAAAAGGAAGCTGAAAAAAACGACAAGCACAAACGCAAACTCGCTCACTAACGCCA
Source organism: uncultured Candidatus Saccharibacteria bacterium (assembly GCA_964624165.1). Taxonomy (GTDB): domain Bacteria; phylum Patescibacteriota; class Minisyncoccia; order Phycocordibacterales; family UBA918; genus OLB19. The sequence goes on along the minus strand of CAZUWG010000002.1, from coordinate 59,161 downwards.
AAATATCCATAGCTTCAGTATAACAAAAGATGACATAAGAAAAGCGAAGTTGTAGACAGTTTGCTTTTCTATCTTATGGCGTATAATAGTTTGAGAATAAGGGGAGGACAGTATGCGTAAGTTAGGAATGGTGGCAGGCATGCTCTGTATTTTTATTTTAGCGTTGCATTTTTACTTCGCTCTGAATAACAGAGCGCCAAAGAAAACGCTCCTTTTCAAGACGCTTCCTACCGAAGTGCCCATCGAAGCGTTGCCGGGCTTAGCGTTGTCCTGGCTCCATATGATGAAGGACTAGCACCCGCCTATGACGTTGGCGGGTGTCTCTTTATGTGCGTTAAAGCGTACTCTGCCGCGTTTTGTATATGGCGGAAACGATCACCCATGAGCTTTACACCGCCAAACCATCTAGTGACGCACACGATAGTGTTATGCATTTTATGTTTTTTAATCATACGAAGAATTACCATGCCGGCACCGGTCTCACCGTCGTCATTTTTTGTTTCATAGCTGACGCCGTCTCTTTCTATGATAGCTGCATAAGAGTGATGGGTAGCTTTTTGGTATTTTTTCTTTTGTTTTAGTGTAGAAAGAAAGTGCGCAATTTCCTCGCGATTTTTCACACACCCAATGCTGACAGTATATCTACTGCCGCGATCTTCAATGATTGATTCAAATAAAGTAAATGGTTCGCTCGGTTCATCGTTATCACCAAAATCGAAACTTAGCGGGTGGAGCGACATAAAGTAATGGTAGCACACGTCAGGGTTGAGAGAAGTTTTGCTGCCCTCCCCCAGCTTGCTAAAAGCCAATTCCATGCCATGATAGAGAAAGGTGTAATTAGGGAGGTATTTTATGAGGAAGCGGCGGGCGGATAAAGTTGCGGATTTAGTTGTGAACTGCTGCATCGTAGCAGGACTTCTGTCGCTGGTGGCTCTGGCTTTTAGTCTCCATGGGCTATATCTTCTAGAGATAGCGGCACAAAGACTTGCGCGATAGCAGCTTTGCAGCGAGAAAGGGCGAGCAAGACTCGCCCTTTTCCTTTATGTGTAACATGCTGCTACACACCTTCTTCTCGAAGTTGTTCAATGAGGGCTTTGGCGGTTTTAGAAAGTTTAGTGGGATTTTTAATGGAAATACGTACCAAGAAGTCACCCCGCTCCGTGCCGCGTCCAGTTGGCACACCCTTGCCTTTAAGGCGCAACTTTTCGCCATGGCTAACACCTGCTGGTATCTTCACTTTAGTTTCTCCGTCAAGTGTATGTACAACATACTCGCCGCCAAGTAGCGCATCGGTGAGCTTCACTTCGAGAGTGGATGTTAGGTTCCATCCTTCACGAACTATATTTTTGTTGGTTTCAACATGGAGTTTTATGTAGAGATCGCCGGATTGCCCGTGGGGAATTGCTTCGCCACGTCCGGTCATGCGCACTACTTCCCCGTCTTGCACCCCCGCAGGAATAGCGATGGCAATCTCTTCTTCTCTTTTTCGTACGCCTGCGCCATTGCAGTGCGTACACTTTTCTTCAGGCACTTTACCACTCCCGTGGCAGGTATCACAAATACGAGCCGTTTGAAACTGACCCATGATGCTTTGGCGCACTTCACGAACCTTGCCCTGTCCATTACAAGTGGCACAGGTTTTGAGTTTACTTTTATCTTTAGCTCCAGTACCTTCGCAGTGTTCGCACGTGCTGGTCTTGGTCAAAAGGACGCTACGCTTCACGCCAAAGATGGCTTCTTTGAAGGTGAGGTTGATGTCAATTGAAATATCACGTCCGCGTCGAGATCTGCCATTCCCTCCTCCAAACATATCACCAAAGTTTTCAAAAATGTCATTAATATCAAATGAAAACCCGCCTCCTTGCTGAAATTGAGAAAAATCAAACCCGCCAAAACCGCCTTGTCCGCCGCTTGCGCCAGCAAATGATTGGCCGTACGTATCGTACTCAGCGCGCTTCTTTTCATTACTAAGGATCGAATAAGCCTCACTTACCTCTTTAAACTTCGACTCGTCACCCGTTTTTTTGTCTGGATGGTATTTGCCGGCGAGTTTTCGAAAAGCCTTTTTGATTTCGTCTTTTGACGCGTTTTTTTCAACTCCGAGAATGTTGTAATAGTCTTTTGCCATATGTGTTTTACCATTAGCTCGAGTGAGCTTTATGATGGAGGGAAACGCATGCGTTTCCCTCCACTAAAAACTTACTCGCTTTTTTTCTCATCATCTTTTACTTCTTCTGCTTCCCGCACCGTATCTTCTGGTGAGGCGCTCGCTTCGCTCGCGCCCTTTTGACCTGCTTCGCTTGCTTGCATTGCTTCACCTATTTTTTGCATAGCAGCCGAGAGAGCTTCTGTAGCGTTGGTAATCGCGGTCTTGTCGTCTTTGTCTTTTACCTCGCGTAGAGCAGTAATTTTCTCTTCTACTTCTTTTACTACCGCTTCACCAGCTTTCTCGCCGTAATCCTTAATAGATTTTTCTGCTGTGTAGGTCATCTGCTCGGCGGTATTGCGGGCTTCGACAAGTTCCTGTTTTTTCTTATCTTCTTCCGCGTGTGTTTCGGCGTCTTTTTTCATCTTTTCGATGTCGTCTTCAGACAAACCTGAATTAGCTTCTATTTTGATCGATTGTTCTTTGCCGGTTGATTTGTCCTTTGCGGTGACATTCAAGACACCGTTACTGTCGACATCAAACATGACTTCAATTTGTGGTACTCCGCGTGGTGCTGGTGGAATACCATCGAGCACGAAGCGACCAAGTGATTTATTGTCTTGCGCCATTGGTCGCTCACCCTGCACCACATGAATCTCAGTACTGGTTTGGTTGTCAGCGGCAGTTGAAAAAACCTGCTCTTTTTTCGTCGGAATATGAGAGTTTTTCTCAATTAGTTTTGTTGCAACTCCTCCCATTGTTTCAATACCGAGTGAAAGTGGAATTACATCAACGAGCGTAATGTCCTGTACATCTCCCTGGAAAATACCAGCCTGAATGGCTGCTCCGAGAGCCACTACTTCATCTGGGTTGATGGTTTTGTTTGGTTCTTTACCAAAAAGCTCTTTTACTCGTTCAGCCACTCGAGGCATGCGCGTCTGCCCTCCGACAAGAATTATTTCGTCAATCTCTTCTTTCGAGAATGAAGAAGCTTCGATGGCACGCTTAGTGATCTCGATCGAACGGTCAATGTATTCTTCAGCTAGTTCGTTGAGTTTGCTTCTAGTGAGAGTAATGAGAAGATTTTTCGGGGCGCCATCATTATTGGCAATAAAAGGAATATTGATTTCTGATTCTTGTGAAGACGAAAGCTCCTTCTTGGCTTTTTCTGCCTCGTCATCAAGTCGCTGTAGCGCGAGTGGGTCTTTTGAAAGATCTACTCCTTCTTCTTTCTTAAACTCTGAAATAAGCCAGCGAACAATCTCCTGGTCAATATCTCGTCCGCCCATGTGAGCATCTCCATCGGTAGATTGTACTTCCACCACGTCATCGCCTACTTCAAGGACTGTCACGTCAAACGTTCCTCCACCAAAGTCAAAGACCACAATCTTTTCGTCCTTTTTACGATTGAAGCCGTAAGCAAGAGCAGCTGCAGTCGGCTCATTAATGATACGCTTTACCTCAAGGCCGGCAATTTTACCTGCGTCCTGTGTTGCTTTACGCTGAGCATCATTAAAGTAGGCCGGTACCGTAATTACGGCTTCGGTAATTTTTTCTCCAATTTTTGCCTCTGCGTCAGCTTTGAGTTTTGAAAGGATCATCGCCGAGAGTTCTTCTGGGCGGTATTCTTTATCACCCATCTTCACGACTGCGCCGCCGTCACTGCCTTTTTGGATGTCGTAAGGTACAATCGCCTTATCTTTTTGTACTGCCTTGTCCTCATAGTCATGCCCCATAAAACGCTTAATCCCGTAGATGGTGTTTTGGGGATTGGTGACTGCTTGTCGCTTAGCAATCTGACCTACCAGCCTTTCGCCTTTTTTTGAGATAGCGACGATAGACGGTGTGGTGCGGTTTCCTTCCGCGTTTTCAATAATAGTCGGCTCACCAGCTTCGATGATCGCCATTGCGCTGTTGGTGGTTCCTAAGTCAATTCCTAAAATTTTTGCCATAGTGTAAATATTATTTATGCACTGATAATTACTTTTGCTGGACGAAGTACCGCTCCGTCTTTTTTATATCCTTCTTGTACAACTTCTAATACAATGTCAGCCTCCTCCCCTTCCTTAGTACCGACTGCTTCATGTTCGTCGTGATTAAAATGTGTACCAAGGGCCTCAATTTTAGTGACATTGTGCGTTGCTAGGATACGATCGAGTTGGCTTTTAATGCCTTCTACTCCCGTGCGCCACGACGCATCTATCTCTTCCCAGGCGGCTTTGTCAGCCATGGCCATAGAAAAACTATCGGTCAGTGGTAAAAGAGACGCGACAAATTTATCGGCGACCCGTGTGATGTCTGCTTGCTTTTGCTCCTCGAGTCTTCTTTTAGTATTAAGGAAGTCTGCGCGTGCTCGCTGTAAGTCCTCAAGGGCAGTCATCTTCTCTGCCTCGCACACCTTTAGTTTTTCTCTGAGTGTCTTTAGCTTGCTCTCAAGCCGCTCTTCTGTCTCTATCTGCTCAGTGTCTTCAATGGTTACTTCGTCCTCTTCGATATGTTCGTCAGGTTGGTGTGTTGCCATATCAAATATTTATGCAATCTGTCAAAATCAAAACCTGTGGCTTTCGTATAGCGTATTGGTAGTTTCTTTCGTATTCCCACACGTTTCAAATACTATTATACTGCGAAAAACGTCTGTGTCAAAATTATGCCAAAGCCAAGACGCCAAAATAAGGGTGCGCTTACTCTGAGTTCTGATGTTGCTTACACAACACCCCCGCAGCTTTGCTGCGGGGGTGTTGTAAACTGAGTAGTTGTGTTGGTTATCGCTTTGAGAATTGTGGGCGACGGCGGGCTTTGCGAAGACCAAACTTTTTTCGTTCCACTGAACGTGGGTCTCGTTTCAAAAAGCCCAGTGGCTTCAAGACGGTACGACGACTTTGCTTCTCTTTAACGAGGGCGCGCGCAATACCGAGCTTGATTGCATCTGCTTGCGCTGAGATACCACTTCCCTTCACGTGTACCGATACTGTGTAATTTTCAATACCAGCATCTTCCGCTTGTAGTACTGACATTACTTCTTTTTGTAGTGACTCGTATGGGAAATATGCTTCGAGAGTTTTTTCGTTGACGATGAAAGTAGTTTTGTCAGCCGGTGTAAGTCGCACACGAGCTGAGGCTGTCTTGCGACGGCCGATACCTTCAATGTAGGGTGCTTGTTTTGCCATAAATAAAATACAATTACTCAGTTACTTCTAGATTTTTCATCATGCGTGCCTGAAGCTTATTCTTCGGGAGCATGCCATTAATAGTGCGTCGTACTACCTCAGCGTAGCCGAGTCGAGTACCAAGGTGCTCGAGAGTTTCCTCCTTTCGACCACCTGGATAACCAGAATAGCTTTGGTAAATTTCTCCTTTCTTCTTTTCAGGGATATCGAGCTTGCTGGCGTTTTCGATGACTACTTTTACATCTTTTACTAAATGTTTAGCAAAATCAGGCTCATTCTTACCCATCAAAATATCTGCCGCTTCTGTAGCGATACGTCCAAGACGCTTTCCTTTAGCGTCGATAGTGTATACGTTGTGTGTTGTATTTGTCATACGAAAAAAGATTACACAAGCTCGATGACAGCTTCAGTGCGGCCAGCGTTTTGTCCCATTTTAATAATACGAGTGTACCCACCTGCTCGTTCTTGGTACTTTGGAGCGATATCAGTGAAGAGTACTTTCACAATATCTGTCGTCGGTTCACCAAGCACACTCGCCACCTGGCGACGAGCGGCGATCGAATCCGTCTTTGCAGACGTAATAAGCTTTTCTGCAAAAGGACGCAGTTCGCGTGCTTTGGCATCGGAGGTAACGATCTTACCGTTTTCGAAAAGTGAAATGGCAAGCCCACGCATCAAAGCTGTACGCTGCGAGCGGGTCCGTCCGAGGGTTCGTTTGTTTTTACTGTGTTGCATAAGCTTGCTATTTTCTTATTAATTACTCATTAAATCCGAGGTGCATGCCTTTAAGCATTTCCTCAATCTCTTCGACACCCTTAGGGCCGATTCCGTCAAGCGCTAGAATATCATCTTTTTTCTTTCGCACAAGCCCGCCTATAGTGCGGATGCTTGCTTCTTCTAGTGCGGTAAGAGTACGCGAAGAAAGTTCAAGAGTTTCGATACGTGTCTTTAGAACTTCCGGATCAGCGTTGTCGGTAGTATCTGCTACCGCTTCTTCTGGAGCGTCCTCTTTATGAGATTGATCTTGGAAACCAATCACTGATTTAAGTTGGTGGATCATAATCTCGATAGATTGCTCCAAGGCCTCGCGTGGCGTCAGTGTGCCGTCTGTTTCGATGACCATACGAAGTCGGTTGTAGTCGGTACGATCTCCGACGCGCATATTTTCTACTTCGTAGTTAGCACGACGAATTGGGGTAAATACTGCATCAAGTGCAATAGTGCCAATCTCTACTTTCTCCTTGGCATGAACTTCACGCGCAACATAGCCAAGACCGCGCTCCACAGTAATCTCCATTTCAAGGACACCTTTTTTGTCGGTGATCTCTGCAATGTGCTGCTCTGGATTAAGGATTTCTATCTGTGAAGGTACCACTAGGTCGCCTGCAGTCACTACACCTGGGGTATTTTTCTTAAGTGAAATCTTTACTGGTTCATCAGAATGGAGTGAGAGACGAACTCGCTTGAGGTTGAGGATGATCGTCACAACATCTTCTTTAATACCATTTAGTGTATCAAATTCATGTTTTGCTCCTTCAATCTTAACATGCGTAATGGCTGCTCCAGGAAGAGAAGATAGTACGATGCGGCGAAGCGAGTTGCCGAGTGTGTGTCCGTATCCTGGGAAAAGTCCGTCTATTTCATAGATACCGTGAAATTCCTTTTCACTTACAATTCGTGGCTTGCTTGGGAGTGCGACATTTGTTTCTAACATAGTGTATATCTAAGTTTAGTGTGTGTAATAGTGAGCGAACGCACGCTCATGACGGACTATCGGCTGTAGTACTCAAGTACTTGCTCTGGGTCGAACAAAGTCTGAGAAGGTTCGTAGGTAGGAACGCCGGTAACAGTGCCGGTAAGTTTCTTAGCATCAAATGTCATCCAAGAAGGGACGCCAGCTGCTTCATGTGTTTCTGCAAAGTTGAGAAAGAGAACCGCTTTTTTGCTGCCCTCACGGACAGAAAACTCATCATTAACTTTCATCTTGTGCGAAGGAATCGTAAGTTTACGACCATTCACGGTGATGTGGCCATGAGCTACCATCTGGCGAGCCATTTGGCGTGTCTTTGCGAGACCGGCACGATACACTACGTTGTCAAGACGATTTTCCAGACGCGCAAATAAGAGTGCGATCGGCTGATGACTCTTACTCATCGCCTCGGTGACGTAACGACGAAGTTGTTTTTCAGAAATGCCATATGTAAAACGCATTTTTTGCTTTTCAATGAGCTGACGTTTGTAGTCGCTCATTGCACCCGGACGACGCTTTTTCATGCGACCACCACGCGCTTCAGAAAGAGCAAACTTTTGGGTTTGCGTTTTCTCGAAAATAGGAGCTCCGAGGCGCTTGGCAATTTTGAATTTTGGACCAATTTTCATACTAAATAAAATTACTACTAAAGATTACACGCGACGTGCTTTCTTAGGGCGAGTACCGTTGTGTGGGACGGGGGTCATGTCGGTAATGGTGGTCACAGTGATGCCTTTTCCAGCAAAACCACGAAGTGCAGACTCACGTCCAGCGCCCACCCCCTTGATCACCACCGCCACATCTTTCATACCCATCTGTTGAGCTTTCTCTCCAAGAATCTCACCCACCTTGGCAGCTGCAAATGGCGTACTCTTTCGTGCACCCTTGAAACCAAGCGCACCAGAAGAAGCGGCAATCAGGCTGTTGCCTTTGCTATCGCTTAGTGTGACAAGCGTATTATTGAACGTGGCAGCGATATTCAAAACGCCAGACGCAACCTTTTTCTTAGGAATGCGAGCGAGTGCGCGGGAAGTCCCCGCTACATCAGAGCCACCACCTTTTTTGATAATTCGTTTCTTACCCATAGATCGTTAACAGATTGATAATAAATACACGCTTGAGTTTAAGTCTTTTCAAGCTTACGACGCCCGCTGCCCATTGTTTTCTTCACACCCTTGAGTGTGCGAGCATTTGTCTTGGTGCGCTGTCCGCGGGCCGGAAGTCGCTTGGCGTGGCGACTACCTCGGTATGAACCGATGTCTTTAAGGCGCTTGATATCACCAGAAACCTGGCGCTTTAGCTCTCCTTCAAGTGTGAAAGACTCTAGTTTTTCACGAATAGCATTTTCCTCCTCTACAGAAAGATCGCCTGGCTTACGAGTGTCCTCGATTTTTAGTTCAGCAAGAAGTTCAAGTGCCCGTGGGCGCCCAACACCGTACACTGCCGTGAGGCCGTATCCGAGCTGCTTCTCATCTGGAATAGTGATACCTAAAATACGCATACTGACTGTACATTACCCCTGTCGCTGCTTGTGACGAGGTTTTTTCTTATTAATAACGTAGACACGACCACGACGACGAACAATAATGTCGTCAGCGCTTCGCTTCTTGATTGATGATTTAACTTTCATACAAACTACCTAGAGTCTTTTTGTAATTCTTCCTTTACCGCCATACGGGTCGGTTTTGATCTCCACTTTATCTCCGACCAGAACGCGGATGCGGAAACGGCGCATTTTGCCAGCCAAATACGCAAGCATTTCCTCACCAGTGTCGTCTAAAATAACACGAAAGAGCGTGTTAGGCAACGCCTCTTCCACGACTCCAAATACTATTCCTTCTTCTGACTTCTGTTCTGACATCAAACGGCAAGAGTTTAGCAAATAAATGAGTAAACGTCAAATAAAATTGTGTACAACTCTACTCAGGGAGCTCAAACACTTCAGTGATAGAGATTTTGGCGGCGCTATCGGGGAATGATTTCTTCCAAAATGGAGCAAATGTAGCACGCGCACCTTCAATCGCAGGGTAGGCGCCTAGGATATTGGTGAGTGAATTTTGTGAGGCTCCAAGTAGGTCTGTCTTTAAGGTGGTTTCGTCATACTCCCACACTAAGAGCGGACGACCGGTCAGAGAGAAAGAAATACTGTCTTTATCACTAAGGATTGAGGCCTCGCTTGTGGAAGCGGTGTAGGCAAAGCTGATAGCACTGTAGTCTTGGACGCGCACCGGACCACCCTCATAGCCTGGGACAAGTGAGCTGGCTAGGAAGCTAGCAAAGGTGTCTTTTTTGAAGATGGGGATTTCAAGCTTCACTTTTTCTTTTACAGTGGCTGCTCCCGCGGCACTTTCTGTAGCTGGTAAGGATTCATACGCAAACTTTTCCGCGCCGTTAAATGAGACAAAATCCGCCGGCTGCTCTGACGGAAGTCGGTCTTTCAAAGCTGTTTCTAGTTCGCTGCGGATACTAGTTTGTGCAGTCGCGAGCTCTTCTTCATTAACTACAACACGTACACCTTCAAAACCTCCTTTGAAAGGTTCAGCATTGGTGGCAAATATAGCCTTAAAGAGGGCTGCGTCGCTTTCTAAGCCTGGTACAGTGAATCGAGTACCCGCTGGGACATTCCCGGCTACTCCGGCCGTGTCAGCTCGCACAGAGACAGTTACACTCCCTGGCGCTTCGCTCGTACCGCCGGGCACCGTCACTCCTTCAGTAATACGAAAGATGGCACCGTTTGGATCTTCAAATCGAGTTGTGGCGACCAGAGTCTGCGTGCCGGCAGTAGTTTTGTTGATAGTTATCACTCCTTCAGCTTTAAGCGATACTTCCTCAGTTTCGCCAGAAGAAGTGACCTGTCGCTCACCTTCCGCTTCAATGGTTAGGAGTTCATAACCGAGCTGTCCGCTTTGAGGATTGGTGAAAGCGACAAAATCGCTATTTAGGTTGGGGGTTTCGGTTCGGGGTTCTACCATGAGGTCTGTTTTAGAGGTAAACTGCCCTGCCACAAATACGATTACCAAAAGTAGCGCCAACCCGACCACTGCCCACTTCCAAGGAAGGCGGCGTTTCTTTTGGGCGAAGGTTGGTCGTGAGTTTGGACGTGATTGCTCAGTTTGTACTGAAGCTGCCGTATCAGGTCGTGTACGCATGTCGTTTGCGCCTTGTGGGTGTTCTTCTGCTGTATTTGTTGCGCTGGGAGCTGGTGTAGTCAAAGGGGGTGTTGTGGGACGCGTTTTATTGCCCACTGTTTTAATGTCTTGTAGGTTCCATTTTTTATCCATATAAATAGTAGTATAGCCTTTTTTATGCGTTAGCAGAAATTATTTCTTTTTGTAATTGTGGAAAACAAAGGCAGCCACGTTGGTTTTTGCTTCTGTGACGTTTGCTTTATTGAGTAATTTTGGTGAAAAGACGTGAAGTGCGTAGTCTTTATCGTCTAGTCCATCGAGTGCTTTTTCAATCATGGCCGTAAAAAGTGACTCGTATCCTGGCGTGGCTCGAATAAATAAATGCTCGGGATGCTGCACCTCAGCCAAAATCTTTCTGAGGGTGGCTGTCATTATTTCTACATGTGCATCAAAAACAGACTCGATGACCTTTCGATGCTCTGGAAACTGTGTACAAACGCCTTCAAGACCACCTTTAAGTGCGGCGAGGATATGCTCGCTGTCTTTTTTTGTCTTACTGGTGATGTCTCGCACTAGGGCGTGTAGGCCGCTAATGATGTAGCTCACATTATGAAGAAGACCATCTTCAATCACTGCTGTCTCGATCACTTCGCCTGAAACATCAAAAACAGTCAGTTGGTTTAGGAAGAGAGTGCCGGCAATAAACTCATAGAGCACCTGCATATTGGTCTCGGTGTGTATTTCGGCACTCGGCACGTACTTTTCGGCCAATTCTTCTAGCTGGATGAGAATTTGTTTATCATACAAACCAATCAGACGCACCAACTCAATCGACCGAGCCTCTTTATCAAGGATGTCTTTGACCGGATATCCGTTTATAGAGGAGGCTACTGTCTCGGCGTTTTTAAGTTCTAGTCCTGCACCAAGCTCAAAGACGCCGTTTTTAAGATCTTCAAGCACTCGCTGATCGGTCTCTTTTTCAAATTTTCGTAGCAGTTTTTCAGACACAATAAAGGGCTCCTCACGTTTGAGGGTATTTTTACGTACGATTGTATATGACCACGGGGCGCCGATGCTTACGTGTAGAGCCTTTACAGCTTTCCCTTTACCAGAAGGCATTTTACTAAACCCTTCCGCTTCAAGTTTTTTGAAAGACAGGACGAGCGTAGAAATAATTTTCTTAAAGTACGCTACGTCAGAAGTATCTTCAATCACGACAAATCTTTCACGATGATGCCAGAGGGTCGTGTAGTCATCAGCGCTAATTTCTACCAACGCAAAAGTTGCGCTCGAGGAGCTAATGTCGATAAACAAACGGAATTCATTTTTGGCTGCAAACACTCCTACAGTATAACAAAACACATCGCAATCAAACGAAGTGTCGGGGGATTGCGTAAGAGAGACTATTCAAGCACCGCTTTGATGCGTCGTACTCCAGCTGATGAAGACTCCTCTTTCTTGATCCGGAAAGTGCCTTTAATAGCTTCAAGTGTTTCTACATGTGGTCCCCCGCAGAGCTCGCGCGAGAAAACACTGCCGTCATTGCCGGCAATGGTATACACCTTCACCTCATCAGGATAACGATCCCAGAAGCTGCCTTCAATTGTTGGGTCGGATTCGGCGTCGGCTTTCTTCATGGTACTCATAGAAACAGTACCGCCTGTTTTAAGTGCGTTATTTACCCACTCTTCAACTTGATCGAGTACAGGACGCTCGATTTTTTCACCATGAGTAAAATCAAAGCGCAATCTTTCACCGGTAATATTACTCCCCGCCTGATGGATATGATCGCCAAGGAAATGACGCAAAGCCGCAAGCATAAGGTGTGTTGTGGTATGGTATTCGACCACTTTTTCTGAATGATCAGCTAGACCACCTTTAAATTTTTGTTCTGCCCCAGCTCTCGATTGTTCGCGGTGTGCATCCATCAGCTGAGTAAAACCTTTTTTATCAACGATCATTCCCTTCTCGGCTGCGATTTCCTCAGTTAATTCTATTGGGAAACCATAGGTAGTGAAAAGTTCAAAAGCGTTTTTCGCACTAATAGCTTTTACGGCAGTTGGCGGCACCGATTTATCAATGACCCGCTTTCCGTCCACCTCTTTACTCGTAAGATGCACTTGAAGCGATATTTTATTAAACTGCTTTAACCCTTTTTCGAGGGTAGCGCGAAATTGAGCCTCTTCCCCTGCAATGGTCGACTTAATCAATTTTTCTTGTTCGGCTAGTGTTGTGTAGTGAGCTTTATAGGTATCAATCACCCCTTTTGCTAGCTGTTTAAGCTCGCCGCTTGGCACGCCCAGCTTGTCTGCGTAGCGTACTGCTCTACGAAGAAGACGGCGTACAAAATACCCCTGCTCGCTATTTCCTGGCAAAATGCCGTCACCGATCATAAACGTCGCCCCGCGCACATGGTCAGCAATAATCCGAAAAGCTTCTTGATTATCACGATAGCTTTTTCCGGAGAGAGTTTGCACTTGTCGTATCACACCCGCGAGAAGGTCGATCTTAAAAATATCTCCGTCGCCATTTGCTGCTGCTGTAACTCGCTCAAGCCCTCCGCCGAAGTCAACATTTTGTTTTGGCAGTTGTGAAAAAGTGCCGTCCTCGTTTTTAATGTATTGAATAAAAACGCTGTTTCCTATTTCAAGAAAACGCCCACAGTCACAGTTGGGATGACAATGTTTGCCAAAGCGAGTGTCGTGCTCTGTCTTAAAATCATAGAAAATTTCGCTGTCAGGACCGCCAATTTCACCGGCAGGCATATTTTCTGGCTTGCCGGCGCGACTCCACCAATTTTTGGCGGCGTCGTAATAGAAAATACGCTCCCCTTTCTTCATACCTCGCTCCCCGCCTGCTGCTTCACTGCCTATTTCAGCCACCTCGTGACTGACGTTTTTCTGGGCAAAAAGTTTTTGCCAAAGCTCTGCCGAACGAGTGTCTTTAGGTACACCATTTCCTTCGTCGCCAATAAACGTGGTGATGTAAATACGTTCTGGGTCGAGTCCTACTTCATCGATCAAAAATTCATAGATCCATGGCAACTGCTCGTCTTTAAAATAGTCACCAAGCGACCAATTGCCTAGCATCTCGAAAAATGTTGTGTGGCGATTGTCGCCCACTTCTTCAATATCTTCTGCTCGAAAGCATTTTTGACTATCCGTCAGACGAGTCCCTTTTGGATGCGCTTGCCCAAGCAGGTAGGGGACCAGTGGCTGCATACCGCTCCCTGTAAAAAGGGTCGTCGGGTCGTTTTCTGGCACCAAGCGATCACTTGGAATAACCGCGTGTCCACGCTTTTCCATAAACGCAAGATACTGCTCGCGAATTTCATTTCCCGAAATCATATTTTTCTACTCTACCACAAAACACTTACTTACTAAACTGCTGAGTTACTATTCAGCAAAAGACACCCAGTGCCCTCTTCGCAAGCCACAAACGCATCAAAGCCGCCAAAGAAATGCACCTCAAAAAGATACCCGAGTACAATCAATGACACCGCAAAAAGGGCCACAAGTTTTTCTCTTCGCAAGCTCACCAGGACAGCTTTGTCTATAGAATGCTGTCGCTCGATGGTTGAATGGGCACTTAGCACAGCATACGCCAGGCAAAGCTCACCGACGACCCCGACTGTAGTTCCGATAAAGAAAAAATCCATATAGCTTTATTTAAGCATTTTTTCTAAAGCTTTGATATTGGCTGCCTGTGTACGAAGTGCTTTTTCATACACTTGCGGGTCTGTAATGTCTATATCGGCATGCTGCCTAAAGAGTTTAGCAACAGTGTTCGTGCTGCCGCTTGAGAGGAATGCATCAATCTGCTCAATATATGATTTATCTTCTTTGTATCGGCTCGACATCACCGTACTCATCATCAGGCCAAAGGCATATGAGTAGACGTAAAATCCAAATCGAAGATGTGGCACCGCGACTACTAAATATCCGTCCTCTGGCTTTAAATCTATTCCATCTCCAAGATAAGACTTCATGTGGCGATTCATGGTGTCAGCCAGCTCTTCTTTGCTCATGGCACCTTTCTTGTCGATGGTGTTGTGAATATCAAGCTCGGTGTTAAAAAACGCTACTTGCCGCTCTATAGTGCTGATATCTCGCAAGTTGCGGTCGTGCAGGAGAGTAATTTTTTGTGCATCAGTCGCCTGCTCTAAGACAGCATCGAATACGATATTTTCAAAGAGTGTGCTAGCGGTTTCGGCGCAGACGGTAGAATATCCTTGATAAAATGGGGATTGTACTTTACTTCGTTCAGTATGGATAGCGTGCCCCATTTCGTGAGCCAATGTCAAAAGTGAAGAAAAAGTACTAGTGTGATTGAGGAAGACTGCCGTCGGCTGTCCTACTTGTCCCGACATAAAAGCGCCGCCCTGCTTACCTTTTCGTGGAAAGACATCAATCTGTCCATTACTGAGCATGGTGTCAAAGATGACGCCGTATTCGTGTTTAAGTTCGTAAAAAACTTCTCGACAGATTTCTACAGCTTCAGAAAATGGAATGTCGGCCATCTTTCCATATGAAGCATTTCGTTCTGCATAAGAAAGGGCTTCTTTTTTATGTAATCTAGCCTTGAGGCGATAGAACTTTTTGCTTAGCGGAAACCCTTTTTTAGTAACTACAGACACAAGTCGTTCGATATTTTCTTCTGTATCCTCATAGGCAAGCGCTGTGGCTGAATAAGGTTTTTTGTACTCTCGTAGCTCGTCTTCGGTACGCACATCTGTGATGATGGCATTGAACTCATGCTCAACCACAGACGAAAGGCGAATGAGCTCGCCGCGAATGAGCTGCCAAAGCTTTTCTTTTTCCTTAAACGGAACAACATCTATACTTTCCATTGCTTCTGGAAGAGCTACCTCCTTTTTTTTCCAGATGATAGTAGTGTTACTTAAAAGCTTTTCAGTCATATCCACCCAGCGGCCATACGCCTGCGCGCTTTTAAGATTGATGATTTTCTCTTGATCCTCAGTCAGGTTGTGCCGGGCGGCTGTAAAAACATCAGACAAATAGTAATGATAAGCTTTTAGGGATTCATCTTTCAGAAAAGCTCGTTGTTGTTTTTTATCAATTTTTCCTAAACGAAGGTTGAAAAACAGGATCGAATCAGCAAGCTTGCGCAGGCGTCGACTGAGTCGTGCGGAGGTTTCCTCGGCAGTTTTGTCGTTTACATCGATTGCCAAACGTAGCCACAAGTAACGTCCCGGCTTGGAGGCCTCTGGTAGGCCAGCCAGGTCTTCATTTTCTTTCAAAGCCTTGAGCAGCGTTTTGGCATCTTTAGTAAAATCTTTTTTACTCCATTTCTTAACAAAAGCTGTGTATGCAGCCTCGGTAATTTTTATATCGCGCTCAAATTGAGGATCATTTTCACTGGCGTAGTACAACCGCGTTAGATCCCAGGTATCGTGAATTTTTTTAAGGGTCGGGAGTTCATTTTTTAAGGTGTAGTTAAAGTATTTTTTTGACATACTGGCTATTGTATAAAGGATTTATAGGTAGTAAATGTTTTAATAAGTAATGGCACGACCTCATGGGTCTCACCTAGTCTTTCTCTGATTACCTTCAAGCGCGCCTCATATTCTAATACGCGATCGCGATGGAACGAATGGCGCAGAAACTCTGTTTCTGCATGATCTCGCTCGTCAATGAGCGAGGAAAGATTATGTAACATATCACAAGCAGAAATAAGTACGGCTTCAACCGGACCTGCCGCGAGTCCTGCTACATAGCCAGCCTTTCTTTGAGCGCGTGGCAGTGATTTATCTTCGGTAACTGCTTTTACAAAAGAAGCCACTCGTGCACCAAACGTCATTTGTAACTCGGCTTCGGTATACGCTGTGTCTTCTATAGTATCGTGCAAAAGAGCGGCGGCGATGACGTAATCATCGTCGGTGTAGCGGGCGGTAAAATGTGCCACACTCACGACATGCGTGATATAGGGCACTTCATGAACCCCTTTTCTGTATTGACCATCATGAAGTACGGCGGCTTTCTTTAATGCTCGTTCGTACAAACTCATGCTTAGAGCAGTTTATTTATTTCAGATCGTAAATTTTCAACTTCACCTCTAATTTTTTGCAGTACTGGGCGTTGTGAGCTCCAAATATTTTGTGCTTGCTCACCCTTAAGTAGCATCTGTTCCATAAATTGAGTTTCTTGTTCAAGCGCGAAGGCTTCTTTAGCGGCCTCGTCATCACTTTTTTCTGATTTTCGTCTTAAATCTTTGATTTTTTGCTCATTTTTATCAATTTGTGTTTTAAGGGTATTCACATCATTTGCAAGTGCCCGCGCCTCACCGGCAGTTCTGGCGTATTCACGCACCTGAGTAAGTAAGGCCGTAAGTGTGTCAGTCTGAATTCTCGAATTTCCTGAGGCGATAATTTTGTCAATTTTTTTCTCAATATTTTGTAAATCTGTCATATATTTAATCCCTCGTTACGTAATAGTGTTTTTTTGCACTCGCTGCCACCTCTATTATACCCGCCAATTGTACCATCTTTTCTCACCACTCGGTGACACGGTACGGTCGGATCGTAATTTTTCGCCATACAGTTGGCAACCGCCCGAGCAGCGCCTTTGTTGCCGGCTTTAATCGCTACCGCTTCATAGGTCATGGTTTGACCTCTTTTAATCGAGCGTACTACCTCACGCACGTTTTCGCTAAAATTATTTTGTTTTGTTGGCATTGTGCATTTTAAGGAGCGACTTCCCGCACGCATCTCGATATGGACAATGTTCACAGGCAGCGCCAACTGGTGGAATGAGGTCGCTTTCAAGTGTGTTTTTAATGGCCATAAGGGTCTCTGGAAGCCAGCTCACTTCGGTCACAACCGGAATGACGGTGGTTTCAAACATAAGCGTATTGGTAAAATCTGCCTCGTCCTTACTTGCGTTGGCATAGACAAGATAGGCAGTTTCGTCGACTGTAAAGCCCTTCTGCTCGAGAAGCCAGCGATAAACGCCAAGCTGACGCGTGTACTGCTGATCCCACGGGCTATCGCTAAGCGCCTTGATACTACCCTCTTTTGAAGTGGCTTTGTAATCTGCAACGACAAGTGTGCCGTCTGGTTTGACCCAAATATCATCGACTGCTCCACTCACCACCAGCCCACTAGCTTCATCAGTGACCACCACCCCTTCAAAATTATCTCGCCACAGATCTAAATCTTTATGAACAAACGGTACCATTTTAAGCTGATACTCTTCCATTAAAGGGTGCGGTTTCCCTTCCACTCTATAGTGATCAAATTCTTTCTTAAAGAGCTCGTCTACGGCAATGTTGAGGTTGAACGACGGAAAGCTTGGACGTTTAGTCCCAAGCTTATTATCAAGGTAAAAGCAGCGTGGGCACTCGATAAAAAGATCAATTTTAGAACGTGATAATTTCCATTTTTCTCCACCATAATTCCATTCTGCACTGCGGTGCGGATTGTATTTTTTCACAAAAGTTGCCATTTGTTCATTGTACCATGGACGTACGGACACAAAAAAAGCTGCCTTAGGCAGCTTTTTTTGTGTCCTTCTTCTCCTTACTTTGCGGTAAAGACAATCGGCTCTACATCGAGCTGAAAGTCAGATCGCATATTGAATTGACGATCTCCATTTTCACTGAAGAAAACGATTGCGTATTCATTGCCAGCCACAGTTGGAGTGAGTAGGTTGACTGTATCTGGTATCAGACCTTGTTCCTTACTGTAGCGTGAAGCACCGAGTACGTTTCCAAGGGCGCCATCATTGTATGAGCGTACCGCAACCCATCCAGCATCTGTTGGAAATGTTGCCGATTCAAGCGCGATCATTGATCGTGTGCTTGCACCTGCAACCCGAGCATTTGCAGCACCTACTGACAGCCCGCTTTCATTTGCAGTAGTACTTTCACTACTTACTTCTTCAATTTTACTTGAAAAATCCATTTCTGATTCATTAAGTATTTCTGAATCAACTGCCTCATCCTCTGTCTCTGGCACAGTGTCCGCAGCGGGGCCGCCAAACATCCACACCAATAAACCTCCCACGAGTAGACCTGCGATAAAGGCAACTACGGTTTTCTGACTATCTTTAACTTCTTCTGACATACGTAAAATAACTGTAATTAGTAATATGCTTGATAGTATAACAACTTACGCTATTTTGTGCAGAGTTGACGAATTTCAGAAAATACAGCCTCAGTTTTTTCATTTGAAAGACGCAACGGGGTCAGTGAGTGTGGTTTACTCATAATATCGCTACAAACAATAATATCCGAGGATAAAAGCTGTGCTTTTTCAGCCGTTGAAAGTGACTGAAGGACGGTCACTGGATACAGCTCGTTGCGCTGGATAATATCATGAAGGTTGTTCTTTTTTGGGTAATCCCAGCTTAAAAGCTCAAGTCCTGTACATTCGGCGTAGTGTTCTGCAGTATGAGTGAACTTAGTATTGGTAATAACACGCAAGCGTTTAATGCCGCAATGATCCTCCGCACAGATCTTTACGGCCTGAAGATCATCTTGTCTGGCTTTGCAGTAGAGTGTTACTTTGAGGTCTGACTTTACGCCTGGTCTAGAGTGAAACTTAGCCTCAGCCACAAAAGCGTCCTCGCCATTGTACGCCGCCAGGTCAATTTCATGAGCAACACACTTACCTTGTAAAACGATCCTAGCTTTCGTTTCATAGCCTTCGGCGGCAAATAATCGCACCAAAAAATCTTCAAATGGAAACCCCGTAGGTCCTAAGCCAAACAACGCTCGCCGCAAAGAGTAGCGAGTAATGGCTGAAGTTGCACCAAGCTCATTGAGGTATTCAAACGCCTCACGATAAATCTGCTCTGTTGAAATGCCGTCAAAAAGTGTTGGGGTGATTTTTTCAATTACTTGTGTCACCTCAGTATGTGATGCTCCAGACCTTCTTAGTGAACGTTCAAGCTTTTCAACTAAAAATGGTTCTTTTACTCCGTCTGCTTTGATTACTTGAATACTCATGACGCAATGATACCACCTCCGACACACCATTGTCCTTGATAAAATACACAGGATTGACCAACTGCTGGACGTTCGACGTCAGCCTTAAGGGCGAGCGTATAAACCTCATCCTTCTTGATAAGGGAAACGGGGAAAGGCTGCTGTCGATAACGAAACTGTGCGGACAGGTCAGATGTTTCATTTCCTGTCAGCATTACTTCATTTAATACCAGCTCTTCGCTCTTTTTTAGGAGTGGCTTTTGCTCTGCGACTGTGATGGTGTTGTTTTTAATATTTCTGTCAATTACATAAAGCGCTTCACGCCCCGTATTGTGGTTGGTTAATGTAAAACCATGACGCTGTCCGAGTGTATAAATAAGGGCACCATCGTGACTGCCGATCACCTCTTGGTCGGCGCTTAATACCTGACCGGTCTTAAGTTCGGTAAAGTGACTTAAAAATTCCTTAATATCAACATGACCCAAGAAACATACCCCCTGACTATCATTTTTTTTCGCTGTTGGCAGTTGAGCTTTTTCGGCTTCTTTTCGGATATCTTCTTTTACCGTGTCCCCCACTGGCAGCAGCACGTACTTTAGTTGCTCTTGTGTGAGTGTCCACAGAAAGTAGGTTTGATCTTTATTTGAGTCTACGCCACGGAGCAGTTTGTAGATACCATTTTGCGAGTCATATTCGTTTCTGGCGTAATGCCCAGTTGCGATAAAATCGGCACCTTCTTTTAATGCATACTCTAGAAATGCGCCAAACTTTACATGCCTGTTACACATTACGTCGGGATTTGGTGTACGACCCGCTTTATATTCTTCAATAAAATAGTGAGCAACCTCTTCCTTGTAGGCTGTTTCTGCATCAAAAGTACGAAAAGGAATCTTGAGTGCTGCTGCCACGCGCATTGCATCAAGCCGCTCCGCTTCCCAATTGCAGTCAAGAAACTCAGGCTGCCAGACTTTAATAAACACTCCAACTACATTGTAACCCGCACGCAAAAGTCGCAGTGCCGCCACTGATGAGTCGACACCGCCTGAAAGTCCGACAAAAACGGTCTGCTTTCTTTTCATATTCTTATCATAGTACGTGTGGTGGTAATTTGAAAGCTTTAAAACAGGCGCGGGCGAAGCCCGCGCCTTTCCCTACCGCAAGTATCGCGCTACATTTTCCAAATGTTGATCGTATGTGGCGGCGTAATGAAACACTCCCTCATCATCAGTAATGTAATATAAATCAGAAGTCTCTGCCGGAGAAAGGACAGCTCGGATCGCATCTTCGCCCGGATTTCCGATCGGTGTTGGTGGTAGTCCAGAATAAAGGTAAGAATTATAAGGAGAATCGAGTGTCTCAAGATATTCAGCCAGTTGTCCTGGTGGCAATTGGCCAATCTTATCTTCAAGAATATACTCTATAGTCGCGTCTGCTTGAAGCGGCATAGCAATCTCCAAGCGATTACGCAAAATACCAGCCACCATGCGCATGCTCTCTGGCGTATTTGCCTCTCGCTCTACGATAGAAGCCAAGATAATGACCTCTTCCTTGCTAAAGGCAGTTTTACTGTCTTGGAAAATTCGCTCGCGTTCTGTGTCGGCGGTCTTATACAAAAGCTCATAGGCATCTTTAGCGGTAAAGTCTTCAGTCACAAAATATGTCTCGGGCCACAAATAACCTTCCTTTGTTCCTACGAGTTGTAAAAATGTTTCGGTATCAAACAAAGGGAGTTTGGCAGAAAAAATAACAGCCATTTCTTTTGCAGTAATTCCTTCTGGTAATGTGACGCTCACCAGAGGATCCTGAGGAGTGTTTTGATAAATCATAGTGGCGATATCAAATGTACTCAAGCCTGTCTCTAATACATAGCTGCCGGCCTTAATATTGCTTGGATCACCAGCCATAACGAGCGCAGCATAAAATAGCGTCTCAGAACGTACCACACCCGCTTCTTTAGCCATAGCGGCCACAGACGCAGCTGTAGAACCCTTTTCAACGATCAAAACCGTACTGTCGTAGCCATTATTGCTATTAAAGAACCATAGAGCAACCGCCATACATAAGACCGCTACTACTAGTAGTCGTCTAACCTTAAACAGCAACCCCTGACGCCGTTTGATGCGGATGGTTGCTTCGTTGTCTGTGGGTTGTAAAAACTGTTCTTGAGAATCCATAACTATAAACCTGTTGGAAGGTTAGATGGTGCTTCTTTACGAGATGAACCAACGCGACCGATAGTTGGCGTAAAGGCCACCTTGCCGGGAATATGAAACATCGTTGCTAGTTCTTCGGTTGTAAAGATTTTTGGACTATCACTGCTGGCCCACGGTACATAAGTGCGGGTTTTATATAGATAGTGCTCGATTTCTTTTAAGGCTAAAATTTTCTTTTTTTGCCCAGGGATGTAATCTTTATAAAAGGCGTCTGTACGCCAACGAATACCGATTTCGTTGCGTCCAATCATATCATACTGACTAAAGCTGCGGATAGTCTTACTGATGGTATCGCCGTCAAACTTACCCTTTTTAGCCAAATATATCCAACGAATGCCCGTATAGTAGGCATACTTTGATGAGTTACGTTCCATGGCCTCAATCTTATCGCGTTCACCTGGCGTCAAACGCGCCATCTCCTCTGTCACATCTCCCTCAACCACCGGCTTGCGCGTCGCAGGGTCGCGATTGAGCAGCTGGCTGATTTTGGTATTAACTTCAACAGTCCAATCTTGCGTCTCACCGAACATTAGCTTACCATTTTTAAAGCTTTCCTTACGAAAAGGCTTGATCAAAATCTGTATCCACAAACGTTCATCCGGACCAATACTCCCTAAGACTTCTAGCATCGGTGTCATCGGATCAATTTTAAATTCTTCTTTGGGCAATTGATCCATTTTGTAATCAATGTAAGTTTTAATTGGAAACTCTTGGTCCTTCTTTTTACCCATATGAAATGACATCATCTCCCAATCTTTGGTGCCAACCGGAATCTCGGCGGTATAATCCTCCACTTCAGTAATTTCAATATTTGGATACTGCGCGTAGATATTGGCTTCAAAAATCGCTTTTTGTTTTTTTATGGGCAGGTTGACGTACAATCGTACATCGCCGCCAATAGAGACTAGCTCCAGTGAATTGGTGAGAGGTCGTTTCCCGTCTAGATAGGTTTGCATCAGTGTATCTGAGTTGGCAATGTTGTGAATTTGACCCAAAACAAATTCCATGGCTTCGGGGGACTTAAATACGTCCTCTGGCAAACGAATGAGTAGAGTGGTTCGACCATTATCAAGCTCATATTTTTTGCCGACTGCATCCATCCACTTGTTGAACCAAAGCTTAAAGAGCAAGAATGGTATCCACACTGGAGCAAGCGCGACTGTAATGACAAAGATCTGCTTGTTGGAGATGTCACTGTCAGCCAAACCCCAAAACAGCATCATCGCTGCCGTCAGGAGAAGGACCATCCCATAATCAGCGTCATTACCCGAAAGCCATTTTACAATGCCGCCGAGAATGGGGATTTTTTTGATAAGTTCTTGATAGTCCATTTTCTAGTATTGTACACGAAAACGCGCGGCAGAGCTTTGCTCTGCCGCGCGTTTTCTGGATAAGTTAGACCGATAAAGTGTACGCTCCGTTTGGTAGTTTTTTAAAGAGATTTGCGTCTTGAAGGTTTACAACGATAGTATTGTCCTTCACATAACGCTCTTTGCGCACCTTATCGATGAGTTCGTCTTTTGTCAGTGGGCCGTGTTTTTCGAGTAATTCGCGCAACACGTCCTTTACCACTCCGGCAGAGTATCCCCACTCAGTCAAAGCGTAGAGGCCTCGTCCGACCAGTACAAATCGCTCGTCCTTAATGAGCTCGTTGTGTGTCGTTGCTGTATGGGCCTTTTTTGCAAACAGCTCTTCAATAGATGAAGCGACTTCTCTAAAGTGCATCGGAGAACCATGGCGCTTGACCACTAGATAGGCGTAGTCGCGCACGCCTTTTACACGAACGTTTGGAGAGGCGGAAGGTCCCCATTCACCGAGCGGATTTTTGTCGATCTCTTTTGAGATCAAAAGCCAGCGCCGTAAGACAGATTCATCTCGCGTGTCAGCCACTTCGGCCAACTCGCTTTTAAAGCGTGAGAGAATTTCTTCTTCGGTGACGAGCTCATCTTTGTCGAGTGTTTTGTAGACAGCTCGCAAAGCCTTCTCCACTACGTCAGCCATATCTTTGTTGGTGTACCAACGATGGGCATATGACGGATTTTCTTTTTTACGTGAAAATGGATTTCCAAGTACAAGCAAGAAAAACAGATGATTCTGCAAAATAGCATCTTTCGTAATCTCTTCAAGGAGTGTGTGTTCAGCCAAAAGACCGCCACCGAGCTCTTCGAGTGATTCATTTAGTTCATCAAAAATTGCCTGGAACTCTGAAAAGACTTCCGACTTTTGAATGGCGGCAATTGCGTAATTTTCAATCTGACGCACTCGCTCTCGCGTAATGCCGTACGTCTGACCGATGCTTTCGAGGGTATGCTTGGCATTATCTGCGCCAAGGCCGTACCGTTTTTCGAGCACATCTCTTGCTCGCTCCGGCAGGACTGAGAGCAACTTTTTTGTGACTTGCTTAGGTTTAAAAGTGATCATAACTTCATTAATTTGCTATTTTGTTCAAAGCAACTTGCGTTGCTCTCTATGCGTTAGGCTTATTTATAACATAGGGTTGACTGCTGGTCAACAGTGTAGAGCAACCATAAAGGCGGGGAAGCTTCGCTTCCTCGCCTTTATGGTTTTACCCTTATACAATCACATTTAAAATCTTTCCTGGTCGGTAAATAACCTTTTTCAACGCAGCTCCTTTAAGCCACTTTTCCACATTCTCGTGCGCTCGGGCTTCTTTAAGTGCTTCTTCTTCTGTCGCATCAGGCGCAATTACAATATCGCCTCGCACTTTTCCATTGACCTGTACCCCAATAGTAACAGTTTCATCTTTAGCAAGTGTTTCTTCGTACACCGGGAAAGAGGCTGTGTGAATACTATTTTTCTCACCAGCCTGACGCCAGAGCTCTTCGGTAAGGTGGGGCGCAAACGGGGCCAAAAGTTTGAGGAATGATAGATAATTTTCTTTTGTGATGCCAGCTTTTTCCGCCTCGTTTAGGTACACCATCATAGCGCTCACGGCGGTATTAAATTTAAAGCCTTCAATATCATCTCGTATTTTCTTGATAGTTTTATGAAGTAACGCCGTGATGCTTTTCGTTTCTTCATCTTTTATGTGCTCTGAAAGTCCATTGACGCGCTCCAAAAAGCGCCGCGCTCCTACTACACCATTTTGGCTCCAAGCAATCGTATTTTCAAATGGTCCCATAAACATCTCGTAGATACGAAGCGTATCGGCTCCTACCAAAGCCACAATATCGTCAGGGTTGATTACATTCCCCCACCGTTTGCTCATTTTTCGACCATCTTCGGCCAAAATAAATCCAAGGAATTCAAGTCGCTGGAACGGCTCAAGTGTCGAGACGACATTAATATCGTAGAGAAACTTGTGCCAAAAACGCGCGTAAATAAGGTGACGCACTGCGTGATCACCACCAACATACACATCAACCGGTTGCCAGTCTTTTTCTTTTACTGAGTCAACCAACACGTCTTCGTTTTGAGGATCGATATAACGCAGGTAATACCAGCTACTGCCTGCCCATTGTGGCATGGTGTTGGTCTCTCGCTTACCCTTCATGAGAGTTTTGCCAGCAGGTGCTTCATTTGCTACCACAAAATCACCTGCTTCATTGAGGTAGCCAGTGACATTTACCCAGTCCGGGATGGTCGCTAAAGGCGACTGCCCATCTCCCGCTGGCTCATAGTGCTCCACTTCTGGTAACTCCACGGGGAGCTGCTCAAACGCGACCGGATACGCCTTCCCATCTTCTGCGTGTACTATCGGGAAAGGTTCACCCCAATAGCGCTGACGTGAAAAGACCCAATCTTTAATTTTGTACGTCTTAGTAATCCGTCCGCCAACTTTTTCAACAATAGCCTGCTTGGCTTGTTCGGAATCCAGGCCATCGAACTCACCAGAATGGCACAGAGTGCCGTCGCTGGTGTATGGATGAGGGTTAAACAATTGCTCGATGGCGTATTTCTCTTCTAAAATGTCGACTAATTTTGTGCGTAGTTCATCGACCGTTAACCAGACTGGCTTTTGCTTTGCGAGCTCTTCTTGAGACACTGACTCTGGTACATCATTAGTTAACTCAAGCAATACTCGACGACTCACAAGCGCTCTGTTAATTTTTTTGCCCGGGTGGTAGAAATGCGATTCAGTTTCTTCGGTGATATAACGCACAAATTGGGTATGATAACCAGTCTCTTCTAAAGTTTCCCGCACAGCTGCTTCAGCATAGGTTTCACCTGCTTCTAAACCACCAAAAATAAAGGAATGCTTTTCAAACTCGTGCGAGTACTGTATTAAATACTTATCTGTCTTAGTGTCGTGTACGATTGCACCTACAGCTGTACGCGGTACTGGATTGGAAAGTGGTTCTCCAAATACTTTTCGTATTACTGGACGTATTTCAATTCCAAACTTATTTGCAAATGCATAGTCGCGTTCATCATGCGCGGGGACGGCCATGATTGCCCCAGTTCCGTAGCTAGCTAGTACGTAGTCAGCTATATAGACGGGTATTTCTTCTCCGCTGGCTGGATTGGTGGCAGTAATGCCTTCAAGCTTTACGCCGGTTTTTTCCCTGGTGTCATCAAGACGATCCATCTCTTTTTTGTTGGCAGCTTTTGTAATGTAGGCGGACACTTCTTCCCAATTGCTGACGGTGTCTTTATTTTTTTGTACTAGCTCGTGCTCTGGCGCTAATACCATATAGGTAGCGCCAAACAGCGTGTCTGGTCTAGTGGTAAAGACAGTGACAATATCTCCTGACGAGAGTGCAAAATCGATTTCAGCGCCTTCTGAGCGTCCAATCCAGTTGCGTTGGGCTTCTTTAATATGTTCTGGCCACTCAAGCGTATCAAGATCTTCAAGCATCCGATCCGCATACTCACGAATCTTCAAAACCCACTGCCGCATTGGTCGTTTTTCAACCACACTGCCGCACCGTTCGCAGGTGCCATCGCTCTCGAGGTCTTCATTGGCGAGGCCGGTCTGACACCCTGGACACCAGTTGATCGGCTCATGACTCTCATAGGCTAAACCTTTTTTAAACAACTGAATAAAAATCCATTGTGTCCACTTATAAAAATGGGGATCCGTCGTATTAATTTCTCGTGACCAATCATAATCGAGACCGAGTTTTGAAAGCTGAGATTTGAAGTTGGCGATATTTTTATCAACCGCCACTCTTGGATGCACTTTATTCTTGAGGGCATAGTTTTCAGCCGGCAAGCCAAACGCGTCCCACCCCATTGGGTGAAGCACTTCAAATCCATTCATTCGCTTCATTCGCGAATAAATATCAGTCGCGATAAACCCTTTCGGATGACCGACATGCAGCCCTTCTCCAGAGGGATAAGGGAACATATCAAGTACAAAGACTTTCGGCTTTTTTGAAGCAGAATCAGTGCGGTACACCTTTGATTCCGACCAGTCATTTTGCCATTTTTGCTCAAGCGCTTTGTGATCAAATTTTTTGTGCATAGTGAAATCATTGTGCCACAGTTTAGTGAGAATGGAAAACAGGCGGCGAGGCAAAGCCTCGCCGCCTGTTTTTCTACACCTCCTCCTTCACCACAATCAAATGCACATGAAAATGTCTTGGTACGGATTTATTTTTATGTGTTGTTTCTAAAATGTACCCGTAATTTTCGCTGATAAATGTTTCCTTCAGTGCTGCGTACTCTTGCCAGGCAAGCGAAGAAACACCAACTTGATCAACATGAGCTTTGGGAATGAGCATATGGTGTATCTCA
This sequence comes from uncultured Candidatus Saccharibacteria bacterium, assembly GCA_964624165.1. Classification (GTDB taxonomy): domain Bacteria; phylum Patescibacteriota; class Minisyncoccia; order Phycocordibacterales; family UBA918; genus OLB19. The sequence goes on along the minus strand of CAZUWG010000002.1, from coordinate 32,111 downwards.
GCAATTCGATCGTAAGGATATTCATTTGCCACCAAGCGCCAGTGCTCAAACTCTTGAAGAGTTACCTCTTCGCATAAAGGACATCCGTTGTACCCTTCGTTGATTCGCTTAGCTTTTATATGTTGATACGCTGTGTCGGTAGAAGGTGTACGCAAACTTTTTTCATTCATAATTACATTTTCAATCTCTCGATCCGCCGAGTAAAGCACTCCTCACCCACCCCGTGTTCCCAAGAATACATATCAAATACTGGTACTGGCCGAGTGCTCATGCCTCGTTGTGCCGTATTATCGGTAGTAAAGGTGGCGCACAATTCATAGCTCGTAGCATCTACTACGTGATACGTATATGCAGCTCGTCCTTCTGGTGGTTGGTACTCACCAACTGCCTTCAAATCAGATGGCAGCACTTCATTGAGGCGATAATACTCTTCAATGCTGTATTGTATATTTTGTAAATCATTCACCTGAATATCATCTATACGCTGCTCTCGCACTTCGGCAGGAGTATCAAGAGAGACAAAGCCAAATACAAGCACTACAGCGACCAGAATACTCGCCACTGCGCCGGCAAATAGAGATTGTCGCTCGTGTGTTTGCCAATACTCTTGCGCATCCTTAATATAATAAAAGCCAGCAAAACCGATCATTAGTGCCAAAGAGCCAGACTTGAGAATAAAACGAGTCGTAATCTCTCCTTCAAGAAAGGCATACAAAACCGCCACTAAGTTACCCAAGAAAACCAATCCCCCTACCACTAAGGAAAGGTAGACGAGCCATTTTGTGAGCGTAGCGTAGGTGGAGTCCTCACTTCGTTTCACCTGATTGGTCTTTCGTGTCAAAAAGAGATAGGCAGGAAAAAATACCACCAACAGTGCAATTGAAAAGCGGACACTTCCTTGGGTGCTGGTATACTCCCAGCTATCAATCACATCCTTGAAGGTCAAGTCTATGACTCCAAAGGCCACCACTAAAAATGCGGTGAGGGAAACATAGAGTGTAATAAGAGACGCCAGCTGCAACGCGACGTGTTTTGGTGTATGTGTTTTCATATACCTATAGTATAACGCTACTCAATAGGACATACCAGCGGATCGTCCAGTCTTCGTAGGAGATAGAAAATGCCGATAACCATAATAAATGACCCGAGCAGTGCAAACTCCGCCCCTTCAAACGGCAGTACAGCAAGAAGAGCGACGCCTCCAAAAAGCCCAAGCAGGCTAGAAAAAATTACCACTCCGCATGCCGCACAGCCCACTCCAAAAAGCCCGGCTATAAAACCCATCATTCCAATCGCTCCACTTTTTACACCATTAGCTCCTTTGCTTCGCTTGACGTACAGTATAAACAAGAGCAGATAAAGAGCAAAAAGCGCCGCCAGCATCACCGTTGCTACTGCGCCAAAAACTGAAAAATTAGTAAGAAGTGAGGTGTAGATACCTCCTAAAAAATGCAGTCGTTCATTAAACGAAAGACTTGAAGAAAAAAGTAATGAAAAATAAAGCCCCGGATTTTGCAACCAAAGCACGACAGTGAGAATAAAAGCTGTGATAAACGGCAATAGGAGAAGTGTTTGTGGCGCACGTTTTATCACTCGCAGTAGATGATGCATGTGGTAATTCTAACACAAAGGGGCGGGAGCTTCGCTCCCGCCCCTTTGTGTTATGAGTGCAAAAACTCCATCACATCACCATTTTTGACAACGTACTCTTTCCCTTCCGTCTTCACCTTCCCTGCCTCACGCGCAGCGGCAAGCGAGCCAGCGTTTACTAGGTCCTCAAAATTGACCACCTGCGCTCTAATAAACTTGTTTTGAAAATCAGTATGAATGACGCCAGCCGCCTCAGGCGCTGTACTTCCCTCCTTAATAGTCCACGCGCGCGTCTCTTTTTCTCCGGTGGTAAAGTAGCTAATAAGTCCTAGCGCGCGATAACTTTCACGAATCAAGCCGTCAATTCCACTATCTTGCGCGCCATACTCGCGACGAAACTCCATTTTTTCATCTTCTTCCATATCTTTGAGCTCATGCTCCACGCCTGCATCTACCACGACATAGGCTGCACCAGTGGTTTCAAAGAACGAGACCAGCTCTTGCCACCGCGCATCATTTTGTTCGTCGATATTAAACGCACCCGTTTTTTTATTGCAAACATAAAGTATTTTCTTTACCGTCAGAAGGTTGAGGCTTTTCAAAATCTTTTGTTCTTCTTTTGTAAGCGAAAGAGTGTTGGCCATCTGACCTTTCGCGAGTGTGCGATCTACTTCTTCCAGTACACTTTTTTCAAGAAGTGATGTCTTGTCTCCTCGTCGCACATCTCGTTCAAGTGAAGACAGACGTTTGGCGACGGTTTCTTGATCCGCCAAGATCAGCTCTAGGTTGATCACCTCAATATCAGACATGGGATCAATCGCGCCAGCGACATGATGAATATCCTCGTCTTCAAAAATCCGTACTACTTCTGCAATCATGTTGACCTCACGAATATTACTTAAAAACTGATTTCCAAGACCCTCACCAGCCGAAGCGCCTTTTACCAAACCGGCAATATCCACAAACTCCACAATGGCCGGCACAGTCTTTTCACTTTTTGAGATCGTCGCAAGTGTGGCGAGTCGATGATCAGGCACTTGCACCACTCCCACAGATGGGTCAATAGTGGCAAAAGGATAATTCGCCATCAAAACTTCTTTTCTCGTTAAAGCATTAAAAAGCGTTGATTTCCCAACGTTTGGCAACCCGACAATTCCGACCGATAATGACATAGTGGGTCTAGCTTAACAGATTTTAGAAAAATAAAAACTGTCAGCTGAAAGTAGGCGGTCAGAGGCTATTTTCCGGCCTCTGCTAAAAGCGCGACTTTTTGGAGCCATTTTGCACGTCTGGCGTCATCAACTTTTTCGCACGGACCAAACGCTGTTACTCCGGTCTTGATCCCAGCAAAGCCAAGTATGCCGTGCTGAATTTCATTGGTGTAATCTCCAAACTTCCACCAAGTTTTAAAGGGCGAATGTGTACCAGCTACAATAATGACACGACCAGTCTTGCCTTTAAGGTGCTGCTCAATTTTCTTGGTTTGTTTGTTAAAATTAAAAGCAAAACCAGGAAGCCACATACGATCAAATAGTCCTTTAAGAATCGCTGGCATCGTACACCACCAGTTGGGATAGATAATGACAATATGATCTGCCGCCCGAAATTTTTCTTGAAGTTCGACCAAATCAGGCTCAAGGGCTTGAATTTCACGATATCCCTTATGAAGGATAGGATCAAAATCCAGTTCGCTTATATTGACGCGCGAGACGATGTGTCCAGCTGTTCTAGCGGCAGTTTCGTAAGTGTCTGCAATACTGCCGGAGTACGTTTCTTTATCTGGATTTCCGAGTAGGACGAGGATGTTTTTCATAAAGACAGTTAATTTATATATTTATTAGTATAGCAAAGCGGCGCGGGAGCTTTGCTCCCGCGCCGCTTTTGCTGTGCATATCTTGATACCAACTAGCGAATCGAGCCGTCAGGATTAAATCGTCCTTGCGCCCCTCCAGCCATTGCCGCCATTTTTTGTTTCATTTCAGGTGACATAATCGCCATAATTTCTTTTTGATACTTTGGCAATACCTTCATGGCTGCATTCATTTGATTACTGCCATTAGCCTTCATTTCTGCTTGTAACTCCGTAGCAATTTTTTTAAAAAGCTCAGGATCTTTTTCCACCAATTCCATAATCATCTTTTTTTGATCTTCGGGCACATTTTTGAGTTGCGAATCTAGCAACTTCTTCATGGCCATGTTTTTTAGTTTTCCAAACATACACTGGTTATTGTAACAAGGTTTACGAAAACACCAAATCATACCTACTGCAGAAAGAGCCCTAGGCATTGACTAAAGCTATTTTTTGTAGTATCCTTGTGCGGTTCACTAATTAATACATGCTATGCTGAATATTATAAAAGCTGTTGGGGAAGACCTCTCTTTTTACGTCTGGCCCCTCACAAAGCGCAACAACGCGATCCGAGTATTACTTATACTCGCGGCTCTTTTTGTAGGTACTCAGTTTCTTTCCCCCGACACCTCAAAGGAGCCTCTTACCACTCCTGTCCCTGTGGTCAGGGTTGGTACGGTGTCTGATTTAAGTGCTACAGATAGTCGTGAGTTTGTAGGCACAGTACGCGCGGTTAGCGAAGCAGCGATCAAGTCTGAAGGAGCTGGCCGTATCACTAGCGTGAGTGTTAAAGCTGGCGACACCGTTGCAGCTGGCAGTCTTATTGCTAGCATTGAAAATTCTGCGGAAAGAGCCGCTGTCCTTCAGGCGCAAGGTGCATATGAAGCCGCTTTAGCTGCTCAAGCATCTAGTCGCGTAAGTGTTGAAGACGCACAAAACGACCTCATGGCCGCCAAGCAAAACGCGGTTACTGTATATAAGCAAGCATATAACACTGCCTACACTGCCGTCATTTTTGATATTGATAGGTTTTTTAGTAATCCAAGATCACAGATTCCAGGTGTGCGTATTGACGTTGGCAATGCCCCACGTATCAACGACAAACGAATCGCCCTTGAAGCGAATCTTACGAGTTGGGAAAACAGCATAGAAACTGTTAGCTCTGAGTCTGTCGAAACAGAACTTTCGCGCGCAATTACTCATACCCGAGCAGTGATTGAGCTCCTGGATATCTTTATCTCCAACACCAGCAGTGCCGTGAAAAACGAAACCCTTGATGGAGTCGCAGTAAGCAGTTTTGCTCCTGGCCTGATTGCCACAAGAGCTTCTCTACAAAACACCGTCCAATCACTCGAAGCAACCGGCAGATCTATCACGACTGCTGAAGATGTGTTGCGCAAAGCACAAATCGGCGCCACCAATCCAGACCTTAATGCCGCTGACGCACAAGTAAAACAAGCTCTCGGCAGTTTACGCGCCGCACAATCACGTCTGTTTAAAACCATTATGCGTACCCCCATCAGCGGTACAGTCAACATTCTTCATGTAAACACTGGTGATTTTGTGAGCGCCTTTGCTCCAATCGCAGAAATTGCAAATAATGGTTCTTTAGAAGTATCAATTTTTGCTGGTGAGAATGACCTCGCTTCATTTGAGATTGGCCAAACAGTAAAAATTGAAGGCCGTATCGACGGCACTGTAGTCAACATCTCTCCCGCGATTGACCCAAATACTTTAAAGACAGAAATAAAAATCGCTACTGACGATACCACCCTCACCAACGGCAGCAGTGTCGCCATCAGTCTTACTGACGATACCATCGTTAAAGAACAAGTGGCTCGACTCTTAGTACCTATTAATGCTATCAAGTTTGTGGGTAACGATAGCTTTATCTTTACTGTAGAAGACAATCGTGTCCGCGCACTCCCTATCACCTACAAAACTATCCAAGGCACTCAAGTAGAAATTGAAAGTGGTATCGATGTATCGACTCGTTTTATTTTTGACGCACGAGGATTATATGAAGGACAGGAGGTAACTATCACCAACTAACTTATGTGGAACTTTTTTCTCAAGAACAATCGTTTTGCGTACCTTTTGGTAGTGGTGTTGATCGTGGTTGGTTCGTATGCCCTACTCTCCATTCCTCGTGAGTCTACACCAGAAGTAGAGATACCAGTGGGAGTTGTCATCACCGCTCTTCCTGGCGCCCCCGCAACCGACATTGAAGCACTGGTCACAAACGAACTTGAGACTGCTGTTCAAAATATTGAAAATGTAAAAAAAGTTACCTCAACGTCACGTAACGGCGTCTCCTCTATCACAGTAGAATTCGAAGCCAGCGCCGATATCGATGATTCAATCCAAGACTTAAAAGATGCGGTAGACCGGGCGAAAAGCGATCTTCCTAGCGATGCCACTGAGCCGCAGGTGACGCAGATTGACTTTGTGAATCAACCCATACTCACCGTCGCCATTGCCAATGATACCAACGACCGCGCCTTTTCTGACCTCGCTTCTTTGCTTGAGGATGAGCTTGAAAAAGTGTCTGGAGTTTCGGATGTCGTTATTGTGGGGGTGCAGAAACCTGAAATCACTGTCCTTGTAGATAATGCTGCCTTAACACAATTTTCTATCTCGATTCAAGATGTTACCAACGCAATCCAAAACGCCAACATCGCACTACCTATCGGCAGCATCGAGCACGATAGCACAAGCTACAACATCGCCTTCGAAGGCAAACCAAAAAACGCAGCTGATATTGAAAACATCGCAATCACGACGCGCGGCGGACAATCAGTGCTCGTGCGAGACGTCGCCGTCGTAATTGATGGACTCAGCAAACAAACAACCCTATCTCGTCTTTCTGTTGATGGATCACCTTCTGTACAATCGATGTCCGTAAGTATCTATAAACAAAGTAGTGGCGATATTACGCGCATAGCTTCAGCCGTACGCGCGCGCATTACAGAGCTACAAGCTGAGGGTGAGCTGCTTGAGGAGAGTACCGTAGAGGTGCTTATTGACATGGGTAAGGATATCAATGATGACCTAGTGCAACTGGCAACTTCTGGGTTACAAACTGTGATATTGGTTTTTATTGCACTAGTACTTGCTATCGGCTGGCGAGAAGGACTGATCGCTGGAACGGCGATCCCGCTCTCATTTTTGATCGGGTTTATTGGACTCTACTACTCTGGCAACACCATCAATTTCCTCTCACTTTTTTCACTGATTCTTGGTATTGGTATTTTGGTCGACTCGGCCATTGTGATGGTGGAAGGCATCAACCGACGCATGAAGAAAGACCTTACTATTGATAAAAAAGAAGCCGCCCGTAAAACTGTTGCGGATTTTGCTGCTCCATTAACTTCAGGGACACTCACCACGATTGCGATGTTTGTCGGACTCTTTATTGTGTCTGGTATTACAGGTCAGTTTATTGAGAGTATTCCCTTTACTCTTATTTTCCTCTTGAGTGCATCACTTTTTGTATCGCTTTTTATTGTACCGCTTTTTGCCTCCAACTTTCTTCGCCGTCGCAATACTACCAACTTTGAAGCTAAACAGGTGGCCTACGCGCACGCGCTCGAGATATGGTATCGCAACAAACTAAGCACCATTCTTGGTAACAGAAAAAAAGAAAAACGCTTTTTGTGGAGCATTCGCTTACTGCTAGTGGCAGCGCTTCTGCTTCCTGTATTTGGGGTGGTGAAAGTAGTGTTTTTTGAAAGTAGTGATATGCCCTACCTTTTTATAGATGTCGAAATGGCAGCTGGCACTACTAAAGAACGCACTGACATTGTTGCACGCCAAGTAGAGGATATTCTTTACACAGAATCAAATATCTCCTCTTTCCGCACGACGGTAGGTAGCGGCAACGAATACACCGGTGGTGGTGATGGAGAAAAACTTGCCAACTTTTTTATCCTACTTAAAGAAGACCGAGACGCAACCAGCCTCGTCCTTGCAGACCAACTCCAGACAAAGGTTTCTACTATTCCTAATGCACAAATTGATATCAGTCAGCCAGACAGTGGACCACCGACAGGCGCGCCGATCTTGGTAAAGTTTATCGGTAATGATATTTCCGAACTCACGAATGCTGCTACTAAGGCTGGCGAGCTCTTGCGCCAAATCCCTGGTACAAAAAACGTCACCAGCGATACCAATAATAGTGCGGTCGAATATTTAGTTACCCTCGAAAATCTTAAAGCGTCAAGCCTGGGCCTAAACGCGATCGCCGTCTCAAGCGCCCTTCGCGCCGCTACTTTTGGCACTGAAGCTACCTCACTGACTTCACTAAGTGACGACGTCACTGTCGTAGTGAAGCGAAACATTCCTGGCAATACTGATCCATCACGTACCAACGAGACGACGATTGACAATGTACTTAGGACGGAAATAGCCACCCCAAATGGCGTGGTACCGCTGTCCTCGATCACGACCATCTATCTTCAGTCTTCAAATGAAGTCATCACTCACGAAGGTGGCAAACGCGTCATTGCTCTACAAGGCGAAGTGACCGAGGACGGCAACGCCCTTGAGATAACAGCAACCCTACTTGATAAGATTGAAAATGAACTAAATCTTTCTGACAACATTACCGTCAGTACTGGTGGTGAAGCTGATGAAACCAATAAAGCTTTTATGGAAATGTTTGCCGCGCTAGTGGCGGGCGTACTTCTTATGGTCTGTGTTTTAGTACTGCAATTCAACTCTTACCTCCACACTCGATACGTACTTTCTATCTTGCCGTATTCACTTATCGGTATTATGGTTGGGCTTGCGTTGACAGGAAATGCTCTCTCGTTCCCTTCGCTGATGGGATTTATTGCGCTTTCAGGAATTGTAGTAAATAACTCAATCCTCCTTATCGACACCATGAACCAAATGCGAAAAGAGCGGCCCGAAGCAGCGCATATTGATATTGTGCTTGATGGCGCCACCAATCGTTTACGTCCGATTCTTCTCACCACTATTACCACGGTACTGGGCATGATTCCGCTTACATACGCTGATCCCGTCTGGGCACCTCTGGCATTTGCTGTGATGTTTGGGCTGATCTTTTCAGTTGTGATTACACTCGTATTAATACCAATCGTGTACTACAGAAAACCAGGCGAGGTCTTGCGCTAACCTCCGAAAAAGGCCAAAGTGGAACACTTTGGCCTTTTGCAACACTACACTCTTTCTTCCCTGTTGCGACGGCGCTTTTCTTCGTAGTACCGCATAAAACCATTTACGATAACGACCGCCAAAATAACATCGACCGCGTACAAAATGAGAAACAACGGCATCGTGACTGAAAAGAGTGCGAAAGCATCAATAGTAAACACAAACCCGAGTGTGTACCAAGTTGCCGCCTGAAACGCCGGACCATACTTCGCACTTATGTAATGTTTGGTCATTAAAAATGCATTCACAAACAGAAAAAAGACTGTGATAGCCTGTTTATCGACAGTACTAAGCGCACTCGGATACCACCACCAAAAAATACTGAGAGTGAAAAGAATCATTACCATTGCAATCCGAAGCGATACGTAAATCACTCCCATGATGCGACGTTCACCTTCATCAAAACTGCCGTCTGCAATGGCCGTCAAAAAACCCGCAATCGCGAGTGAGGAAGATCCAACTCCAAGTGCAATGGCGCTGGTGTACCACAAAGTAAAGATAGAGAAAATAATTTCTGAAAGTAACATACAGACATTGTATTATACTTTCGATAGAAAATCACCGTATCCTTTCGCCTCCATCTCTTCTTTTGGTATAAACTTAAGCGAGGCGCCGTTGATACAATACCGCATACCACCCTCTTTTTGCGGGCCATCTGTAAAGACGTGCCCTAGATGACTATCAGATGTTTTCGCGCGCACTTCGATGCGCGGTCGATGTAGCGTTATGTCAGTTCTCTCAGCTATCTCGTCACTTAAAATGGGCTTCGTAAAAGAAGGCCAGCCGCTGCCGCTGTCATACTTATCTGCTGAAGAAAATAACGGCGCGCCAGAAAGTGCGTCGACATAAATGCCGGGCGCTGTATTTTTATTAAGTGCACTCGAATGCGGTTGTTCGGTAACATTTTCTTGCGTCACTTGATACACCAAAGGGTCGAGTGTTTCTGCCAGCTCTTTCTCGCTCGGCTTTTGGTATGTGTGCCACATAAATGGTGAAAAATTACTGCTAAGACTTTAGTATACCAAAATCTCAATCATGATGCCCTTGGGAAGACTTTACTTTTTTCAAACCAGCAATGCCTCTTTTTATCACTCTTTTTAGTCTTATAATAACTGTCTAGCAACAAAGCACCCTCGGGTATCCCGAGGGTGCTTTGTTGTCTAAATACTAGTTATCTTCCTGCTCATCTTCGTCATCTTCATCTTCATCCTCGTCTTCATCTTCGTCATCTTCATCATCATCGTCTTTCTCATCTTCCTCTACTTCGTATTTAAGTTTAAGTTTGACACACAATGGTCCCATACCTTTTTTACTTTCACACCCTTCCTTAAATCTCATTTCCACCTTTTTTTGGATGCCGGGAGCACGCAATAATCCAGCTGGAATATTGTCACCAAACTTTTCAGACAGATATTCCTCAAGTAGATGTTTGGTATCTTCATTGATTTCACCAGTCACCTCAAGCTTATGCTTCATCTGAAAACGCTTAAGAGCTTCTTTGGTAAGAGGTCCATAATATCCGGTCGTTAATCCTTCAGGATAGATCTCTGGGTCAGTCGCCAGTAATCGCTGAATCTCACGCACGTCCTCGTGCTTCATGCCTTCTTGAAGAGAATCCGACAATGTTGCACGGATTTCTTCCTGCACCTTTTTTACCTCACCTTGTAATGTCTGAAGCTCGATAATCAGCTCTTTAATGCGCGCAATAAGGGCTTCACGATCAATCACCACAGGTGTTGTCTCTTGTGCAGAAGCAGGTACCGCTGTCATAAAAAGGAGAGCAAATACTACCCCAGCAAATGTTTGTTTCATACTACTAGTACTTTTTTACTGTTAAAAATAAAGAACGCACACGCAAGGCGCACACGTTCCCATTTCTTCAATTATACGCACTACCGCTTTTAAGAAAACTACTTATCCCCAGACTCAAGTGTGTGCAGAAGTCTCACCAAACGGATCACCTCGTAATCAATTTCTTCATTACAATATTCAAAAAGTGGTTTTAGTTTTTCCTCGCCACATGCCTCAATCGCCTTAAAAACGCGCTCTTCTTGCTCTTTGTAATTATCCGACACCGCTGAAGTTAAGTGTGTCAGCATTGATACACTAAGCTCGCCGTCGCTTGCAAGCTTTTCAAGATGTGCCCAGATCGTGGTGGTGTTCATACCGCGCAACTTAGCAATCTCAGAGATGGTATGTTTTTCAGCAAGGAGAGATTTGGTCTGCGCGTAAGTGCTCTCTTTTTTAATTCTTTCATAACTGGTGGCTCTACCTTTTGGTATCTCAGTCGGAAAAGTTCCGCCGCAAGTAAGAATGAAGGATCTATGCATTTTTTCCAATTCTTCATCTGAAAGTTCTCTGAACGTACTTATGGCTTCTTCACTTTTTATTCTAAACTCTTCGTCGCGTTGCACTACTTTCGGATCTACTCTAAGCGCAGTTGGGCTCATTCCGATCATCTTAAGACCAGCGAGAGAACGCACCCTTGAGAGCGCCACATACCCCTGCCCAAACACAAACGCCTTTGAGAGATCTATCTCTGCTGCATCAAGCGACATCCCCTGACTCTTATGAATCGTGATCGCCCACGCCAGACGAAGCGGAACCTGCTCCACCGCCGCGAGAGACTTTTTGTCTTCGATGACCTCCCATGTGGCCGGCTCAATAGTAATGCGTTTGCCTTCAGCCGTCTCGATCTCAGGCCAACCAATACCAGAAAAACCAACCACCCGTCCGAGCGTACCATTGACGTACCCCGCCTCAAAATTATTTTTAGTACACATCACCATAGCATCTTCCTTTAAGTAAAGTATCTCAGGTGAGAGGCAATTTTTTACCAAAGACTGCTGCATAGTTTTATTTCCACTACCGGCCATTTTGAACGTACGCGAAGTGCCTGAGAGTTTTTCTAGCTCAGCTCCATTCACACTATCTACATCAAGGTTGTGTGTGTAGAGTCTGGTCGGCTCAATGTCTACATATGAGATATCAGTTTGTTCGCTCAGTAATGTAAAAGCATCATCATCAACATCGTTCTTTCTGATTGACTGGAGAAGCGAAAGAAGCTGTTCGTCTTCTTGGCGGTATTGATCGGTAAGATAACAAATCAGCGGCGCGGCTTCACGCCAAGACTGAGATTGAAAAGCGTAATGAAGCTCCTCACCGCGCGGTACAATGGGTGGTAATTGAAAAAAATCCCCGACAAACACTACCTGCAAACCACCAAATGATTCCGTTGAATGGCGCGCTCCTCGGCAGACGCGATCTACCATATTTAGTAACTCAGCGGACAGCATTGAAATTTCATCAATAATAAGTACGTGCGTATTTTGAATACGTTTAACGGTTTTTTCATGTTGCAAAATGTAATCCAGATCTTGTGGTGAGAGTGAGTCTCTAGGTCCTAATCGGCTCCATGAGTGAATAGTCATACCACCTATATGCGTCGCAGCGATCCCGGTTGAGGCGGTAACAGCTACTTTAAGTCCGGCTGCCTCAAGCCAAGAAATGTATTGGTTGATGACATATGTTTTGCCGGCGCCAGGTTCACCAGTGAGGAAAGCATTGCCGCCCGTTTGTAAAATAGAGAGTGCTTCGGGTTGAGTCATACGGGCATTCTACCACAAGTAAGACGCCTCAAAATTTTTGCTTTAGTGTGGACAAAGCAAGCTCTACCTTTCTTTACACGTTACAATGTAATTATTAAACGATCTTTTATGGCAACCACCACAGCACCAAAAAAACGTGCGGCGCAAAAAAAACCGATCGCACGATCAAAAAAAGTAACATCAAAAAAAGCTCCGGCTCGTAAAGTTACTCCTGCTAAAAAGAACGCTTCTCAAGCGAAAAATAAGCACACTGCAAAAAAAACCAGTCGTGTTCTGACACACAAAGAAATTAGTCGCCAAGCCATAAGACAACCCCTCGGTCATCTTCTCCTTGAACAAAAGCTCAGGGAAGCAGGTTTTGTTGGTGAAATTGAAAATGATCCCTCAACCCTCGCCTCATACAGCACTGATGAAAGTATTTTTTCTATCACTCCGCAAATTATTATTTCGCCCAAACGACAAAAAGATGTCGCCACTGCTGTGCAGGTATTTAAAGAGCACACCAAGTTTTTTTCTCACATCTCGCTCACACCACGCTCAGCTGGTACAGGTCTATCAGGAGGTTCGCTGACAGACTCTGTGGTCATTGATACTGCCAGACACCTTCATGGCATTGAAGCCATCGAGACCTCCCGCCATGGTGTGTCCATTACAGTCTTACCAGGCACATACTGGCAAACGGTAGAAAAAGCCCTTAAGCGTTATGACGTCTACATACCTTCTTTGCCTGCGTCAAAAGATATCTGTACTGTCGGAGGATCTATTGCCAACAATGCCGCCGGTCCAAACTCTCTACGCTACGGACATATGGCAAGCTGGGTTGAATCACTCGAAGTAGTACTCAGCGATGGCAACACTTACCATATCGCTCCCTTAAGCTACAGTGAATACAAACGCCTGATTAAAAAAGATAATGCTTACGCTCACATTCTAAAGGAGGTCGTATCACTCCTTAGTGCGCACGGCCGTACAATCAGTGCCAATACGCCCAAAACAAAAAAGAACTCTGCCGGCTATGCGCTTTGGGATGTGATTGACGGAAGTATCACCGACTTCAAGAAAGGAAAAGCCAAGCTCGATATGACTCGTCTATTTTCGGGAAGTCAGGGCACAATCGGTATCATCACAAAAATTTCTCTCAAGACAACGCCAATAGAAAAACATCAATCTCTTATCGTCGTGCCGGTTTTTGACTTATCGACTGCGAGTAGAGTGATCTCTGAAGCACTTAAATACAATCCGATTAATATCGAAGTCTTTGACGCACTCAGCTTTGATCTTGCTTTACAAAACCCTGCTTTCTTTAAAGACCGGCTCGGCAAGCTCGAGTATTATCGCGTTATGTTTTCTATGTACACTACGTACCATGTACGCTACAAACGCAAGATTCCGGCATTTACCTTTCTTATTACTTTGGATGAGGATTCTGCTGCCAACACAAGTAATGTACTTGGGGCAATTCGCCAAGCCGGAGGGACGATGGCTAGATCTGTTATCAATCCTTACGAAGTCGAGATGTTGTGGCAAGTGCGTCGTGCTAGTTATACCCTTTCAAAGTTTCAAGATGAGAGTAAACGACCCGCGGCTTTTCTTGAAGATATGACGGTGCCACCAGCAGCACTCTCGTCATTTTTGTCAGGTATCCAAAAGCTTCTACGTACGTATCATGTGACCGCCGCGATACACGGACATGGAGGAAATGGACATTTTCACTTTTATCCGCTTATTGATTTTACGAAACAAGGAGTCGCTACTTTGATCGAAAAAATGTCTGAAGAGTTTTTCACTCTGGCGGTAGAGCATGGCGGTAATATTTGTGGCGAGCACAATGACGGCATCATCAGAACACCACATCTTGATAAAGTGTTTAGCAAAAAAATGATTGAAGTTTTTGAAAATCTTGAACATCTTTTTGACCCAGATGATATCTTTAACCCAGGCAAAAAAGTGCGCCCCCGCTTTAACCTTAAAGAAAATATTCGACATACAAATTAACAAAAAGGCGCGAGCTGCGCTCGCGCCTTTTTGTTACAAATCCCCTTCAAGTAACTTTGTACGCACTTGCTTTGTATAATTCACAATCGTCCACAAGTTATGAAGCGACGCCAGATGCGGACCAAGTATTTCTTTCGCCCGAAATAAATGTGCCAGGTAAGCCTTCGTATACTGACTACCGATTGGACTCTCACTAAAATCGAGAGGGGAAAAATCAGAAATAAATTTTTGATTGAGTAGATTGAGCTTTATAATTTTTGGCAGACCATATTCGTCTGTTTCTTCTGTAGCATGATAAATTGTACCCGTGCGAGCGATTCGTGTGGGCGCCACACAATCAAACGTATCACATCCCATCTGTACGCCAGAGAGAATATCTTCAGGCTCACCAATTCCCAACAAGTGACGGGGTTTCTCTTCAGGTAAAATTTCATTTACTACTCGCAAAGAAGCGCCGAGGTCTTCTTTTGAAAATGAACCTCCAATACCAAAACCATCAAAGTCCATTGCCGCTAAAGTACGAGCACTCTCTTGCCTTAAATCAAGATGACGACCACCTTGCACAACGCCGTATATTCCTTGTTTCTTTAAGGCTTCATAATTATGTTTGTGCGCCATAATGCTTCGCTTAGCCCAACGATGTGTACGTTCCATTGCTTCTTTTTGATATTCATAATCTGCTGTTGGACTGGTACATTCATCAAAAGCCACAATGATGTCTGCGCCGATGTTATGCTGAATATCAATTGAACGCTCTGGAGTAAAGCGATGCATCGAGCCATCAAGGTGAGAGGTGAAGGTCACACCTTCTTCGTCTATGACACAAAGTTTTCCATGTTCACTTGCCACCTCCTTACTGTACACATTGAGTCCCGCCTTCGTCTCATCAACTTCGCCTTTGGCAAACTTCGTCACTCCTTTACCAAAGGCGGCACCAAGACTAAAGACTTGAAAACCGCCACTGTCAGTCATGGTCGGCATGGTTATATTTGAAAATGCTTGCAGACCTCCCGCAGCGCTAATCACATCATCTCCTGGCTGCAGGAATAGATGGTAGGTATTGGCGAGTGTAATCTGGTTGCCAACATATCGCTCTAGATCATCGGGCTTCAAAGACTTTACCGTACCTTTTGTACCGACCACTACAAAAGCAGGGGTTTCTATATCACCAGATGGAGTATGTATAACACCAGCGCGGGCGAGCTTCGCTCGCCCGCGCTTGATGATTTCAAAAGAAATTGGCTTTGACATTACTAGGCTACTACTGTGCAATTGAAAGTAATTCAATAGTGAAGACAAGGGTTGCGTTACCCGGGATCGGACCGTACCCATCTGCACCGTATGCGAGTCTAGATGGAATAACGAGAATACGCTCTCCACCAACCTTCATACCAATCACTCCCATTTCCCATCCTTCAATCACTCGCCCGGCACCAACTTCAAAAGTAATCGGTTCTCCACGATTGTATGAGTCATCAAACTCTTGTCCGTTTTGCAGCATGCCTTTGTAATGGACAGTAATCACATCGCCATCACTTACCTCTTCCCCTTCGCCAACTGTGACGTCGTTTACAATCATCCGAGAAAGACTGCCGTCACTACTAGAAGCCGAGTCAAAAGCTTCCCTAAGTGCCGCCTGATCATCACCAGTCACATACACAGCTGCAGTTTGTGAATCAAGAGCATTCTGAGAAAGAAGCGTGTTAGTAGTCTCGACGCGAATCAACCAAAGAGCCAGTACCATACAAGCAATACTGACGGCTCCTCCAATAATTTCAAAACGATTAAATTTCATAGTATACGTAAATTAGTATGGACATACTAAAATATTAATGTCGAAATAGCAAGCTACCACGTAATTTTCCCTGCTAATATCCCTTCTCTTAATGCTTCCTGACTGCGAGCTGCCAGCTGCTCTAAAAAACGAGCTCGCTCAGTCTCTGTCATTTCTCTTGGCTGCATTGGTTGTCCGAGCGTGGTCACCGGCACAAGCTCCAACACAGCCCTCCCTGGCTGCAGCCGCACCAGCAGACCTTCTTGCACCTCCTTTGAAAAGTACTGGTCAAATACAAGATTTCCAAGTGAGTAAACCACAGGAACACCGTCATAGAGAGCGATGTCTTGTACAACATGAGGATGATGTCCCACAATCAGATCGGCGCCATGTTTTATAAACAGCCGAGCGAGACGCTCCTGAGTAGCCGAATGAATTAATTCGTACTCGTCTCCCCAATGCACAAAAATCACTTGCATATCAGTCGAAGTGGCGACGGAAGTGAGCAAGGTTTCTATTTGCTCTTCTGACGGTATACGCGCGACCGCATAGATCCCAATGAGTCCAAGTGAAACGCCATTTGCTTCGATAATTGCTACCGACGTTGTGGAGAGTTCATGCGGAGCTCCAAATACCACACCTGCATCAGCAAGCACCTCCCGAGCCTTCTCATACCCTTCGCTTCCATAGTCATAGGCATGGTTATTGGCAAGTCCAAAATGAGTAAAACCTACGTCTGCCAGTGAGGGTAAAATTTTTTCACTTGTTGAAAATTGAAACGTATAGTAGGGAGTCTTTTTGTGGGGGACGGCAATCGCACTTTCAAAATTCATGACGGCAAATGTGGAATTTTTGATGACCGCTTCAATATCTAAAAACGGAAATGATTCCCCATACTGCAAAATCCTCTCCTCAGTCTGTCGACCTAAAAACACATCACCTGCAAAAATGATCGTCTTAGCCTCGACAGGCCCTTGCCACTTACTTTTGAGTGTTTCATAATTCGTAACAGTAAACGCCAAAAAGGCGCTTGAACACACCATCGTCACCGCCATGAGGCATGTACGCAGGCCTGAAATCATCACTTTATATTACAAGGCTGAACTAAAAATGCCAATCTTGAAGACAAACATAAATAACAGCAACACCAACCCCGAAAAAATAATCGCTGCGCTCATCACAAACACCATACCCATCAAGCCCATAGTGCCTACGTTTTCACCTCGTCCGAATTCTTTACGATCTAAATCATAATCGCTCACATCAATGCCAAGCAGTGCAGAAATAGTCTCCGGGCGCATCCTGTCTTGTAGACGAAAGTCTTCGTCATACACCGCATCAATTCGTTGTTTGTTTTGCACTTTGTCATTTCGTAATACAAATAGTGCAGTATCTACATCATCTTCATGCCAGCGAGCGCTAAAAAGTAATGACTTTATTTCATCATCATCGGATTCCATCGATACATTGTTGGCTTTTAAGATACTTTCAATCAAACCTTTATCAACATGCATACTTTCAGTATAAACTACTTACTCCCCTTCCGACACGTCAAGATGTTGAGAGTAAAGCTCAAGCAATACAAACATGAGACTGACTACAATCGGCCCAACCAAGAAACCAATAAACCCAAAGACGCTAATTCCTCCCAAGACAGAAAGTAGGATCAGAAACGGATGAATCGCGTTACCGCGCCCCATCAGGTAAGGACCAAGCACATTATCGATTGCCCCTACCGCTATCGTCCCCCAAGCAGCGAGTCCAAAAGCTAGTGCAGTGTCACCAGTGAAGAAAAGATACGCCACCGCCGGCACAAAGACTAGCGCAGTACCAACGCTTGGAATTAAGGCGCCAAAAGCGGCTACAACTCCCCAAATAAAGGTGTTATCAAACCCAAAGAGCCAGAGTCCAAAGCCAGTAAGCCCTCCTTGAATAAGCGCGACCAATACGATGCCATTAGTCACAGAACGGATAGCCTGTGCTAAACGAGCAAAAATGAAAAGTTCGTCTTTTTCTTTCAAGGGCATTACTTTGATCAAATAACGCCGCAATTTTTCTCCATCTCGCAAGAAATAGAAGACGCTCACGAGCGTAATAAAAAGAGTAAAAAATGCTGAAGCGGTACCTGCAAAGAGACTGCCGACATGCGCTGTCACCCAACCAAATCCTTGTCGTAGATAAGTATCAAGATTGAGCTCAAGAGTCGGTACGTATTGCTGCAAAAGTGCTTCACCATCCGCAATCCGCTGTGCGATCGATGATGAATCACGCTGTAAATCTTGGTACACACTAAGTGCTTCATTAAACAGTGCGACACTAAGTAATATCAATGGCAAAATTGCTACCAAAAGAATAATCAATGTGGACATAAGCGCTCCGATGGTCTCATTTTCTTTTGGCATTCGCGCTACAACCCGACGATGTACCGGGAAAAAGATAGTCGCAATAATCAGCGCCAGCGAAAGTGATGTCACAAACGGCAGCAACATAGATCCTACTAAATACACTACCCCGGCTAACAATCCAAAGAAGAAGCCATACTCTAAGATTTTTTGCTGTGTCATTACTGATAGTGTAGCATGCTTTACAACACAAGAAAGCCGTACCAGATGATACAGCTTTCGGCGGCTATGGTGTGCGATTGACGTTTCGCTCCACCGCTTCAAAGGTTGCGACAACTGCGTTTTCAAAAGCGATGAAGGCGTTTTGGAACACATGTAGTAGCGCAAATAATAAAATAACTTGTCCAATTGCTTTAAACATACATAGGTGTATTGCGGTTCCAGATATCGACTGTATCTGGTGATGAAATTATCAGGCCGCACTATGTATTGGACTCTACCTTAGATATAGCATATATGCTATATCTATGCAAGTTTTTCGCTTTCTACAAACTTTGTTAGAATACGATGATGTTTGTCACTGAAGTAATTCCCTTAGTAAAAAACGCCCCCGTCGAACCTCTCTCCTACTACACAAGTCAGCGTCTCGCACTTGGATCAGTAGTCACGCTTCCACTTCGCAAGAAAAGCGTGCGCGCTTTAGTGGTAGATCAAAATGAAGTCCCTCTCTCAAAACTGACTCTCAAAGCAGCCTCGTTTGGACTGCGCCGACTTCCACCACAAGAAGCCACCCAAAGTATTTCTCCCACTACCATCGAGCTAGCTAGAACCCTTACTAAACGTAACCCTTACCCATTGGGTGCACTCTATACCGCCCTCCTCCCGGCTGAGATATTGTCCGGCGTGCATACTCAATCCAGCACCACTATTCCTCACGAAGACAGCGCCTACCGAGCGACTTTATTACAAGACACCTTTACAACGAGACTACAATCTCACAAGCTAACGATTCGAGAAACTTTCGCTCGCCGAGGATCGGTATTGGTTATGGCGCCAACGCACGCTGATGCGGAATTTCTTTTTGAAGCCTTAAAACATGGCATCGAGAAACGGACCCTGCTTTTAACACACCGCTCAACCAAGCGCCAGCTTGCTGCAGCGTACGCTTCGCTTGATGATTACTCACACACAAAATTAATCGTGGTCACTCCTTCTCATCTGACGGTTGCACGAGCGGATGTGCTACAGATTATTGTCGAACATAGTCGCTCTTCACATTACTTGCAAAAACAACGACCATACCTCAACTTCAAAGATGCCGCCCAGGCGCGCGCCTTGGTCGAACGTATTTCGCTCACCATC
This sequence comes from uncultured Candidatus Saccharibacteria bacterium, assembly GCA_964624165.1. GTDB lineage: Bacteria > Patescibacteriota > Minisyncoccia > Phycocordibacterales > UBA918 > OLB19. Next base: position 12,413 of record CAZUWG010000002.1, on the reverse strand, counting down.
GCAGACATCTTACCTCACACAGAAGACGAATGGCTCCGCAGAGAAGGCTTTATTGAGCCTACAGACGAGCCGGCGCAGCGACTGGCTTTTAGCAGCTCCGTGAAGCTCATCATCGCACCCAAAAAAGCTCGTAAGCCTTTTCTCCCTCTCTACGACAAAACTATCTCCACCATCAAGGACGCTCTTAAGGAAAAGCAGCACGTCTTTATCTATGCCGCCAGGCGTGGTTTGGCGCCGCTTATCGTATGCAGCGATTGCGGGCATATTTTTTGTTGCCCTCATTCCGGAGCGCCTTATAGCCTTTTTAGAACAGAGAAAAATGGTGAGGAACAAAGATGGTTTGTATCGGTCACAGGTACTCGTATTCGTGCCCTTGATGTTTGTACTGAATGTGGCTCATGGAAACTACAAGAGCTTGGTGTGGGGGTACAGCGTATAAAAGAGCAGCTCGCGAATGCTTTTCCTGATACTCCACTCATAGTCTTTGATCACACCACCGCCACCACACCACGTAAACGCTTACAGCTCATGGCGGAATTTAGAGAAGCCAAACAAGCGCTACTCCTTGGCACCGCCATGACACTTCCCTCTTTAACAGAACCAGTCGACAGTACCATAGTTACGTCTCTTGAGGCGATACGTGCCCACCCAAGCTGGCGCTCTGAAGAGGACGCGCTGGCGTTACTTCTGACGTTGCGCGACAAGACCACTGACATGCTCTACTTACAAACCAAACATGAAGCTGATGAAAGCTTAGTCCAATTTACGAAAAGTGGACAGGTAGAAAAATTTTACAGCGAAGAAATTGCCTTACGAGAAAAGCTTCACTACCCACCGTTTGTAATATTTGTACATGTTATGTTTGTTGGTAAAAAAGAAAAAGTTCAGGAGATTGAAATCATGCTAAAAGGCATACTTTCTTCCTATGAAATGCGTTTTTATTCAAACCCTCAAAGCACAAAAGACCGCACCGTCCGTTGTGGTTTATTACGCGTCGAACGCTCCGCCTGGCCAGACACGCAGCTCCTTGCTCTCCTACGCACTCTACCGCCATATGTGCGGGTCGAGATCAATCCAGAACGTTTGGTATAGTTTATTTTTTAGCTCTGTTGCGCTATAGTAGCAGTATCATATGGCCAAATTAGTACCCGAAAACCACCCAGCCCTCCATCGCATTGCAGACGCAGTGACGGACGAAGAGTTCAAAACTGGGACGGTAACAAAAATCATAAAGGATATGAAAGCCGCACTAAAAACCTACTCAGTAGATGGCTTTGTAGCAGTCGCTATCGCTGCACCACAAATAGGCATCAGTAAGCGCATCTTTTTGGTAGAAGATCAGAGCACTGATCGCGATTCACTTGAGTCATTTGTGGCAATCAATCCAACCATAGTAAAAGTTTCAAAAAAAACTAGCCTGGTCGGTGAAGGCTGTCTCTCTATCCCTGAATACTACGGTCTAGTTCGTCGCCACAAAAAAGCTACCATGCGAGCCCTCGATGAGCACGGCCAAGAGTACGTCATAGAAGCAGAACAGCTCCTAGCTCAAATCCTACAACATGAAGTCGACCATCTTGACGGCATTTTGTTTACCGACCGAGCAGAAAAAGTCTGGCATAAAGATGAAGCTAACTAACACATGATTGATTTTATTTATTTTGGCGGCGAACCGCTCGGGGTTCCGGTATTGGAAACGTTATTACAACACAATCTCCGCCCGCGAGCGGTCGTTACGAGCGAAGATAGAAAAAGTGGGCGCGGACGTGTGCTCACGCCACCACCAACAAAACTATTCGCTGCTGCTGAAGGTATTCCAGTATTACAACCAACGTCCCTCACCGAACCAACTTTTCTGGAAGCGATCACTGGCGCAGAACTTTTTGTCGTTGTGGCATTTAACAAGATTTTACCTGCTGAGTTTATTGCTCTTCCGGCGCACCAGACAATCAACCTGCATCCTTCACTACTTCCACATTATCGCGGCCCGAGCCCGATTCGCACACCCATCCTTAAAAATGATCGCGATGGCATTGGTGTGTCAGTGATGCTCCTTGATGAAAAGATGGATCACGGACCGCTCTTAGCGCAAGAGGTGTATCCTATTAATCCTTCACACTGGCCAATCGACGGCCTAATGCTTGACAAGACACTGGCTACCAAGGGCGGCACTTTGCTAGCAAAGACTATCCCTGCTTGGATTATGGGCGAAATTACACCCTGTCCACAAAACCATGATGAAGCAACCTATACAAAAAAACTTACCAAAGATATGGGGGCACTTTCAATTGATCCTTATAATTTACCAAAAGGCGATGAGGCCGAACAGGCGCTCCTACTCATACGGGGCTTAAGCGGCTGGCCTGGAACTTTTTTCTTTCACAATGGAAAACGTTTTAAGATCAACGAAGCTCATCTAGAAAGTGGCAAACTCGTGATTGACTCCATCACTCCTGAAGGGAAAAAACCCACCAGCTTTTCACAGTACTTTACGTAAAACACCACGCTTTGCGTGGTGTTTTACTTTGACTACTATTTGCCAAAACGTAAAAGATTTTTCAATGCCCTTCCCCCTCTTTTCATAAGACTCGTGCGCTTTCTTTTATCCCGACGCAACTCTTTATCAAGCTCATTACGTACTTCATCGATTGCTTGTTCAAAACTTTCTTCAGTAGCTTCAGCCCGATATAACTGTCCGTCAATCGTGAGATTGACCTCTATCTTGTATTGCTTTCCTGAGTTACTAGCCCCTTCAAGTTGAAATTCGATGTCAGCACTTACTTCTTGGTGTTCCTGGAAAAATTTTTGCAGTGTTTCTAACTTCTTTTCACACAGTGCTCGTAAAAATTCGTCGACATCTAAATTGTTGGTCTTGTAATTCATCATTTTCATAGCACGTTTCACTTAAATGGTTAACCTTCGCATGATACACACGTCGCTCCGCTCACATGGACTCTTGGGCGTGAAGAAGCAGTAGCTGCGCCGTATGTTTTTTGGAGAAAGTCGACAATATCATCTGATTCATACAGAGCAACGTCATGATCTGTATCAATAAGATATGGCACTTGCTGCTGACCGCCTGCTTGCAGTAACTCTTCTAGAGCTACTGTCTCAGAAATGTCTTTCATTTCTACCTCAAGCTTCAGGCGATCTATGACTGCCATTACACGGCGACAAAAGGCGCAGGTCGGTCGATAATAGAGAGTAATCATAGTAGGAATGCATTAACTAATATGTAAACAGTATACCATCTTTATATTTAAGTTATGCACAGGCGTAGCCACGCGGGCCGGCTTTTAGAGAAAGCCGGCCCGCGCGGTGTCTAACTCTGACAAGAGGCACACCAGTGCGTGCCTCTGCCGGCTACTTTTGTTTTTTCGATTTTTGCGCCACAGTGCGAGCAAGTCTGTCCTTGTCGACCAAAAACTTTAAGCTTTTTTATATATGCACCCGTCTCTCCATAGGTGTCTTTAAAGGTGCTGAAAGTAGTGCCTCCTGCCTTAATTGCGCTTTTAAGTACCTTGGCTGCTGCTTTACGAATACGCAACGTCTCGTCAAGCGTGAGCGTGTCTGCCTTTCGCATAGGAGCGACACCTGCCGCCCACAATGCTTCATCGACATAAATATTTCCTAACCCAGCAATCAGTTTTTGATCCAGAAGAGCGGCCTTAATACTTGTCTTTCTTTTACGTACCTTTAGCAACCATGATTCGTCATCAAAAGTATCGGCGTGAGGTTCTGGGCCAAAAGTCGCTACCTTATTATCCTTTTCAGTTTTACTGACCACCATGAAGTATCCAAACAACCTCATGTCGTTGAAATACAGGGCTGATCCATCGTTGAGATAAAGTGCAACCCGAGTATGCTTATGTGGCCATACGCCATCTAAAATACTTTTATCATCAAGCGAATGGCCGCCGCCCACCACCTCGTCTTCCTCACTAATATAAAAGAATTGACCAGTCATCTTTAGGTGTGCCAACACATAAAAATCTGTTTCATTTTCAAATGAAAAAATTAAGAGTTTTCCAACCCGCGAAATATCTGCAAACGTTTTATCGCGAAGCTTCTCCGCGAAAGAAGCGTCGTGCATGACCGTCTTTGAGTGAAAGACTTCCGCTTCGGCAATAGACTTTCCGATAATGCGAGACTTGAGTTGTAACCGTACCGTTTCTACCTCGGGCAATTCAGGCATAGACTACGCGATGATTACTCCTGAAGTAATGAACGTATGAAGGTAGAATAACCCAAGCATTACAAACGCCAAACCCGCACTGTAAGCGATCTGAAGCGGTTTTTGCCGACGAGCTTCTATTACTGCTGAAAGCGCGAGGGTGAGTGCGACAAATATGCCGAGTATAACGTACAACAGCTGCAACACTGTCTGTGGCGAAGTAAGAAAACCAAACTGCACCGCACCGCGTCCACTTCGTGGCTCATTTTCATCTACAGCTCCAATTACCGCATCGGTGCTTGTGGTAATAGTCTCACTAAAGCGTGAAGTGGCGTCTTGAGATTGTGTCTGCGTTGTATCTTGAAGGACCGTATCATCTCCCGCTATCTCTACTGCAGCAGCAGTTTCCCGTACTTCAACAAAGGCATCACTGCCTTGCGTAGGTGGTGGCGCTAGCTGGCTTGAGGGCGCCTTTACCATCACCTCCTCCTCGCTCACTGTCTCATTAGCACTCGCGACTTGAGTCACCTCAAGCGCTGGAGTGGCAGCTTGGGCCGGCACTTCTTCCACCTGCTCGCTTACTACTGTCACTGTAGATGGAGTAGTGGGTGCGGGCGCAAAGGCCGCCGCCGCTGGCGTACCAAAAAGCTGCACAACAAAAATTGTTTCCGAACCTTCAAACTCGCCGCGTGCTACACCAATACCAATCTCAGAAAACTGAGCGTTCATAATGTTTGCCCTATGACTCGGTGATTGCATCCAGGCGTCTACAATTTCTTCAGAATCAGAAAAATGCACTGCCAGATTTTCACCTGCATGAACAAAAGCATAACCGGCTTGATTGAACCAGTGCCATGGCGATACGCCGTCAGGACTATAGTGTGCGAAGTAGCCGTTTTGTGCCATATGTTCGGCTTTAAGCGTTGCGGCACGATCGAGGAGCTCATTTCGACGCAACGTTCTAGCACTTCCACTGGTACGCTCTGAGTTGGTTTCTTCAACAATGACGGCTGGCAAAACTGCCGATACCATCCACTCAAAATTTGTCCAAAGTAAAGATTGCGCACTCGCTGCCACAAATGACACCACCACCAAGCCGAGCATCGCACCCATGGCTGCCTTTTGAAGAATGGTGGGTTGAAAATCGTTTCCTTGATGAGGAATGACATGTTTTTGAAGCCAGCGTTTCATGCGTAAATTATTACATACTAAAGCGATAATGTCAATTTGGTGTGCCCGAAGGGATGTCGCGAAGCGACATCCCTTCGGGCACAGCATCACCGCACTTCCTTCAGGCGCGCGAAAACGATGAGATTGTGACTATAACGCGCTTGGCCGTTATCATACACACCACTACAAGTAATAAGTCTGAGTCCTGGATATGAGAGATCACCGTATACTTCTTTGGTTGGAAAACCTGCCTGCAAATGTCGCTCTAGCCGCTCAACAGAAAATACGGCTGTCGATCCATCTTCACGCTCGATAAAGATTTCGTCGCCCGGCTCTAATGCGCCAAGTGAATAAAAGACCGCTGGCCCTGCAAAAGAATCGACATGTCCAAGCACTACCGCAGGCCCGATCTCACCTGGCGTCGGCCCATATTTATAGTAGCCGACTTCTTCATAACCCGCCGGCACCTCCACTTCCCCGCTCTCTAAAATCCCTAAAGGCGAAGTAAAAGGAGCATCTATGCGAGCACGCGGCACCACGATCCGCTTTGGAAGTGATACCTCAAGCGAGGCCGCCGATTTTATGTCTTGAGATGTTGGCGCCTCAGCCGAGTTATGCCATAAGAGCCAAATCCCCAGTGCCACAAAAACGGCAAAAGCCGCCCACCAAAAGGGGCGACCACTGCCTTGTGTTGTAAACCTACCAAACATCACGACGTAGTGTCACATTTGCAAACTGGGCAAAGAAGAATGAAGGGACTGCTACGGGAACCGCACCACCTGCTCCAGCGTTTGGTGCCCCAAATGGCACTACTGATACTTGTTCACCAAGCACCGATCCTCCCACACCATATCGCTCAATGATCCGCTTTCGTAACTCATCGATCACATCCTCAAGCGTGATGCTGTCTCCCGCTACACGTCCTTGATTATCGTCATCGTCATCATTGTTGTTATTGCTACTTCCACCACCGCCATAGACCACCGCTCCTCCGCCACCAGTTGTGGGAGTAGTGTCTTCTTCCTCCTCTTCCTCCTCTTCTTCATTGGTTCCTTCGTCACAGTTTTCTGTGTTGTAGATCACGTCACCAATCAGTGTTTGGACATCATCACCGCTGGTGACATAAAGATCAAACACGAGTGTGTTGCCGACGATTTCAAATGTGTCTGGGAAAGCAAATCCATTACCAAACTCAAGACCATCGTACGGCGCAACATCTGCAAACGTTACTCCTGAGAGATCCGTCCCTACCGGGAAAGTGATGGTGCCTTTAGCGCGAAGGAATGCGTTATCGGACTGATGCATAAAGGCCACAGTCAGCTGGCCATTATCTTCCATTACAATCAAGACTCCTTCCCCTGCCCCTTGTAGGCCGCCTTCACCAGCCACAATCTCTGTCGTGATGTCAGACTCATCATCGAAAGTGACAACATAATCCAGGTAACACATCTCTGGCGGAGTATCGCAATCCTGACCATAGAGGGCGGATCCGGTGATGGTGATTTCATCATTTGCGCCGTTGACGTTGAAATCAAACGTAATCACATTTCCACTAATGGTAAAGATATCTGGATAAAGCGAATGTGTTTGCTCAAGTCCATTATCGCCTCCTGTTTCTACTTGTGTCAGGCCACTTAGATCAACCCCTTCAGGGAAAACGATAGTACCGTACACTCGATATACACCGCCTCGATCGTCATCATTAAGAGCGATTTGATATCCGCCTGAGACTTCAGAAATCACCAATCCTTCAGTACCCTCTACCGTACTATAGCTTGTTTCATGTGAGTCTTCGCCGAACGTCACAATAAATGGCAACCGGCACAAACTTGGTACGTCTGGCACCTCACAATCTTTTTCAATGCCAGTAATAGTAAAGACGTCATTTGCATTTGTAACCTGGAGATCAAATTCAATTGCGTTACCGACAATCGACGCGGTGTCGAGCTCGGTATTACCGCTGCCATTTTCAAATTTGTCATTTCCGGTTCCTTTCGTGATCACTGCGCCGCTTAGATCAGCATTTTGGAAGAAAATCATACCGTTGGCCGCTACACGATCGTCATTAGTTGCGTTTTCTCGTAGCGCCACCTCATAACCACCAGGAATCTCACGAACCGTAAATGCTCCGGCCGTGGTGCCGGTGGTTTGATAGCCAAAAACAGTGGTATCGTCGCCAAAGTCGACCGTAAACCCAACCTCGCACGTATCAACGGGGATACTTGGGTCACGATTGACTACCGTGAATGACTCCGTTGCGTCATCCACCACGACATTACCAAGACCACTTATGTTTTCCCATTCCGGCGGCAACACTTCATCTAGTACGTAGTTGCCATAAGGCACGGCTTCGAAGGTAAGACAACCATCTGAGCCAGTTGCTCCAGCGTAGCCCTCATAGAGCGTCAGATCGATTGTGCCGACATTATCTGTGTAATTGTCATCATACATCGAAAGTGCGATGTCTCCGTTTGCAGCGTGCGTAATGCCGCCGTAGTACACATGAAGAGCACTATACATACTGCCCCAGAGCGCACCCTCATCTCCATCAACAGAAACGGCCAATCCACCTGTAGCTGGATTGGTAATACGCCACGGCTGGAATGGATACGTGCCAAAGCCTGCGTCGCCTGCCATCCGCTCAGAGAAACGCGCGTCAGCGAGAAGGCCGGTACTGCCTCGGTATTCGTATGCGCCATCCGCCTTGAGCACATAGCTTCCAGCCGGAACAACACTCAACTGCTGGGCACTTCCATCCACTAGAAACTCATGCGTCGCGACTTCGTCTCCCATAAGCGCAAGCTGCCAAGCAGACAAAGGTGTTTGGTGTTGGTCATACTTACAAATCGTTACCGTCGATGTCTTAGGTTCTGTGATTGGCTCTTCAACGACACAAAGCACTGCGTTATCGATCAGCGTACCGAAGCTATTTGAAATACCCGCATCTTCAAAACTTACAGTGGTAGTAGAAGTAGTGGCGGTAAAAGTCTGACCGTAGGTCACCCAGTCGGTATCAGCCGTCGCTTCATCTATAAGTGTAAGTCCGTTGACTCCCGCAATCACATGATTTTCTGTTGCGTCGCGACCTTCGCGACCGGCAAAGTCGAAGCGAAGCTCATACACGGTCCCTGGTACCGTCACAACGTCTTGGGTGATTTTGGTCGACTGATTTGGGTCGAGCTCTGCATTTTGTTCACCATCAGAAGGACCTTGGAACATGTTATTCCAAATTTCAATTCCGTTGGTTGCAGCCCAGCCAGGAATGCTAGCAAAGATCTCCCACATACCACCGCCGACAGTATTAGCGTCGGCCACCGGATCTTCAAATGATGCGTTACTTAAAAGATTGTCATTTGGAGCTAGACACTTTGAGACATAGACATCTGGCGTGTCGCCTATTTTACGGTTGGTCACGGTACAATCTGGAACATTGCTTTTTGTAAGCATCAAAGAGACGCTTTCAGTACCAGTAAATACCTGCTCCCCAAGCACACACTCAATACCCACGAGTTCATAACCCTCAGGGATGGCTGTCTCGGTCACAGTTACTTCAGTCGGTGCGTCGAGCGTGACGGGAATCGTGACAATCTGGCCATTGATAAAGTCCTCGCCATTGACCGTGAGTGTAAACAGCGAAAGATCTACCGTCTGGTCGTTGGTCACTACTTTTGTCAAATGCACGTAAGCAAAAAGATCATCCTCATCAATCACTCCTTCTTTTGCACAGTCTTGCCAATCGCTATATCCTGCAGCATCCCAGTTGCGGCCTGCGTAAAATTCTACCGACGACTGGGGAGTTGTCTGATAGTAGAAGGCGGGGATAATATCGCTGTTGTGGCTCGCACCTGCATGCGCGCTACCATTTACGATTGAATTAAATGAAACCGAAATTGCATGTGGATTTACTCCTTGCTCCCCCACATGACAAAGCGTTACTTTTTCACCTGCGCCAAGCGGTGTTTGGTCATCATTAATCGGGTCCTGGGTTGTGTCTTCAGTGATCGGATCTGCTGGTGGAGTGGTGGCCAGATCACCGCTTAAAGAAATGTTTGAGATCGTGATTTCATCATTTCTTCCTCCATTAGTTTTAAAATAAATTTCTAGATCTGCAGCTTGCGCAGCAACGTCAGTAATTGCAATAGTGACTGAACCAATTTCGTTGGCACCAGGAACACCGCCGGCATTTGTCTCTCCGGCAATTGTGCCAAGTATATTATTTACACCACCAGTAGTCCGCCAACCGTACTCAAAGGTATCACCCTGAGCTTCGAGTTCGTTAATATCATAATCAAAATTTAGATTTAGATTTTCAAAGCCGCTTGCATCTGCTGTACTCACCCCTTCACCGCCACCAACAATATCAACGTGACTGGTCGGAGAAATAGGAATGCTTGCCGCCAGTGCTGGCGTCGCATCAACCACCACAAAACTCCCCACTATGGCCAACATGGTCATGAGCGAGGTCATCTTCTTTATATAGTTTTTCATAGGTAAATAAATTACTCGTGTAACATTGGTAACCCACAATCCCAACCGTAGACCCATCGCCTACATGTTATTACCTATACGTTACGCCTAAAAATGAAAGTCGTACAGTTGACAGTGCTACAAATTGTTTCCTGCTACAAAACCTGTCGTCCAACAGAGCTGTAAAGAGAAGCCGCCGGAGGGTCGATTGATATGGAGTGTGTCGCCAACGAGATAAAGATTTTCCACCTTCTTTGAGCGCATGGTCTTGGTATCCACCTCCTCAAGAGGTACGCCGCCGTCGCTTATGACCGCCCAATCCATACCCATGGTGCCGTTCACCGTAAGCGGCATGCCTTTGAGGAGATCGGCTAGCAGATGTCGCTCTTCCTTGGTGACGCTATGTACTTTTTTCTCTACCATTTCAAGCGGCAAAAGGCTCAGTATTGCTTCACTCATACCCGCAGGGGTCAGATCTTTTATGATATTCTTCACATCTTTGTTTTTGTGCTGTTCAAAAGTCCCCAAGATACGCTGGCGTACTGTCCCTAAATCAGTGTCTGGATAAAGGTCAATGGCGGCAGTTACGTGGCCGATGTCGAGATACTGCTTTACCTGATGCGCTACATTAAGAATTAATGGTCCTGAGAGGCCAAAATGCGTAAACAAAAGCTTGCCTGTCTTGGTGATGCGCGAGTTATCCACAGGGTGGTAGAAGGTAATCTTCATAAACGACAGCGACGTGCCTGAAAGGGTTTTGACCCATTCGTCTTTGACCGTAAGCGGCACGATATTTGGATTTGCATCATGTACTGTATGGCCGCACTCTGAAAGCCATGAGACACCTTCACCCGTGCTACCTGTCTCTTGATGCGATGAACCGCCACTAGCAAGCACAAACGTCTGTCCTTTAAAGTCACCTTGATTGGTCTTTATTCCGGCCAATACCCCAGCTTCGAAGATGAGTCCGTCGACTCTGGTCTTGAGCTTTAATTCGACATTCTGGTCAGTACAAAAGCGCCGCATAACTTGCGTCACATCTTCTGCTGACTGACTCAAAGGAAAGGCACGCTTTTTCGCCTCAACAGTAAGCGGGAGTCCGAGTTTATGAAAAAAATCCCAAGAATCCTGCATGCCATGCTGTGCAAATGACGAGTGGAGGAACTTCGCCGCGTCACCATAATTTGCCAAGAGTGTGCGCGTATCTGGTTCGGCGTTTAGAATATTGCATCGTCCGCCGCCGGTAATCGAGAGTTTTTTGCCAAGCACCCGGTTTTTTTCTACCAAAAGCACCCGCTTCCCACGAAGCGCTGCGTGGCCTGCGGCCATCATTCCTGCTGGACCGCCACCGATTACGATGACGTCATAGACTCGATTACTTGACATAATTCGCGAATACTAGCACAATGCAGCGACAGTATCAAATCTATGACTGAACTCATCCGTATTAATAAGCGCCTGGCCGAGCTTGGTTTCGCCAGCCGTCGTGAAGCAGACCGCCTTTTAGAAGAAGGTGTGGTCTTTGTTGATGGAAAAAAGGCCATTCTAGGCGAAAAAGTACCGGCCACGGCAAAAATAGAGGTACGTAAGGACACGGCGCAGGATAAGGTTTACCTGGCGTATTACAAAGGACGTGGCATTATTTCACATTCTCCTGCCCAGCACGAGACTGATATCAAGACACGACTCAAAGCCGACTTTGGACTGACTGACGTTTTTCCGATCGGACGTCTTGATAAAGATTCTGAAGGTCTTCTTATTGTCACCAACGACGGCCGTCTCACTGCCCCGCTCCTTGATCCTGAAAATGCCATTGAAAAAGAGTACGAGGTTACGGTCGATAAACCGGTCACCAGCACCTTTCTCAACGCCATGGAGCGCGGCGTCAAAATCGAGCGTTATCATACAAAAAAAGCCACCACCAAGCGCCTTAGGGCCATGAGTTTTTTACTTACGATCACTGAAGGGAAAAAGCACCAGATCAGGCGTATGTGCGCAGCCTTAGGCTATCAAGTACAGTCACTCAAACGCATTCGTGTTGCCCATATCGAGCTCGGGAATATAAAACCCAACCAATACCGCAAACTCACAAAAGAAGAGGTGGCCCAATTGCATAGACTACTATAAAAAGTAAAGAGCGGGGCGTATGCCCCGCTCTTTACTTTTTAATGCGGCTTATTACCCCGCAATAAAGACATCTCGGTACATCACCTCATCTTCATAAGTACAGGTGATAAGTCGCCACATATTGATTGGGTGATACGCATACATTTCACACTCTTCTTGTGCAGCCTCACGAGAAATGTGCTTTGTATAAGTATTTACAACCGTATCTTTGTCGATCTTTACAACAAAAAACTTACTCTTGATATCAGCCTCTTGCTCAAGCTGAGCGATCACAATCTGAAGATGATTAATAATCCACTGAATTTGTTCGCGGATTTCTGCATCAGAGCGTGTTTCAAGTGTAATGTCCTGATCCACCTCTTGCGCTCGTACTTCACTCACCCCGATACCAGCCATTCCCAAAGCCAGCATACATACAATAATTATTTGTTTCATTGGTTATATACTGCAGTTTTTATTTACTAATGTCAATGGCGAT
>CAZUWG010000001.1:100748-101513 GCA_964624165.1 uncultured Candidatus Saccharibacteria bacterium | reverse complement strand
GCTAATGCCGATGAGCTGGTCGATGAGGATGGATGTGTCTACAGCGATACCCCAATTTGCTACAAGCCGAGCGACACCACACTCACCACCACCGAAGAAGCAGTGTCCCAACTCATCTTTGAGCACTGGGTAATAGAAAAGGTGGAGAAAGTGTCAGGTATTTGCATCGTCACATTTCATCCACTTTCAGAAAGTGACTGGTCTCTCCATCTTCTCAAGGTTCACGAGGGAGACATGGCTCAGTATGTCTTTGCCGACGGCAAATGGCTAAGATGGATGGATTTTGATATCAATGTCTGGAACAATGGGTGCAAGTTCATTGCTCCGAGAGAAATGCTTGCATAGAAGCCTTGGGCGGCGCGAACTCTATTCGTGCCGCCCTTTCCATTTTTCATTACTCTATCTCACATGGTATTGTAGCGCTATGAAACGCTATGTAGTGCTAGAAAAATTTGTCGGCCAGACACCTCTTGAGTGCGCAGAAGCGTGGCGAGCGGAACATCCGCAGTATGCGGATGTTCCGCTCGCCTATGCCGGACGCCTTGACCCGATGGCCTCGGGTAAACTCCTTATCCTGATTGGCGAAGAGTGTAAGCAGCAAGCGCGCTACCACGGACTTGATAAACGATATGAGTTTCAGGTGCTGTGTGGCTTCTCTTCTGATAGCGGTGACGTGCTTGGATTAGCAAAAAGAGGCGGCAGCGCGGAGATGTGCGAAGCACAAATAAAAGCCAACAGATAAAAAAACCGCCCCATGAATAGCAT
>CAZUWG010000001.1:99924-100738 GCA_964624165.1 uncultured Candidatus Saccharibacteria bacterium | reverse complement strand
TACCCTTACAGGCCCTATTACACTTCCCTATCCACACTTCTCTTCAAAAACCGTCAGTGGCAAACCTCTTTTCCAATGGACACTTGAAGACCGCCTCGCTGAGATAGTTATTCCTACAAAAGATTCGGTGGTGCACGATCTTTCGCTCACCCATACCAAAACAAAAAACACTGTCGAAATACTTGAAGACATCAAACAAAAAATATCGAGCATTACTCCAGTTACCGACACAAGTAAAGCGCTCGGACGGGACTTTCGCCGAGCAGAAATCCTCGCTCGTTGGACTGAGCTACTTGCCAGCAATAAGCCAGAGCAGCACACTATCGCCACCTTTTCCTGTATTGCCAGTAGTGGCACCTACATGCGGACTCTGGCAGAAGAAATAGCAAAAGCAGCCGGCACTACTGGCCTTGCGTACAGTATTCACCGCACTCACCTTGGCCGCTACCAACCACTGCCTTTTGGTTTTGGTGTTTGGCAAAAAAGGTTTTAGTATTACAGGCACGAAAAACCACTTGCCATTCTGGTACCTTTCTGCTACTATAGCGCCACTATGTCACAAGATCGACTCATAAAACTCGTCTCGCAAGGCGACGCCACAGGCGTCGGCAAAGGTCATGTGTACTACACTACCTTCAATAATAAAAACAAAAAGGACCCGAGCAAAAAACACGAGGAAAAGAAATACAACCCTATTGCCAAAACACACACCGTGTACAAGCAAAAGAAATAACCAAAAGGCGGCCGCGGGGCGGCCCCCGGGTGGTTTTTTTACCAAAAATGTATTACAATTAAATAAAAAAATCAACCAACG
>CAZUWG010000001.1:97668-99914 GCA_964624165.1 uncultured Candidatus Saccharibacteria bacterium | reverse complement strand
ACACGGTTTACACGCAAATTAAAAACCAAATCCGCGGCGGCGCCGCGGCCGCCTTTTGGTTATTTCCCCATCTTAGTCTTCCATTTCACTACTATATGCACCAACGTCAGCGAGGCTGTTGAGTTCAAGACGCTTTAAAAGTGCCCCCTGCGCCGCTTCGATATTTTCATCCTTACCCGCCCAAGCTTGCTGAGCTGGCGCTTCAAGTCCGCGAGAGAATGAAAACGCAAGTTTCCATGGCAATCCATCTTCATCTTGCTCTAAACGAGCAATCGCATTGAGATTGGCCGTAGCCTGCTCTGGCGTCTGCCCACCTGAAAGAAAGACAATACCCGGCACTCGCTCAGGCACCGCAGAGGTAAAGGTGCGCACGGTCGCTGCCGCTACTTCAATTGGTGAAGATTGTGTGGGATGCTCTTTTCCTGCCAACACCATACTAGATTTCAAGATCACTCCAGAGAGATCCACCTTCATCCATTCCAGGGCTTCAAAGAGTTTCTTTAGCACCTTCGTAGTGACCTCTTCAGCCATTTCAAGCGAATGTGATCCGTTATAAAGCACTTCAGGCTCCACAATTGGCACGATGCCATTCTTTTGTGCGAGCTTAGCGTAGCGAGCTGTCCCAAGACAATTAAATAACGTGTGTTGTGGCGACGGAGTTTTATCCCCAATCGTAAAGACCGTACGCCATTTTGCCGCTCGCGCACCCATGCTGTAGTATTCTTTAAAACGCGCATCAAGGTCATCAAGACCTTGAGTCACCACCTCACCAGGAAATCCGTCAAAGGCGACAGTACCTTTATCCACTTTAATGATTGGTACAATTCCCTTTCCTAATAAAATATCTACAAACGGTGTACCGTCTTTCGCTTTGTTGCGGATAGTGGTGTCGTACAGGATTACGCCCGTCGCGTATTTCTCCAGACCAGGAGTGGTGAAAAGTAACTCCCGGTAGCGGCGGCGATTTTCTGCAGTAGCCTCAACCTCAATTGCTTCAAGCTGCTTGTCAATGGTGCCAGCGCTCTGGTCCGCAGCTAAGATACCTTTTTTGTCTGCTACGAGAGACGCGGCAATTGTCTCTAGAGTTTCTTGTTTTTTATCCATGCTTGTATTGTAGCGCACGGACGGCCGCTACGCGGCCGCCCTTTGTGGACGACATTCATCAAAAAGCAAAACATTTTTTAATTATTCACCCGCCGCCGTTTTTTAAAGCCTTCTCCAAACAACCGCGCGAAGCGCGCTTTAAAATAAAGGAATAGCGATAAGCGGACAGTGGTAGAATACCGATACTTAAAAAAGACTTGACAAATATTTTGGATATGCTATCATATTCCCAGTATGATCGCCACTGGACGGACGCGTCTGGTTTGTGGCCATAGCCACACTACTGCCCGTAGCACCAAGGAAGCTAGAAGGCCGATCAGTCTCTGCAGCTCTTCTAGAGAGCGTGAAGAAGGAAAGAGACAAGAGTAACCCTCAGATAATTTTAAGGCCCGGCAAATTTGATTGCCGGGCTAAACTTTATCCTAATACCGAATTTTCCAGCCGCGGCGAAACAGCAGAATGACGATCGTAAGGAGAGCAAATAAAATTCCGAGTGTCAAAAGTGCCCCAAAGCTTCCACTGGCTTCATTCACGCCAATCATACTGCTCCTGATACCATCAGCAAAATAGAAGAACGGATTAAATGCCGTAATCTTTGCCGCCGTCTCCGGAAGCATAGTGATTGAATAGAAAATACCTCCCAGGTATGTCAGTGGCGTAATCACAAAGGTATTCAGGACCTGGAGATGCTCAGGACTTTCTGCCCACAATCCCACCAAGATACCGAGTAAAGCGAAGATACTAGAGATGCTTACCACATAAAAGATAAATGCCAGTGGTGACACTAAAGATACAGCGTCAAACAGCATCCCCACGCCAAGAATCAAAATCGCCACCAACGAAGATCGAAAAATAGCACCCGCCACAAAACCGATAATCATTTCAATATAAGAAAACGGCGCAATTAAAATTTCTTCGATTGCCTTCGACCACCGCATAAAAAAGAGTGAGAATGAGGCGCTTCCAAAAGCCGCGTTGACAATGGAGAGCATAAGAACCCCTGGGAAAACAAAAGTGATGTAGGGGACACCTACAATCTCTTCGATCTTGCTTCCAATCACCGTCCCAAAAATAAAAATGTAGAGCGCCGCCGACATCACCGGCGCCACCAATGTTTGCGTGGCTACGCGAAAGGTGCGCTT
>CAZUWG010000001.1:96062-97568 GCA_964624165.1 uncultured Candidatus Saccharibacteria bacterium | reverse complement strand
TTACTATTTCTTTTTAGTAATTTCCAAGTACGTCTCCTCGACGCTTTTTCCATCTTTCATAAACTCCTCCTTAGTGCCTTCGGCGACAATCTTTCCCCCGTCGATGACCGCAATCTCATTGCATAGCTCCTGGATTTCTTCTAGATAGTGCGAAGTGAGAATGATGGTTTTGCCGCGCTCGTTCATTTCACGTAAATAATTCCACAGGTCATGCCGCTGCTCCACATCGACACCAGCCGTAGGCTCATCGAGAATTAGCAGCTCCGGTGTATGTATGAGCGCACGAGCGAGCATAGCGCGACGTTTGAGACCTCCTGAAAGCTTTTGAAATTTTTTATCGCGATGCTCTTCAAGATCAAAGCGCGCAATCAGCTCATTGATGCGTTTTTGGCGCACGTCTTTCTTGATACCATAATACCCGCCCATAAAGTCCATCAGCTGCGCGGTCGTAGCGAAAACGTCAACATTAAATTCTTGTGGTGATAACCCCACTTTAGTACGCGCTAGCTTGTATTCCTTCACCACATCAATGCCATCTACGAGTATCTGCCCCGCCGTCGGCTGAGCAATCCCGGTAATGCAGTGAATGGTAGTACTTTTGCCGGCGCCGTTTGGACCTAAAAGCCCAAAGAAGCTGCCGCGCGGGATGGAAAGAGAAATATCGTCAACGGCCGTGTTTGCTTTTAATCCCTTGCCGTAAACCTTGGTGAGATGCTTGATTTCAAGCATTGGTGTTTCAGTCATACCTCCATTATAGCAGTCATGTCAAGAAATGAGAAAAGGCGTCATTTACGACGCCTTTTTCTTTTTCTGCGTGTGAGTGCAAGTGTGACCCATCGCGGCAAACTATACGTCAGCCAATCGAGCGCCAAGAACGGCTTGGCGAGTGCCCGATCGAACTTTGTCTCAAAACCATTTCTAATGTCATGTGACATTTTTTGTCTCCTAAAAAACTAAGCGAAGCACAGTCTAGCAGGGCGTATGATGCTTGTAAATAGGAAACGATGCAGGTATGTTAATTATCATGAATCAAGAAGAACAATGGTTGTTGGCGGAGGGTTTTGGCGGTGAAAAAAGCGCAGCTTTTTTCACCGCCTTGGCGCGCCTGCGCGCCGGCGAACCGCTCGCCTACCTCATTGGCCAGGTGCCGTTTCTTGATTGCACTATCTCTCTAGATGCGCGTCCACTTATTCCACGTACTGAAACAGAATATTGGGTTGAAAAGGCAATAAAAGAGATGCGTCTTCAGTCACCTTCAAACATACTCTCGCCAGACACGCATCGCCGCTTTCCAGCGAGCGGCGTGCTCTGCTCGGCTGATTTTCCGTCAGGGACAGACCAAGCAAAATCAGCCTGCGCAAGGCCTATCTCGAGTATGTGTGAAGGTGCTGAGGTAGCTCAGAGAGTACTCGACCTTTGCGCCGGTAGTGGCGCGATTGGTGTAGCGGTCGCGAAGCATATAGAGGAGGCGCAAATTCGATTGAATTATGTGTAGATCGTAGCAAT
>CAZUWG010000001.1:41295-96052 GCA_964624165.1 uncultured Candidatus Saccharibacteria bacterium | reverse complement strand
GGTGCTGTGGTCGCTCTGTTTGTACTCGACCTTTGGGCGGGTTGGGGCGTGTTGGGGTTTGCGTGGGCGAAGCTTTTTGAGGTGGCGCACTTCGTTTTCGAAGAAATCGACGTGCGCCTCCTGCCAACGATTGAAAAGAACTGTCGTCAAAACAACATTTCACCAGACCGCTATCACTTATATAAAAGCGACCTGTTCACACATATCCCGGATATAAAATATGATTTTATTCTCACGAACCCTCCCTATATCGATCCGACCTTGGATCGTACAGAAGCTTCGGTAAAAAATCACGAGCCTCACCTCGCACTCTATGGCGGCGAAAACGGAATGGAAATTATTGAGAGCATTATCAGTGGGGCGCGAGCAAAGCTCGCGCCCCTGGGCCAGCTCTGGCTCGAGCACGAACCAGAACAAAGCAGCGCCATAAACACTCAAGCTAAGCAACACGGTTTCCTCGTCACTCCCCAAAAAGACCAATACGGTCTTCAGCGCTACACTGTCTTCGTGCTACAATAATTACATGCCTACGAGCACTCTCTCGCTCAATCAAGAGCTCCTTATGACCACGGGCTTACAGCTCTTTTTTTACGTATTTCTGATTATCTTTACCATCTACAGCAGCTTTCTTATTTACCACTGGCTATCGTACGGCACCAACACTCGACACTCACTGATCGCCACTGCCCTTTATCTTCTTTGCGCCGCGCCACTTTTAGCAACCATGGGTATCATTGCATTTTTATGATTTTTGAAAAAATTGAACTCGAACCAAACGAGGAAATTGTTGAAATCATCCGCAAGCACTGGTTTGTGTTAGTGAAAGACGTTTTTGCAACCGGCATCGTACTTTTAGCTCCACTCCTCCTTTCAATCGTCTTTAAAGTCGCGCAGGGAGTGGTCACGCTCCCCAACCTCGAAACGTATTCCTCGTTGCTACTTTTTTTTGCTGCTACTTGGATGCTGGTCTCTTGGATGATGCTTGCTTACAGCTGGACAAACTACTATCTCGATCTATGGGTGATTACCAATCGACGCATCATACTAGTGGATCAGCGAGGCTTTTTCCGGCGGTTTATTAGCTCATTCCGGCTTGAGCGACTGCAAGATATGAATATAGAGATTAATGGTATTATTGCCACCTTACTCGATTTTGGTACTATCGAGGCCCAGACAGCCGGCGGTAGTAATGAAGAATTTACCAGCAACTACATGCCCCGACCCAGAGAAATTAAATCAAAGATTATCCACTTTGCAGACAATATCTCCACCGAAGTGCCGGCACGCGAGAAAAATTTAAGACAACAAGGCCTTTAGCTTGCAAAGCGTCTCAAGCTTCTTTACAATCAATTTATGAAAAAACTATCTACCCAGCCGTATAAAGGTGTTCGCGATTTCTATCCTGAAGATATGGCGATTCAGCAATACATTTTTGATACCTGGAGCCACACCGCACAACAGTTTGGTTTTGAGCGTTATGACGCATCTATTCTTGAACCCGCCGAGCTCTATCGGAGTAAGGGTGCCGTCAATGAAGAGATGGTCAATGAACAGACGTACACTTTCACTGATCGAGGCGACCGGGAAGTGACCCTTAGACCAGAAATGACCCCGACCGTCGCTCGCATGGTAGCCGCCAGGCAGCGGCAGCTCACCTTTCCTGTGCGTTGGTTTTCAATTCCCAACCTCTTTCGTTACGAACGCACTCAGCGTGGTCGCTTGCGCGAACACTGGCAACTCAACTGTGATATTTTTGGCAGCAATAGCGCCGCCGCTGACATGGAAATACTTTTATTGGCTGATACAGTCTTCAAAAACTTCGGCGCGGAAAATGGTACTCATTACGAGATACAAGTCAGTAGCCGAGCGCTCCTTGAAGCACTTTATGACGAGCTTTCCCTTTCACCAGCGGCACGACAGGCTATCACTCGCCTCGCCGACCATATGCATAAGATGGATAAAAAAACATTTACATCTGCTCTCATTCAGTCTGCAGAAGGACACGAAACGGCCCTCCTTGCCTTTTTGGATGCAGACACTCTAGACGCACTCCCTTCTCTACTTAAAAACACCCCTGCCTACAAACGGCTCTTTGAAACCATCAGCAACCTTGAGGTGCTTGGTGTACAGATTCGATTTAATCCTACTGTGATCAGGGGCTTTGATTATTACACTGGCATGGTATTTGAAGTCGTCGATCTTCACAAAGACAACAATCGTGCCATGATGGGCGGCGGCCGTTACGACAATCTCACTGCGCTTTTTACCAATGATCCCTTAAGCGGTATCGGCTTTGGCATGGGCGACGTTACTATGCGTGATTTTCTGGAGAGTCACCACCTGCTGACTTCAGATTTTCAATCACCAACTCTAGCAATCTTGACACAAAATGATGAGGTGATTACGAAAGCGCACTCACTCGCATTAGAGTGCCGTCTTGCTGGTATTGATACCGCCGTCGACTACAGTGAAAAGAAACTCGGCAAGAAAATTAGTCATGCTGACGCCCAGTTCATTGAGTACGTGCTGGTGGTCGGCCAAGATGAAATTAAAACAGCTACCTACACTCTCAAACATTTAGGAAGTAAGGAATCTTGGACCGGACCACTAGAGACGCTCATCAATACCATTATTGAGCAAAGGTAAGGCGCCCCTGTACTGTCTTCATCCGACATACAGTACCAAATCTCGAGTACAACCTGCTCACATCGACGTCCTCTACACCACCTGAGCAGGCGTTTCCTTATGTTACAATGGCGCACATGCGCTATATTGTTTTTGACTTGGAAACTCAAAATACTTTCCAGGAAGTAGAATCAACCGACGTCACTGATCTTGATATTTCGGTTGCCACACTCTACGACAGCGAAAGTGATACGTACACAACGGCGACTATCGAAGACCTCTCGCCGCTATGGCCAATCATCGAACAGGCCGACGCTCTAGTGGGTTACAATAGTAATCATTTCGATGTGCCACTCCTTAATAAATATTATCCTGGAGATCTTTTTCAAATTAAAAGTATCGATATTCTCGAAGATATTAGAACGTCATACGGACGCCGAGTGCGTCTTGATGCTGTAGCCAAAGCGACTCTTGGTAGCAAAAAAAGTGCCGACGGGCTTCAAGCCGTGCGATGGTGGCGTGAAGGAAATATTAAAGACATTATCAAATACTGCGAGCAAGATGTGAAGGTGACGAAGGAAATTTTTGAATATGCTCTTGCACACGGACACCTACTTATAAAAGACGGGTATCGAAAGCGCGAAATCCCTATTGATACAAGTGCCTGGACAGAAAAAGAAGATAACGCACTAACCCACTCACTACCTTTTTAATAAAAATGCGCGTGTAGCCAAAGGCTACGCGCGCATTTTTACCTCTGTGTTACATTGAGAATACCCCCAAGACTACCAACGCCAAAATGACGCGATACCAAATAAATGGCCACAGCGTATATCGCCGCACAAACGACAGCATAAAATGTACTGCCGCCAAACCCACTAAAAATGAAGTTACCGCTCCCACGCCCACAAGCTTCCATTCGACTGCTTCGCCGCTTCCCATAAGATCAATAAGCTTTTTACCCCCTGCACCTAAAATAAGCGGCAACGCCAACAAAAAAGTAAAGCGCGCTGCTTCAAAACGAGACAAACCTAAAAGCATTCCACCAGCGATGGTGATACCCGAGCGTGACATTCCTGGCAACAGTGCCAACACTTGCCAGATCCCTATGCCTATACCTTTTTTTACGGTCAAGGTAGTGCGGGGTACGCGAAGGACGCTATATTCGGCGATCGCAAACACTAATGACCCAAAAAGTAACACCCCTGCTATCAATAAGGGACTGCGAAATACTCCTGCAATCTGGTCTTCTAGCAGTAGACCCACCACACCAGCCGGCAACATACCTATCAAGATTGCCTTTAGCAATAACATATCTTTTTGGTTGACGGGCATGCGCCCTAAAGCACGAAATGCCGTCTGCAACAGCTGCCAAATGTCTTTGCGAAAATAGACAATCACCGTCAACGCAGTAGCAAGATGCAAGACCGCATCAAATGCCAGACCATACACGTCAGTCATCCCTAAAAATTCACGAGCCAACACTAAATGGCCAGTCGACGACACAGGAAGAAACTCTGTCGCTCCTTGGACAATTCCTAAGATAATTGCATCAACCACAGTCATAGTTAGCTCAATCCTACCATATGCTATACTATTGAGATACTAATACAGCATTATTTTTATGGAACAACAACAATCGTTTACACCAGCGCCGCGGCAGCAAACCATCCTTATTCCAATCGCTATCTTGATCGGGTTCGGCATGATTGCGGCTGCTATTTTTTTTAGTGGCAGTCAAGGCAACTCCGCAGCCTTAAGTGATACTGCGCCAAATGAACAGCAGGAAATTGCCGGCGATCTTAGCAATATCAATCCGCTCACTGAAGATGATCACGTACTTGGTGATCCGAACGCTGCAATTGTCTTGATAGAATACTCAGACTACGACTGTCCGTTTTGTAAGACTTTCCACGACACTATGAACAAAATCATCGCTGAATACGGCGTGGAGAGTGATGTGAGTTGGGTGTATCGACACTTCCCTATAGCCGCTCGTCACCCGAATGCGACCCGCGTAGCCGAAGCATCTGAATGTGTAGCAGAGCTTGGTGGTAACGAAGCATTCTGGACTTTTTCTGATCTTGCCTTTGGAGAACGAGACACAAACGAGCCTACCAATATCGTACGCCTAGAAGAGTTTGCAAAAACCGCCGGTGTAGATGCTGCACAATTCAACTCTTGCCTTGATTCTGGACGTCATGCTGGCGCAGTGCAAGACGATCTTCAAAATGCTATGGCCATCGGCGCTAACGGTACACCTTTCACTGTTGTAATGGTGGGAGATCAGCTTGGCACCATCAACGGCGCTCAACCATATTCGGTAGTAAAAGGAGTCATTGACAACCTCCTCAACCAACTTGAAGCTAGTAGCTAGTAGCAGGACAACAAAAGCAGCGAGCAGCACCTTCGGTGCTGCTCGCTGCTTTTGTTTTTAGTCTCTACTCTTCCTTCCAAAACGATAAAAGATGCCGATAAGAAAAATCAGCAGGCGGTACCTCGTCAAGAATTGTTCCTTCGATTACTTTCTTTGCAACTCCGATGAGTAATTGGCGTAATTCATCAACATCTGCCGGCGTAATGATAAAGGTCTCTTCTTTTATTTCACCTTGTCCAGTTGGTTTTACAAAAAACAACGTTCCTTCCCTATCAATTTCTCGCTCCTCAAACGTATTTAGTAGCAATGCATAAAACACCAACTGGCGATGATAGTTTCCGTTGCTATTTTTTGTTGCGCCGATAATTTCATTTTTACTCTTGGGAGAGCCCGTTTTAAAATCTAGAACTTTTACTGCGATTCCATCTTCGTATTCGACTCGATCCAACTTTCCTGTGAGCGGTATCTCTGGTAACTCAGCCAGCCCTGTCTTTAGGACCGTATTCACACTCACCTCAGAACGTACGTTATTGTGAGTGGTCCTTTTTTTAAGCGCCTCATACGCCACCACCAACTCCTCCAGCGCTTGCTGATGGAGCGCTGCATACGTTTCTTTTGTGATAGGAAGCTTACCAAATTGACGCGATATTTCTTTTTCTACCACCGAAAATTCAGGCCATGTACCAGCGAGTGCAAAGCGGTGTTCGATCGCATCAAGCACAGCATGCACGGCTGTCCCGTAACGAAGAGAGTTTTCAGGCAGCTCAGGGACTTGGAGTAAATTTCTATAAAAGTAGAGCCACGGACTTTCAAAATAGTTATTGCATGACGTAGCGGAAAATCCCTTTTTTACAAACCGCGCCCGGAATACTGCTTCTTTAGTGATTGGGATTTCTTTTTGCTCCAAGACAGACAAAGGCGTAAAATGTTTTTCATAAGGTAAAGCGTCTAGGGTTGGTAATTTCGTCTCATTAATTTCTAAAAGGAGGCGTGAAAGTGCCAGTTCTTTCCCTTCACGAGATAAAGCACTGTACGAAAGACGCAGCTCGCGCTTGGCGCGCGTCATCGCTACATAGAGTAGGCGCAACTCATCATCTTGAGCATGTTCCTTCACAGCATCAACATGCAGTCGAAGAGGAATCTTGAACGTTTGACGATGTTGCCTACCTCCCCAAGCAGCGTCCTTAAGATAAGGAATGTAAACTACTTCAAATTCTAAGCCCTTAGATTTGTGCGCGGTCATTACCCTGACCGCGTCTGTGTCATCATTAATAAATTGTGCAGACAGCGAGATATTGTAAGCCTTTAAAAGATCAAGCTTCGCTAAGGCTCCCGATAAGGAAAGTGTCGTATCAGTCTGTGAAAAACTTTCAAACTCATCATATAGTCGACGCACCACTCGTACTCCCTCAAAGGGGTCATGCGAAAGTACGTAGGATAACAGGCCGCTTTTTTCAAGTAAGATCGCAAGCGTTTCGGTTGGAGTTTTCGTAAGCATGGCTTGTTGTACCTGCTTTACAACTTTTGCGATAGCCTGCACCTTCTCTGGCGCTTCAAGAGTGAGAGTTTCTAATGCGCCTGGCGTAAACAAAAGTTTGGACAAGGGGCACTCAATACTGCGTGAGGAAAGTAGTGTAAAAACATCAACAGGCGCGATATCCCAAAATGGATACTGCAGGACCTCAGCCGCTCGCACTTCATCCTGAGGATGCTGTACAAAATGCAAAAGAGACATAATATATTGTGTCAGTGGCGCTTCCAGTACATCTCTATCCGCAGAGGCAAAGACTGGCACGCCAGCCTTTTGCAGCAGTGCCGAGACATGAGCAACATCGCGATTTGTTTTAAGGATAACCGAAATCTCAGAAGGCGCTACTTTTGCGGCAATCTGCGCTTTTATATCTTCAACTAAAAAACTATCCTCGACTGCCTCATGAGAAAACTCTAATAGTCCCAGCTTGCCTTTGTCTTTGCTATGAGCAACCAGTGGCACCCGGAGCTTTGCTAAAGGCCCTTCCTCGACCGCTATCAAATCGTGAGCCGTATCAAGAATGTCTTGTGTAGAGCGATAATTGGTTCGCAACTCAATTCGCTTTGTACCGGTGAATGTTTCTTCAAAGCGTAAAAAGTTTTCAAGCGAAGCTCCTTGAAAACGAAATATTGCCTGCTTTTCATCTCCCACCGCAAAGATATTCGGGAAATCATGATACGACATTAAAAGCTCTAAAAGTTCATTTTGGGTACCGTTTACGTCTTGGTGTTCATCAGCAAGTATGTATTGATAGCGTTCTTGGAGCTCGAGACGAAGCGATTCATCTTCCCGCAGTGCCGTCACGAGCAATACCAGCATGTCATCAAAGTCATAGAGCGTGCGTTCACGTAACACTGCTTCATAGCGGCTATAGAGCTCAAGCAACTCTTTATTCTTCTTAAGTTGTTTCTCTCGGTCTTTGTACTCGCCACGCACTTTTCCTTTATGGGCACCTTTTTCGTGATACATCACTGTTTCTTGCAGGGCTTCTTCCTGCAAAGAAACCACCTCCACTAAACGTTCCGGCGTCACGTATTCCTGCTTTAAATTGCCGATAATAGACACGATATCTTTTACGAACAGTTCGGGTTTACCAAGCGGTTTGAGCGCTCGAAAAATATCACTCTCAAGAAGCTCTTTGATAATAGATATTTTATCAATTTCAGTTGCCAAACGTCCGCCAGCTATGACGGGAAATGACTCAGGATACTCCGCGATCACTGACGCGGCAAAACCGTGAAAAGTAAAGATCGGCACTCGATATGCATCTTTTCCAAGATAGACTGCGAGACGTTCGCGCATTGCTTTTTGTCCACTTTCGGTAAACGTCAGAGCGAGGATTTGCTCGGGCGCAGTATCTGTCTGTAATAAAATATTGGCAATACGGAGTGTAAGGATTTGTGTCTTGCCTGTCCCAGGACCCGCCACCACAAGCACCGGACCCTCAATAGCGTCGACGGCAGCTTTTTGCTCTTTATTAAGTCTCTTATAATCAGTCGTAAATGCGGTATTCATGTTATCAACCATCATACCGCAGATAGGACTTGCAGGGAAACCAAAGCGGGAGTATAGTGCCTCGGTTGTCGTTACCTTAATAATTTCTTGCGCTTCGCTACTTTACGAATCGGCAAGAGAGAGTATTATGTTGGGGTATGGATAAAACAAAAATTATAAAACCAGCCTCACTTATTGGTGAGAGCGATACATTTTTTGACGCAGTTCAAAAAATGGTAAACGAACAGACGAACTCATTACTCGTAGTTGGTGAAGATGGCAAACTCGTGGGAGAGATTAGTGTCACAGATTTACTCGATGCTATTGTCCCTGAATACCTCGATGGCGACAGTATCGCCGCTCACTTCGCAAGTGAAGAAATGTTTGAAGAAGCAATTCAAGACACTCGCGATAAAGAAGTGCGTTACTTTATGGACAGCAACGTGGTTTCTGTCTCTGAAGAGGAAGGGATGATGGCAATTGCAGCAGCTGCAATTGCCGGCCAAAAAGCCCGCATCCCTGTCGTCGACAATGAAGGACGTCCGCTGGGTATTATTTCTCGACGTGGACTAAAACACATCATTGCTCATTCACTCAGCATTAAAGACTAACGTAGCTTATGGAAGACATTCAACTGATTGCACTCGCGATTTTCTCTATTACCTTCTTCTTTATCTTAACTGAACGCATTCACCGCACAGTGATTGGCTTGCTTGGGGCGGTTTCGATGGTACTGGCTGGTATATACTTTGACTTTTATCACCCTGGAGACCTTCTCCATGTTGTGGACTTTAATACACTCGGACTTTTGTTCGGTATGATGCTCTTGGTGGGTATGCTCGAAAAAACGGGCGCCTTCCAATATCTAGGGATTTGGACTGCCAAAAAAACCAAAGGAAATCCTTGGCTATTGATGGTAGCGCTCTCTGGTATGACTGCTGCGCTATCGATGATTCTCGATAACGTCACCACCATTATCCTGATCGTACCAATTACCATCATTATTGCTGACATCATCAAGATTAACCCCATTCCAATCTTGATGGCAGAAGCTCTCCTGTCAAACGTAGGAGGGACTGGTACGTTGGTAGGAGATCCGCCCAACATCATGATCGGATCAGCGGCTGGCTTTTCTTTCAACGACTTCCTCGTGCACTCACTGCCTGTTGTTTTGGTCACGTGGGTGGCGACATTGGCATTTTTTAGGATAATGTTCCGCAAGGATCTACAAAAGAAGCCTCAAAACGTCGAGAAGCTGATGCTTATGGACGAGCGAGCAGCAATCAAAGAACCAAAGACTCTCAAGAAACTTTTATTTGTTTTTGCGTTGGTAGTGGTACTTTTCTTCCTACACTCGGCTCTTCATTTGGAAGCGGCGATGGTTGCGCTTATTGGTGCGGCTTTAGCACTCATCCTGGTTGCGCCAAAACATGACCCCCAATCAATTATCGAGAAGTGTGAACTCTCAGTCTTGCTCTTCTTTGGTTCCCTTTTCGTGATTGTCGGCGGACTTGAATATGCGGGCGTACTTGAACACGCTGCCAACCTCATTACCGCTGGGGCAGAAAACAATCTATTGATGACTGCGCTGATTATCCTCTGGGCAAGTGCCGTACTGTCAGCAATCGTTGATAACATTCCGCTAACGGTCGCGATGATCCCTATTATCACCTATCTTGGTACGCAAGGGGTACCAACAGACCTACTCTGGTGGGCACTCGCGTTTGGTGTTGGTTTTGGTGGCAATGGTTCTCCAATCGGCTCAACAGCTGGAGTGATCGTGGTTGCTAAGTCTGAAAAGACCGACAATCCAATCACCTTTATCGACTGGATGAAGCAAGGT
Organism: uncultured Candidatus Saccharibacteria bacterium; assembly: GCA_964624165.1. Classification (GTDB taxonomy): domain Bacteria; phylum Patescibacteriota; class Minisyncoccia; order Phycocordibacterales; family UBA918; genus OLB19. Next base: position 86,182 of record CAZUWG010000001.1, on the reverse strand, counting down.
GTGCCAACAATGATACTCGGTCTCCTTATTGCCACAGCCGCTCTTACCCTCTTTACGGAACACTTTATGACGCATGAAGGTGTCTCCTTGGAAGAAGGCACTGTGCTCGGACCTTTGTCAGCAGTAGACGCTCATTAAGTAGTTATAAAAAAGCGGCGGGCCTTTGGCCCGCCGCTTTTTTATATTCTACCTATTCTCTAGTATGACTTTAGACGCCGCGCACTTTCATGTTGGCGAATCTTTTCAAGGGCTTTTGCTTCAATCTGGCGAATACGTTCGCGCGTCACACCAAATTCTTTTCCTACTTCCTCAAGAGTGTGGTAGGTACCATCAATCAACCCGTGTCGCATTTCAAGAATTTTTCGCTCTTTTTCTGAAAGCGTATCGAGGATCTCGATAATCTGATCTGCCAAAATGCTGTGGGAGACTTCCTGGTCTGGTGAAACCATTTTATCATCAGACACAAAGTCCGATAAACGTGAACGATCATCATCATCACCAACCGGCAACTCAAGTGAAATGGTGTCCTGAGAAATTTTTTCAATCTGGTACACCTTCTCTACTTCAATATCCATCTCAGCGGCAATCTCTTCCGGCATCGGATCTCTTCCTAAGTCTTGTGCTAAGCGGCGAGAAACTTGCTTATACTTCGCCATAGTTTCCACCATGTGCACAGGGATACGAATGGTTCGTGACTGATCTGCCAAGGCGCGCGTAATCGCCTGACGAATCCACCAAGTAGCATAAGTAGAAAACTTAAAGCCTTTTGTAAAATCGAATTTATCAACTGCTTTAAATAGACCGAGGTTACCCTCCTGAATCAAATCGAGAAGCGTCAGGTCAGGGCTGCGACCAACGTACTTTTTGGCAATAGATACCACCAAACGAAGGTTGGCGCGGGCAAGGAGATTGCGCGCCTCTTCATCTCCAGCCTCAATGCGTCTAGCGAGATCTTTTTCTTCTTGGGCAGTGAGGAGTGGGTATTGCCCAATCTCACGTAAATACATTTGAATTGAATCGTGACTACTTTCACTTCGCCGGTAGCTATTCTTTTGTGCCAATAGTTCTTCAGTACGATCATCGCCCAACATACCTCCGCTTTTAAGCACATCAACGCCAGCGATCCGGAAGCGTTCATAGAGATCATCCAAAAATTCAATATCACGCTCGATCAATGGAAAAAAGCGCATGATTTCATCATACGTCACATAACCACGGTTACGTCCGAGTGTGAGGAGTTCTCCGGATTTAGCTACTTTTTCACGCTCAGCTTTGCTAAGCTTTTTTATTCCGTTTACTTTTTTAGCAGGCGCTACTTTCTTTACTACCTTTTTTACCGCTTTTTTCGTTACTTTCTTTACCACCTTTTTTGCCGGAGTCTTTTTGGCTACGGTCTTTTTGTTTGTTTTGGCAGATGTTTTTTTAGGTGGCGTTTTGCTCACCACTTTTTTTGTTGCCTTTTTTACAGCTTTTTTAGCTGGTGCCTTCTTTGATTTAGTTGTTGTCTTTTTGGTCGGCATTTCGATATGAAAAAAATGTTATACAACAGATGACCACGGTATTATGACCGTGGTTTCCTTAACATTTATTTTGGCATTGTACGCTACTTTGAGAAAAAGTCTAGTCAGTCTGCTCGGCAAAGACCTCCGTGGTGACCACCTCATTCAAAAGCTTCTTATGAAGCGCTGCGCTACTTGAGAGCGCTTCTTGCGCGGCGACTTCGTCGCCGCGCAACTCAGCTTCACGCACGCTCGTTTGAGCTATACTCATTTCTTCTTTTAAGAAGGCTACCCGCACCTGCTCAAGCATACTCACAATCTCTTCTTGCAATTGGCGCTTAGGAAATTTATTCCAAATTGGCTCTAGCTGAAACGTATACTTATTTAAAAGCGCTGTTTCTGTTGCGTCCAGTTCGCGATCAATCTCTCCCAGTCCAAAGCTCTTATATACAGAGCGAGCGACTTCTTTGTGGGCGACGTCGAGCAATGTGAAAATTGCGCGCAAGGTAAGGTCAAGTTCTTTGGCGGTGGTTTTTTTATGTGTTACCGCAGCTGATGACTGTATAGCCACGACAGCAGTACGCTGCGGCTTTGTCTGAGGTCTTTCTTTTGCTTTCAGGCGCACCAACTCTTCGTGTACCGCTTCCTTGCGTGTCTTAAGCACATCTGCGATAACGCCTTCGAAATGTTCTCTATCAATCGCATTGCTGATCAGTGGCAACATAGGCAACACTTCCTCTTGCGCTTGGAGTTTGAACGCACGCTCGTCTTTTGTGTTTTCTCTTACTACCTCAAGCAAAAATGGTACCACATGACTGGCCTTGGCAATTGCTCGTTTAAACCCTGCAATATCTTCTAAGACCATGTCGGCAGGGTCTTTACCAAGCGGCAAAGAAACAACCTTCAAATCAATTCCACGGGGCAGCATCACGCTCGCTGCGCGCTTCACGGCCGCAATTCCAGCTTTATCAGCATCAAGTGACAGCACAACTCTTTGCGTAAGCCTCTGCAGGAGAGCAACATGATAAGGCGTCAAGGCGGTTCCTGAAACAGCGACAGTATTTTTATACCCAGCTTGGTGCGAAAGCACCACATCAAATTGTCCTTCTACAATCAAAGCAAAATCAAGCTTCCTCATTCCTTCCTTCGCGAGATTATAGCCATAGAGTGCTTCTGACTTATTGAAGAGTTCTGTCTCTGGTGAATTTACGTACTTTGGTGCCTCGGTATCTTTTGAAAGCAGTCGCCCGGAAAAAGCAATCACTCGACTCGAAGCATCAAAAATAGGAAACATGACTCGATCACGAAACACATCGTACGGCTCTTTTCCTGCTTCACCTTTAATCAACCCAGCCTTCTTCATCACTTCGTCGGTAAACCCTAGAAGCTGCAGAGCTTCTCTGAGTGCGCGCCATTCATTGGGAGCATAGCCAAGTCGCCAGAGAGTCATCGACTTTTCGCTTACTCCTCTTTTTTCAAGATACTCGTTCACAACTTTCTGACCTTTACGCTGCTCTTCAAACCACGCAGCCGCCGCTTCAAGGACCGCAAACAACTGTTCGCGTTCGCTCTTTTTTCTAGGATCTTCTGGGACAAGTTCTACACCTGCTTTTTCGGCGAGTATCTTAAGCGCACCCTTAAAATCTACCCCTTCCATTTCTTCAATAAATGTAAAAATATCTCCACCTTTACTGGTTGAAAAGCAATAGTACATTCCTCGATCAGGTGAGACAAAAAAAGAGGGGGTTTTTTCGGTCGTGAATGGAGACTTCCCTTTTAAGCTTTTTCCGGCAGGTGAAAGCTCTACATAAGGCGATACCACATCAACAATTGATAATCGTTCTTTGATTTGCTCTTTTGCATCGCCGCTAGACATATCTTCCTATTATACGCGGTTTATGACAGACTGCCAAAAGCGGCGGGCCTTTGGCCCGCCGCTTTTTCGCCTTCCTTCACTTCTAAACTATCCGTCCAATCGCTTCTGGAGATCCGCAATCATCTCTGCCTTCTCGCTACCTTTGAAGCCTGAACCCGCTGGTATAAGACGACCGATAATTACATTTTCCATCAAGCCTGTGAGGCTATCCTGACTTCCCTTCACTGCCGCATTGATCAAAACTCGCGTGGTGTTTTGGAATGAGGCAGCTGAGAGGAAGCTCTTGCGTGAGAGTGAGCTTTCAGTAATTCCAGTGATGAGCTTATCTGCTTTTGCTAGCTCTTTACCTGCTTCCTTCAAGGCGCGATTTGTCGCTACCAAGATCCACTCTTCCACTACTTCACCAACCGTGAAGTGGCTGTCGCCTGAAGCAGTAATTTTTACTCGACTCATCATTTGCTTCACAATCAGCTCGATGTGCTTACGAGAGATGGTTACCCCCTGAAGCTCATAGATCTTGTTGATTTCAGAAATGATGTAATCTTGTGTCACTTCCTCACCTCCAAATTTAAAGAGGTCTGGCAAATGTGCTGAACCATCTGTCATGAGTTGCCCGGAATTTACTGTGTCACCTTTACCTACCAATACCACACGGCGAGGAGAGACTTCGTACTCAACATTATCTTTCTTCTTAGGTGCTCCGGGAGCTTGCATATCTGGCGCTACCACGATAATTCGTCCTTCACCTTCACGCTTAATCTCAGTCACTACACCCTGGTACTTAGAGATTACTGCTGGAATCTTTGGCTGACGTTTTTCAAATACTTCTTCTACTCGTGGCAGACCTGAGGTTACGTCACCACCAGCTGAGGCGGTCCCTCCGGCATGCTTAGTGTTCATCGTTAGCTGAGTACCTGGCTCACCAATCGCTTGAGCGGCCACGGTACCTACCGCTTCTCCAAGATCTACCAATTCGTTTTTAGTAAGGTCAATACCATAGCAATGCTGACATACTCCACGAAGTGTCTTACACGTCATCGGTGAACGTACTTCAACATTTTCTACAGTACTACCTTCAACTAGTAAAGCATCCTTACGAGACAGAAGATGCCCCTTCTTAAAGATGACATTACCCTTACTATCTGTCGCGTCTGCCGCTAAGATACGTCCCTTGATTGCCTTAGCAAATGAGATTTCAATCCCTGAAGCTGAAATGCGATTAATGGTAGTGCCTGACTTAGTGCCACATTCTTTCTCTGTCACAATTGCGTCTTGCGCAACTACGAAGAGGCGACGAGTAAGGTACCCAGCCTTCGCTGTTTGAAGGGCGGTGTCGGCCAGTCCTTTTCGTGAACCGTGCGTCGTACTGAAGTACTCATGTGGGGAAAGTCCTTCTTTAAATGAAGAAGTGACAGGCGCCTCGATGGTTTCGCCACGAGTATTTACAATCAACCCTTTCATACCAGCCATCTGAGCAATCTGCCCGAGCGAACCTCGCGCTCCCGAACGGAACATCTCAAACGCTGAGCCGTTACTGTCGAGTGTATCGGGCAAAAGCTTTTCAATATCACTTTTTGCTTTGTGCCAAATTTCTACAATCATGCGCTTACGTTCTTCACGAGAAATCAAACCATCGTTGTAAAATCCGACCACTTCACGCTCTTTTTCACGAGACGCTTCGACGATCGCATCCTTACCTTCTGGCACAATTACCTCGTCCATTCCCCATGTCGTTCCTGATACGGTCGCGTACTTAAAACCAAACTTCTTGAGTTTGTCGACAATTGGCGGCACGGCGTCAGTACCACGGTCATCAATAATATCGATGATGATGTTGAAGAGGATCTTCTGCGTCACCTCGTCATTGATAAAGTCGTGATCACTCGGCAACACGGAGTTGAAGAGCAAACGACCGACTGTAGTCTCAAAGAGTGACTCTTGGTATTGTGCGTACTTAGGAGTATTGGTGGCCATGACTTTAATCTTGGCTCGGAAATCTACCACTCCATAATCGTAGGCATTGATCGCGTCGTTTGGCGAAGAGAAATACTTCCCTTCACCATGTGCACCCTCGATCATTTTTGTCATCCAATATGCACCAAGCGCCATATCCAAAAGCTTCTCAGAAACAACCGGCTCTGCAGATCCTGGCTTCAAAATATTTTTGTTGGCAGAGATAATCTCTTTTGCTTCTAGCTGCGCTTCTTCAGAGAGCGGTACGTGAACCGCCATTTGGTCTCCGTCGAAGTCGGCGTTGAAGGCACGACAGACAAGTGGGTGCACCTGGATTGCATTTCCTTCAATCAAGACCGGACGAAATGCCTGAATACCCTGACGGTGCAAGGTTGGTGCGCGGTTAAGCATCACGTGCTTGCCTTCAATTACTCCTTCAAGGATGGCCCATACTTCTGGCACTCCTTCCTCAATTAGGCGTCCTGCTCCGCGGATGTTGTACGCAAGCTCTTGCTTTAAGAGCTCGGCAATCACAAACGGTCGGAAAAGCTCCAGGGCCATGTGCTTAGGTAGTCCACATTCATCTAGATCGAGTTCCGGACCAATAACAATCACCGAACGTCCCGAGTAGTCAACACGCTTACCGAGAAGGTTTTGACGGAAGTATCCTTGCTTACTCTTGAGGTAATCCGAAAGAGATTTGAGCGGTCGGCGTTGTGCCGCACTCATAGCTGAGAAACCACCTTGACCATGTCGGATTGAATTATCAATCAACGCATCGACTGCTTCTTGCAAAATACGCTTTTCGTTTCTCAAGATCACATCTGGCGCCATGATGTCCATCAACTTCTTAAGTCGATTATTGCGGTTGATTACACGTCGATAAAGATCATTAAGATCGGAGCTGGCATGACGACCACCTTCAAGTGCTACCATAGGGCGCAAGGCTGGTGGAATGACCGGCACTCGTGAGAGAAACATCCATTCAGGACGGACTCCCGAGTGCAACATGCCGCGTACCAGCGACAGTCGCTTATCAAGCTTGAGCCGTTCTGCTGCTCCAGCTTTTTCTCTCTCAGTCTCAAGCTGAGTGAGGAGATCCTGCAAATTTATATTTTTGAAAAGCTCATACACGCTCTCCGCACCGATTTTTGCTTCAAAGAGATTTGAATACTTGATTGAGAACTTATGGAATGTGGTTTCATCAAGCACTTTTCCTTGGCGAATACTCTCAACTTCACGCTTGATTTCATCCATGCGGTTTTTGAGTTCTACTTTGGCATCTTCGTTCTTTAGCTCCTTAAGCTTCACCTTAAATTCAGTCGCCAATTCAGAAAGTAGACGAGCTCGCTCGCTCTCGTGTATTTTGGTTACGATATAGCCTGCGAAATACATCACCTTTTCGATATCAGCTGCGGTAATTCCTAAGATCAACGCGATACGGCTTGGCACTCCTCGCAAAAACCAAATATGCGACACCGGTACTGCAAGCTCGATGTGACCCATCCGTTCACGACGCACAATAGCGCGAGTGACTTCAACGCCACATTTCTCACAGACAATACCTTTGTAGCGAATGCCTCGATACTTTTTACATGAACACTCAAAGTCTTCAACCGGGCCGAAGATGCGCTCATCAAAGAGGCCGTGCTTTTCTGGACGTTGCGTACGATAATTTATGGTTTCTGGCTTGGTGACTTCGCCAAATGACCATTCGAGAATTTCTTCTGGTGACGCCAGACGCAAGCCTACTTCCGTAATGTCAGCTGGCTTTGGTCGTGTGCGCTTAGTGTCTGTTTTGATTGTGTTTGTTTCCATAGATACTTTTATTACCAAAGGTTAGTACGTGCGTTCTTGTTGCTCTTTTTCCAAGGAAACGTTGAGCGCAAGACCTTTAAGCTGATTGATAAGAACGTTGAAGGCAGCTGGGGTGTGTGGATGACTGATGCGTTCACCGCGCACAATCGCATCAAACGCCGCACTTCGTCCAACGATATCGTCAGACTTGATAGTGAGCATTTCACGAAGTGTGTAGGCAGCTCCATATCCCAAGAGCGCCCAAACTTCCATCTCCCCAAAGCGCTGTCCGCCGATCTGGGCTTTACCGCCAAGTGGCTGCTGAGTGATCAGTGAGTACGGACCGATCGAACGCATGTGGATCTTATCTTCTACCATGTGGTGAAGCTTCAAGATATACATGTATCCAACGGCAGTCTTTTTAGCAAACTCTTCTCCGGTGCGTCCGTCGCGAAGCTGCACCTTTCCGTTGTCTGGAAGTCCTGCCGCAATGAGCTCTTTTCGCACATCTTCGTCAGATGCACCCGCAAAAGGAGGCACGACTGCTTGGTAGCCAAGCGAATTGGCAGCCATTCCAAGGTGAAGCTCGAGAATCTGGCCTAGGTTCATACGAGATGGTACACCAAGTGGTGTCAGGAGGACGTCGACCGGACGTCCATCGTCCATATACGGCATATCTTCTTCAGGCAAGATGCGTGAGATAACTCCCTTGTTTCCGTGTCGTCCAGCTAGTTTGTCGCCTACAGACACGCTACGCATCTGCGCGACCGTGACGTGGATACGCTTAATGACACCGCTTTCAAGGTTGTCACCATTTTCTCGCGTAAATACTTTGACGCCGATCACGCGGCCACGCTTTCCGATTTCAAGACGGAGTGAAGAATCTTTTACATCCTTTGCTTTCTCACCGAAAATAGAGCGCAGAAGTCGTTCTTCTGGTGAAAGCTGCGTTTCTCCTTTAGGAGTCACTTTTCCTACCAAGATATCGCCCGCTCTCACTTCCGCACCGACGCGGATGATGCCGTTTTCGTCGAGGTTGCGAAGTTTCATTTCAGACACGTTTGGAATATCTGGCGTCGTTACTTCCGCACCGAGCTTTGTGTCACGCACCGCCACATCAAACTCCTCAATATGAATTGATGTAAACTTACTGTCTTTTACCAGACGTTCAGAAATAACGATCGCGTCTTCGTAGTTGGCTCCACTCCAGCTCATAAAGGCAACTAAAGCATTCTGTCCTACCGCGATCTGTCCGTGGTCGGTTGATGTAGTGTCGGCCAGTAAATCTCCACGCTTCACTTTATCACCCACCGTCACTTGCGGACGATGATAAAACGCTGAGAAGTCATTGGTCTTTTGGATAGTAGAAAGTGTGTACTCATCTTTTCCATCTTTTGTCTTGATGACAATATGACGAGCGTCACACTCAATAATTTCTCCAGCATTTTTAGCGACGAGTACGCGGCCAGTGTCTAGGGCGGCCATTTTTTCAATACCAGTAGCAACAAGCGGCGCCTCGGGCAACACGAGTGGTGTTGCCTGCTTTTGCATGTTACTTCCCATCAAGGTTCGGTTGGCGTCGTCATGATTGAGGAATGGAATCATTGAAGTCGCAATTGAGAAAGGCTCATTCGCTGCCACGTCGATATATTCCACTTCTTTCTTTGGCACCACCCGTGGTTCACCACCCACGCGCGCTGAGACAAGATCTTGCTTGATCTTCCCCTTTTCATCTACCATGGTACCGGCGTGCGCAATGGTGTATTTCTCTTCTTCGTGAGCATTGAAATACACAATCTCATCGGTGACTACGCCTTTTTCCACTTTCGCGTATGGCGCTTCGATAATCCCAAAACGATTTACTTTAGCGTACATAGCCAGACGCAAGATAAGACCGATGTTTGGACCTTCTGGCGTATGGATTGGACACAAACGACCGTAGTGAGAAGTGTGTACGTCACGCACATCAAAGCTCGCACGCTCACGAGTGAGGCCGCCGGGACCAAGAGCCGACATAGTGCGGAGGTGTTCAAGCTCACCGAGTGTATTTTGCTGAAGTGCAAACTGTGACAGCTGGTTGGTGGTAAAGAATTCCTTAATAGCAGCTTGAAGTGGTCGCGGGTTTAATATCTGGATCGGCAGCGAAGTCTCAGCTTCAATCGTACTCATACGATCTTGGATATTTCGCTTCATACGAGTCAAACCAACACGCACACGTTGTTGTGCCATTTCACCAAAGTAACGCACTCGACGGAAACCGAGGTGGTCAATATCATCCGGCGTCGCACCAGCTGTGTGGTTTTTCTCAATGATATTAGTCAAAATGATACGCAAATCGTCGAGTGAGACCGTGCGCTCCTTAATTGCCTTATCAGTAATAGGCATGCCATTTCGCTCATTCCAGTGATGACGACCGATCTCTGAAAGGTCATAACGAGTTTCATGGAAGACAGAGTCAACAAATTCGCGGGCATTATCAGCGGTTGCCAAATCACCATCGCGAAGTCGGCGATAGATTTCCACATAAGAGTCGCTGGTTGTTTTTGCAGGATCTTTCGCAAAGGTGGCCTTAATGTATTCCTCGCCTCGTGGAACACCTTTGAAAAGATTGATCATCTCTTTTTCAGTCTCAAGTCCAAATACGCGCAAGAGTGACGTGACAGGGAATTTTTTCTTACGGTCAATCTTTACATATAAAAGACCGTCTGCCTCAGACTCTATTTCAACCCACGCTCCGCGAGCTGGGATGATTTTTGCACCAAAATAAGTGTGGCCTTTGATGTCATTAGTGGTGTAGAAAATACCGTAACTTCGCGCCAGCTGCGGCACAATGATACGCTCTACCCCGTTGATGATAAAGGTACCAGTTTCGGTCATTACAGGGATGTCAGCCAAAAATATCTCTTGATCTTTTTCACTTTCAAACGTTTTGTTTTTGAGAATGACCGTCGCTCGAAGCGGTGCGTCGTATGTAAGCTTGTTTGCGCGCGCAAATTCTGGCGCACACTTTGGATTACCAATTTCGTACTTTTTAAATTCAAGCTCAAACTTCTTTTCAGAATAGTCAGTGATCGGAGAAAACTCCTTCAACACTTGCTTGATTCCATCTTGAATAAACCACTCAAAGCTCTTGAGCTGTGGTTCAATAAGATTTGGAAGCTCGATGCGCGGCGCTGGAACGTGCGCAAACACTTTCACAGGGAGCTGTCCGACAGTTTTTCCACTACGAAGCGCGTCTCCTGAATGTTGAGTATCTGTTTTAGGCATGCGTTAGTAAACATTTATGCGCAATAGAAACACCAAAAACACGCCTCGCAGGCGTATTTTTGAATATTTATTTTTGCACGGTTGGTAATTGCATCACTTGCGGTGATTTATAGAGGGCGTCACTCACACCCGCTTCACATTCCCAAGACCCTTCTGTCTTCCGTGACTCATTCGAGGATTGGTTATGCACAGCAGTATATAGACTTTTCCTAAATTTGCAAGCACAAAAACACTTTACAATTCCCTACTTTTTCACACTTTTCTTTACAAGCCTTTGCTTTTAGTATTTTATATCTTTAGTACGCCTGAAGGCCGCACGTGCGTGCGGCCCTCATCTATACTACGACTCATTTTGCTGCGATCTCCAAGCGGCGATTTTTTTGTGATCTCCCTGAAGCAAAACCTCAGGAACGGTGAACTTCTTTTTTTTAAAGGTTAGTGTTTCAGGGCGTGTATAAGCTTCACCATTTGTCTCACGTTCGTCTTCAAGCGAATCTTGTTCGCCAAGCACTCCAGGAATCTGTCGCGCAGTAGCGTCGACAATCGTAAGTGCCGGCAATTCACCGCCAGTCAACACATAGTCTCCCACACTTACTTCTTCGGCATTTAGTGCTTTCATAACGCGTGCATCAATTCCTTCATAACGACCAGAAATCAAGACTAAATGATCGTATTTTTTAACATATTTTTTTGCACACTCATTGGTAAATTGCGTCCCACGCGGCGACATAATAAGTGTTTTTACTTTTTTTTGGTTTTGTTTTCGACCTACCGCTTTTTGCCATGCTTTAAGGATTGGCTCTGCAGCCATCACCATACCCGGTCCTCCGCCGTAAGGGCGGTCATCAACTTTCTTGTGCTTGTTGTCGGAAAATTCGCGCGGATCATAATAACTGACTGCAATTTTTTTTCCACGATGTTTTGCTCCTTTCCCTTTTTTTGTCTTTTGTGCGCGCCCAATAACCGACGCGTCAGTATACGCACGACAAACGTCAGGAAATAACGTGATGATATGAAAATGCATTAAAAAACTCTAGCATAAAACAAGGGCGGCGCGAAGCGCCGCCCTTGTTTTATGCTCATTTCTTTCCAGTCTAGATCTTCAAATCATCAATCGCTTGATCAATATCGTCCTGTGCTACTTCAGTATCCATAGCTGGTGCTTCAGGAGTTGTATCAGCTGAAAAATTACGCCCGCCTTCTGGCTCATTAATTTTTAGATTTACTCGGGCGTCATGCTTCATGCCAACCACGCGAAGGAGTGTTCGGATTGCCTTTGCAGTGTTTCCACTACGACCAATAATCTTTCCCATATCTTCCGCATGTACATCGAGCGTCAACAATACACCCATCTCATCTACCGTGCGCGCAATTTTTACGCTTTCTGGATGGTCAACCAATGATTTAACTACCGTCTCAAGAAATTGCTGTTCTTCGTGCATACCTCAATTTGTTGTGGTTACTATGTAATGTACGCATTGCTGCGTCTCTATCTAAATTGTATAAAGTCTCCTTCATACGTCAACAGCCGGGCTGGCATAAATGCCAGCCCGGCTGTTTTGTCAAGAAGCTAGTCTTTTTTCGTTTCCGGGGCTTCTTCTGCCTCCTTTTCTTCTGGTGCTGAAACTTCTTCAGTCGACTCCTCTACCGGAGCCTCTTCTTTTGGAGTTTCCGCTTCGGGAGCTGCTTCTGTTGCCGAAGCTTCCTCGGCAGCCTTAGCTGCTTCAGCGTCAGCCTTTGCTTTTTCTTCTGCTGCAATACGTTCTTCTTCCGCCTTCTTGAGGGCTTCCTCATCTACAATCGGAGATTTCTTTGGAAGCACATTAATCTTTCTTGCTTCTAGTACTTTCTGTCCGACGAGAATATTGTGCACGGTATCTGAAGGCTGCACACCCTTTGATAGCCACTCCTTAGCCGCATCTTTATCAACTTGAACGTGATTAAGTTTTGGATTGTATGAACCCAAAATTGCAATGTTCTTGTTGCTCTTTGGCCCGGTGCGCTTATCGACGACTACAATACGATACGTAGGATCGTTTTTGCGGCCGACTCGTTGTAATCTCATCATTAACATAACGGCGGTACAATACTATATTTATGAGAAAGACGCAAGGTGATACTGCAAGCGTATTACCCTCGCAAAGGATTATTACTCTTTTTCAGAAGATACTATGGCCAATAGTAGCCGTCAATGCTACACTTCGCTCAACTATGTCTACAGAAACATTTGAAGGAAGCATCGCGGTGCGTGGGAAAGGGATTGGTTTTTTTACTCTCCCCGAACAAGCAAAAGACGCGGAGGATATTTTAGTAGTACGCGAAGATCTTGGTACAGCGCTTGATGGCGATACAGTCACCCTTGAGCTTTTGCCACCCAAAGCCGGTGAGAGACGACAAGGTCGAGTAACGAGTATCACGGAACGCAAACGAGCAGAGTATATTGGTATTGTTAAAAAAAGTGAACAAGGCGAATTTTACCTCCATCCCGATGATAGCCGCATTTACGTGCGACCAATCCTTAAAGACGCTACGGCCGCCGATGAGGGCATGAAGGTAGTAATGAAGCTCGCGGCCTGGAGTGATCCCATGGAAGATCCTCAAGGAGTGATTGCGGAGGTCTTAGGTCGCGCTGGCGATCACGAAACTGAAATGCAGGCGATAATCCGTGCTGGTGGTCACAGCCAGAAATTCCCGCCGGAAATAGCCGCGGCCGCTGATGCACTCTACAAAAATCAGACGGACATTTTTACGGCTGCCGTTGCTGAAACGAAGAAAGACGGTGGCACGCGACGTGATTTGCGCGATCGACTGACATTCACCATCGACCCACATGATGCCAAAGACTTCGACGACGCCCTCTCGATCAGCAAGCTTGAAAACGGCAACTACGAAATCGGTATTCATATCGCTGACGTCTCACATTATGTAGAAGAAGGCGGGCTTTTAGATACAGAGGCCGCCGACCGCGCTACTTCTATATATCTTGTTGACCGCGTCATCCCTATGCTCCCCGAGGTATTAAGTAACGACCTTTGTTCCCTTCGACCCAACGAAGATCGTCTGGCTTTTTCAGCTGTCTTTGAAATGACACCGCGCGCCGAAGTGGTCAGCGAATGGTACGATCAGACTATCATCCATTCCGATCAGCGTTTTAGCTACGAAGATGCACAAGAAATCCTTGATAAAAATGAGGGTAGTCACGCTAATGATCTCAAAACTTTGATGGATCTTGGTCGCTTGCTCCGTAAGAAGCGCTACCAAAATGGCGCCATCGCGTTTGAACAACCCGAAGTAAAATTTGAGCTAGATGAGCATGGTTATCCGATTGCGGTCTATACCAAAGTGCGTACTGAAACTATGATGATGATTGAAGATTTTATGCTCCTTGCCAACCAACGTGTCTCAAAGTACGTCAATGACTTGTGTAAAAAGCGCGGTCACGACCCCGTGTATATTTACCGTATTCACGACGTTCCCGATCCGGACCGTATTATTGAGCTGGCTACGTTCTTACACGCCCTTGGATTTGAATTAAAGCATGAGCATGGCGCAGTGAAAGCACGAGATATCAACAATATGCTTGCCGAAATTGAAGGCAGCCCAAACGAAGCCCTCATCAAAACCGTCACCATAAGAAGCATGGCCAAGGCAGTCTATTCTACACAAAACATCGGACACTTTGGACTTGCGTTTGAATACTATTCACACTTTACCTCGCCGATTCGTCGCTATCCCGACCTCATTGCTCATCGTTTACTACGTAAATATCTCGACAAAGTACCAGTTGGTAAAAAGGAGCAATCAAAGATTGAAGGTATCGCAAAGCACTCTTCAGAGCGCGAACAGTTTGCTGTACGTAGTGAGCGCGATAGTATCAAATACAAGCAGGTGGAATTTATGCTCGGTAAAATCGGCCAGACATTTTCCGGCATGATTACAGGCATTGCCGACTGGGGCGTTTATGTAGAAGAAAAAGAGAGTAAAGCCGAAGGATTGATTCATATCTCAAAGCTTGGTAAAGACTTTTTCAGTAATGAAGCAGGTAAATACCGTATCAAAGGTGAGCGGACAGGTGAGACCTTTACACTTGGTCAAGAGGTAAAAATGAAGCTTATCGGTGCCGACCTCGAAGAACGCAAAATCGACTGGGAATTGGTGAAGTAAGTAGGACTATTTAGATTAGTGTCTCTTATACAAAGCGCGGCCTTCGGCCGCGCTTTGTATATAAAAATCAAGTAGTAAGAAAGCTCCCTTTCTTACGTCTTCACCTATATGCAACAGCTACTACAGAAAATTGCGCAGCTTACACGCCCGCACCTTGCGTATGTGCGAGTGCGGAGTCAGGGCCGACAGCGTTCGACATTTTTTTACTTGGTACGTCTTTTTGGTGATAAAATAAAATGGGCGACTCCCCTTTGGGGAGTCGCACTTTTTATTTAAGACAACCTACTTCGCATGCGCCACTGCCTCATTTAGCTTTACCGACAAAAGCTTAGACACACCATCTCCCGCCATTGTCACTCCATAGAGCACACTAGCACGCGACATTGTCTCACGATTATGTGTAATCAAAATAAGCTGCGATTTCTTGGCCAAGGCTTCAATCATATCGCCATAGCGACGACTGTTAGCTTCATCAAGTGCCGCATCAGTTTCATCGAGAATAATAAAGAGTGGCGGATTGACTTGACTCATCGCAAAAATAAGCGCAATTGAGGTAAGGGCCCGTTCACCGCCTGAGAGCATCTCGAGCCCCCGTACGCGCTTATTAGGAAGCTTTACATCCACTTCAAGCCCCTCAACCGGCTCACTCTCTTCATCTCCTTCTTTTTGCTTTAACAACACGCGCAATAGTTTTGCTTCCCCGCCACCAAACATTAAAGTGAAAAATTTACGAAACTCAGTATCAATCTTTTCGATACCTACTACAAAACGCTCGTTGAGTTGTCCGGTCAAATCAGCAATCAGCTGACTAAGAGTCGCGACCGACGTATTGAGATCATTAATTTCACCAACCAAAAACGCATCGCGCTCTTTAGTTTCTTTGTATTCTCGTTCGACTTCAGGATCGACTCCGCCCACCTCTTCTAAGCGAATCTTCAGTTTTTCAAGCTGACGTCTGCGATCATACTGTACTGAGCGGTCCTCATCTGCCAGACCTTCGATTATGAAGTCTCGGTAGCCTGAAGCATCCCTTCCTAAAAGAGCGACTGCTTCCTGAAGCTCTTCTTTCCAAGCCTCACGATCTCGCTCCAGGACTTGCCGCTTCATGGTGAGCTCAGTGAGCGTTCGCTCCACCGCTGCGATCTCGGTACTAAGACGAAACCGCTCGTGTTCACACTCGCGGTCAGCAGCGCGCGCGGCCTCTGCTTCATTTTTTAATGAATGCAATTGATCTTGCAGCACGGACTCATTTTTGCGCACTGTTTCTATATGCTGAGTACATTCCTGTAGAGACGCCTGAAGAACCCCCAGCTCCTCTTCTCTATCCTTTTCTCCCACTACTCGCTCGCTATCTGACACTTCTGTCACCAACGCCCGCCAGGCAGCCGACATACGATCAAGCACTTTAAGCACACCCAAAACATCAGCTTGTGTTCGAGCATCTTCCAAACCTTTATCAAGCTCCTCAGTGAGTGCCTTCACTTTCAAAAATGGCACTAATTTTTCTTCTTCACCACTTACTTTGCTTGCACTCTGTTTTTCTCTAATATAGGAAATTTGTCCTTCGAGCTTGCCACTTTCTCGCAAAAGCGATGACAACTGAGATGCGTTTTGATGTAGTTTTTCTTCCACTTCCGCAAGGCGCGGATCTACTGCTCGCTTTGGTGCTAAGGAGAGCTTTTCTTCGACTGCTTTGAGGGTGGTCTTCAGCAAAAGCAACTGCTCCTCTGGTTCTTTTTGTTCCCGCTCTAGACGCACCCTAGTCTGCTCTAGGTAGCGTTCCTCACGCTTTAAATACTCATGATAGGTACCGACCAACTCTTGTCGCAACGCTATCGACCGCGCCATTTTCTCTACTTGCCGTTCAAGAAACTTTAAATGAGGTGCCACCTCCCTCCGCAGTGATTCTACTTTTTCAATATTTTCAACTGTCTTTTGAAGCTTTTTTTCTGCCTCCTGTTTTTTATATTGGTAGACCTTTAACCCAAGCGCATCTTCGATCATTTCTCGACGCTCTTTTGGCGAGGCCGTCAGTACCCGATCAGCTTCACCTTGAGAGATGATATGATGTCCGGAAGGACCGATATTGGCAGCTGCTAATACCTCCTGCACGTCTTTCAAACGCACCTTAGAATCGTTTAGGAGGTACTCGTTTTGGCCATCACGATGGACGATCCGCTCGATTTTGACTTCGTCAAAATCGAGCGGAAACACCCGCGCACTATTATCTAAAAGCACTTCAACAGAGGCCCGACTAGAACGTGCCACCTTTTCTGAACCATTAAAGATAAGGTCAGCGCCGCTTTTGGCGCGCATACCCTTATTGCTTTGCTCACCAAGCACAAAACGGAAGGCTTCGGCGACATTACTCTTACCCGAACCATTTGGCCCTACAATCGCCGTAACTGGCGACACGAACTCAAGCTCACCTTTTTTGGCGAATGATTTAAATCCGTTAATTGAAAGTTGTTTAAGCTGCATCACCAAGTTTCTCGTGAACGAGTGACAAGTCGTACGTAAGGCTGACTTGCAGTAAGAGTGCCGCCATAATCTGTGGTACGCAAATACCCACCTTGTGCTCCCTCGTGCGAACCGCACACGGTCACAGCATTTGTATCTTGGCTTTCAAGATTCACGGCAAATAGCATCGCTGCTGCGTTACTCGCTCCTCCAGCAGCGCACTGATGCCAGTTATCAAAGTAATAATAATAATCTAAATTACCCGGTCCAAGTGGGTCATGAGGTATGCCGTTGTGTTCATTTGCAATAAATTGCAAAATCTGTGCTCCGTCATCACAATCCTGCGGACCTCCACCGTACGATACTACTGTCATATTGCCGTCTATCTTTAGTCCGCCTTCACAATCCATATCAGAGCCATACTGCTCTATATAAAGGCGCATAGTGACGGCCAAGCGTTCTATATCAACTTCGCGCACAGCATCTCTCGCACGCTCGCGATATTTTGAATATCCAGTAAATACAATAGCTGCAAAAATAGAGATAATCCCAATCACAATCATCATTTCTGGGACGGTAAATCCTTTTTTATACATTGATCTCATCTCTTTATTGTAGCACTCAAAGTCTAAAGTGGAGCAAGGCGGCTGTTGAGTACACCAAGCGGGGCGTACCCTTTGGGTACGCCCCGCTTGGTGTCTACCGCACTACCACCCCTTTTGGAGTAAAGCTGCCTCAGCGGCTGCCCGTTCCGCTTCCTGCTTTGAACGCCCACTGCCTTGTGCTATCTTTTCTTTTTTTAGAAACACGCCAATAGTAAACAGCCGATCGTGATCTGGGCCATCTTGTGATAGAAGGGTGTAAGTGGGCGTAATAGATACCTTCTCTTGCGATAATTCTTGAAAACGACTTTTCGGGTCTTGCCACAGCCGCTTGGTGACAATTTCATCGGTTTTAGCAAACAGGTGGTTGGCGATAAAGTCTTTTGCCGCTTCGTAGTCCTTATCTCGATAAAGAGCCCCAATACACGCCTCAAAGGCGTTGGCGAGAATGTACTGCCGCGCTCGCCCTGTATCTTTAGCTTCACCTTTTGACATTAAAAGATACTCGTTGATTCCAAGCTTTTCACTAGCATCAGCAAGGGAAATGGTGTTCACTAAGGCTGCCCGGATCGCAGTCAATTCACCTTCTGGTTTTTCCGGATACTTATTAAAAAGCCAATCGGTCACCACCAGCTCCAAGACCGCGTCTCCCAAAAACTCCAACCGCTCATTATGATCCCAATCTGCCTCGCGATGTTCATTTAAATACGAGCGATGTGTAATCGCTGACGTGAGAATTGTTTTGTCTGTAAAAGTCACTCCCAAAAGTCCTTCGACTTTTTTAAGTACACCGCTTAATTCCTTAGCTTCCATAACTATTTTTTTGACACTACGATAGTCACTGCTTTCGTGACAATCGGCAGAATATCTTCATAAAAATTTAACTCGAGAATATCAGAAATCTTAAACCACTGCGCATCATCAAGCCCGCCTTTCTTTTCAAGCTCCAACTCCACAAAGTCTGCCCGCCCCAGGAAGTACATCACTTGTTTGCGATGCTTACCAATATCAGGCTTATTGGCGATATACTCATTGTTACCCAATTCTTTTTCAATGGTAATATCGATACCAATCTCCTCTTTGATTTTTAATTTTGCACCCTCTTCCATCGCTACTCCTTCCTCTACTCCCCCTTTAGGGAGCGTCCAGTGGCCAAAAATATCATGGACGAGCGCAAAGAATATTTCACCTTCGTGCTCAGCATACACCACCGCACCCGCCAGGCGCTTAATCGGCATCTGCTCGTACGGAATATTTTTTTTTGGTTTTTTGCCTTGTTCATCTTTGCCCGGCTCACCAATCTCTTTATACACTGCACCTAAGACGCCGTTCACGAAGCGGCTACTATTTTCACTGCCAAATTGTTTTGCGAGCTCAATCGCTTCATTGATTGCCACTTTGGCCGGCACTTCTTTTCGATCTGAAAATAAAAGTTCAAACAAACCAAGTCGAAGGATGTTTCTATCAACCGGCGCAATGCGATCGATCGGCCACTCAGGCGCCGCCTTCTCAATCACAAGATCAAGCTCGCTTTGCTTTCCAATAATACCATCAAGGAGCTTCTCCATAAAAGGCAGGTCCGAGCTATTGGGAGCAAACTCTTCGACGTTGCGCACTAATGTCTCTTTAATTGCTTTTCGTTCTACACCATTAATATCCCACTCAAAAAGAGTTTGAAGAACTAATGAACGAGAAAGATGTCGATTGGCCATAATGTGCTGAGCGCTAGTAGTAACTAATAGTTATAGTACCACAGCTTCAAAAAAGACAAAACGCCAGCAGTGGCTGGCGTTTTGTGGATTATTTCTTGTCTTCTGTTTCGGTCGCTGATTCTGGAGACTTTTCTTCTACCGCCTCTGCCTTGATAGCGTCACGCTTGGCTTGCATGCGCGCTTCACGCGCTTCTTTCTTCGCTGCCAAATCCATCACTTGGCGACCATTGTAAAAACCACATTCCAAGCACATGTGATGCGGACGATGTTGTGCACCACAGTTTTTACAGACTGCCGATGCAGGATTCTTGAGTGCATGGTGAGAACGACGGTTCCCGCTATGACCCTTTGTATGTCTCATTCGTACTACCATAATAAAAAGATTATTTTTGAAGTGCCGAAACTATAGCAAATGATAAGGAAAATGCAAGGTCAAAAGAAAAAAAGCCGGCCTCGCTCGATGCTGTCGCATCTTGCTCGGCCGGCACTGCTCAAAGCAGCAAAGGAACTGTACCCACTCTGCAGATTGTGGGCAGCAACGATGTTACGCTGCGTTACTTTATACGCATTTTCCAGATATCTACCTCGCCAGCAGCCGCTTGCAACATATCTTGACGAGTGTCTCGCCAAAAACATGCAGCACAAGGCGGTTCTCCGTCACGGTGCTTTACTTGTGTCGACACAGGACCGACTGCAGTATTCACCACTGGACCGAAATCTACCACCCAAGGGCATGCAGTGCAAAAAACAGGATAAGCGTTTGGCCTCTGTTTGTTCACGTGTTCACCTCGTTCTAAAAGTTTCTGAAATCGTAGTGTCAGTGACTCGCAGAGATAAACATTATATCACAGTAATACAAAAAAGAAAACCCCGCCGCGGACGGCGTGGGTCTATATCTCTCGGGGACCTTTCTATCAGTCCAACCAAGGAAAGAACATGCGGCGCATGTTCTTCTGCACTGCTTCTGCTGCCGTCATATATGCAGCAGCTACTTCGATGCCCGCCAGCATCATCTTATGCTGCGGATCACTCCGCACCACTTGTTTCCATTCTTCTGGCATGATTCCTCCTACAACGCGCCGAAAGTGACGCCGACAAATGATATTACAACAATTTTATATTTTTGCAATAGCTGGCGCGATGCTCACTTGAAAGCCCGTACTCCGCTATCGCTTGGCAATGATCTTTGGTACCGTAGCCTTTGTGGGTGGCGAAGTTATAGGGGGCGAAGGCGGCGAGCGAAGCTCGCCGCCGCATATACCGATCACGCGTTACCTTCGCCACAATTGACGCTAGGCCAATCACCGGTTCTTTTGCGTCACCTTTGACAATGGTCTCTTGAATGTATTCTGAAGGAGCTGACAGAGAGCCATCCAGCTTCACCTCTACCTCTTTAGCATCAAGTCTGAGTTTTTTAAAACACCGATGCATAGCCAGCGTAACAGCTAGTACAATTCCTTTTTTATCAATAACGACTGCGCTCACGAGTGATACTGACCAGTTAAGAGCGCCCGCGCGGCGAGCTTCGCTCGCCGCGGCGTACACTTCTTCTCTCGCCTTTTCAGAAAGCTGTTTACTATCACCCACACCCGGCACGAGTGCCCAATCAAAATCTATCGGCACTTTTACCACTCCTACCGCGACCGGCCCCGCCAACGGCCCTCGCCCAGCTTCGTCCACTCCAACGAGATGACTATATTTCTGCTGTAATTTCTGTAACGCCATATATATGCTGCAGTATAACACTCCTTGGTGCTAGTAGCAGAAATCAGGGAAACACGTTATTTTAAAACATCGCGACCGGAGCCAGCCCGGGGTGGTTGCACTATAAAAGCCTAAATAGCCAAATGCACCCTTGAGAAAACAGTGAGACAGGCGAAGGGGAACAGTCGACAAAATCAGCTAAAGCTGATTTTGTCGGCTGTTCTTGCGGGTGGTATACTGTCCTTATGTCTGACTTTGTCCATCTCCATGTCCACTCACAGTTTTCTCTCCTCAACGCTATCCCGACCAGTAAAGAGCTCGCCAAAGCAGCCAAGGCCGACGGACAAACTGCCCTAGCTATTACCGACAACGGCGCTCTCTACGGTGCTATCCAACACGTAAAAGCTTGTCTTGATGAAGGGATTAAGCCAATCATTGGGATTGATGCCTTTTTGGCACCGCGCACAAGACACGATAAGGACCCGATCGACAAGCCACGCGCTCGTGTCGTTTTACTCGCCAAAACCAACGCCGGCTATCAAAACCTCATCAAGCTTGTTACCTTTTCCAATACCGAAGGCTTCTACTACCGGCCGCGCCTTGACCATGAGCTTCTGGCAGCGTACGCCAATGATCTTATCTGCATCCTTCCCTCTTTCGCTGGCGAGACGACCTTGCACCTTAAAAATGGTGACCTCGATAAAGCCGCAAAAGAACTCGCCTGGTACAAAGCAACCTATGGCGATAATCTCTATCTTGAAATAACCCACCATCCAGAGATACTCGATCATATGGAAACGCAAGAGCTTATCAAGCAACTCGCGACTGAACACGCTGTGCCCCTAGTAGCAGCGCAGGATATTTACTATCTACGACAAAGTGATGCGGTTGCGCGCGAAGCTATGATGAAGATTCAAAGCGGCGGCACAGTCGACACCTCAAGTGAGATTGCAGAAGATTTTTCATTTACCACCTCTGCGCAGATGAAAGAGTTTTTTAAGGATACCCCCGAAGCAATCACAAACACTGTAAAAATTGCTGAAATGTGTAACGTAGAAATTACGCTTGGGCAAGAGGCGTGGAAATTTCCGGACTACATCATCGAGAGCGGACGCGAGCCAGACGAAGAGCTTCACCTGACCGCCTGGGAAGGAGTGGCCTGGCGCGGCCTAGATCCAAAAGATCCAGAGCTAAAAGCGCGCCTTGAGTTTGAGCTTGAGGTAATCAAAATGAAAGGCTACGCCAAGTATTTCTTGGTGGTGGGTGATCTGTTGCGAGAAGCCCGCGACCGAGGCATCCTCACTACTATCCGTGGCTCGGTCGCGGGCTCTCTCGCCACCTACGTCCTTGGTATCACCAATGTAAATCCTCTTGAGTACAAACTCCCCTTTGAGCGATTTCTAAACCCAGAGCGTCCATCAGCGCCAGATATCGATATGGACTACGCCGACAACCGACGCGACGAAATCATCGAGTACGCCAAACAAAAATACGGCGAGGATAAAGTAGCCCAGATCGGCACTTTCGGTACCATGATGGCTAGAGCGGCCGTGCGCGACGTATCACGTGTACTTGGTCATCCCTACTCTGTTGGCGACAAAATTGCCAAACTCATCCCCATGGGCAGCCAAGGCTTTGCGATGACCATTGCACGAGCACTTGAGATGGAACCAGAACTCAAAAAACTCTACGAAAAAGACTCTGAGGGCAAGGAAGTTATTGACCTCGCACAAAAAATCGAAGGCCGCGTTCGGCACGTTGGAGTTCATGCGGCAGGTGTAGTGATCTCTCCGGTGCCACTTAATGAAATCGTGCCTATCCAGATCGACTCAAAGACCGGCAAATATATTACTCAGTATGAAATGCACTCAGTCGGCGAAGACGGGGTCGGGCTTTTGAAGTTTGACTTTCTTGGCATCACCAACCTCTCAATTCTCGCCGATGCCATAAAGCGTGTAAAAAAAATTCGTGACATTACTATTGATATCGAGCATATTCCACTTGACGATAGAAAAACCTTTGAAATGTTGGCTCGTGGCGAAACAATGGGCGTCTTCCAGCTCTCAGGTGGCGGCATGACTGCCTTTTTAAAGCAGCTCCAACCTTCAAGTATTCATGACATCAACGCGATGGTAGCCCTCTACCGCCCTGGGCCGATGGAGATGATCCCGACCTACATTGAGCGTAAGCACAACCCAGCCCTGATTCATTTTCTTGATCCACGTATGGAGAAAATTCTTGACCGCTCGTTTGGAGTGATCACTTACCAAGACGACGTGATGATAGTTGCAATCGAGCTCGCAGGGTATTCGTGGCTCGATGCCGACAAGCTCCGTAAAGCGATGGGTAAAAAAATTCCAGAGGTAATGGCCGCCGAAAAAGACAAGCTAGTAAAGGGGCTCAAGGAGCATGGTATGGATGATAATAAAATCGACGAGCTATGGAAGCTTATCGAGCCGTTTGCGGCGTATGGGTTTAATAAAGCGCACGCCGCCAGCTACGGACGGGTTGCCTATCAGACCGCCTATATGAAGGCAAATTATCCTGTGGAATACATGTCGGCCGTCCTCACTGCCGACTCAGGCGACACCGAAAAAATTGCTGAAATTATTCACGAGTGTGACCGCATGGGGATTGAAGTCTTACCACCCAATATCAATGAATCATTCGCTGACTTTTCAGTAGTGCCCGGGACCGACACTATCCGTTTCGGACTCACTACTATCAAAAACTTTGGGGCTGGTATTACCGATACGATTGTCACGGACCGTAAGAAAAACGGGCCGTTTAAAAGTCTCACTGATTTTCTGACTCGTATTCACGATAGAAATTTAAATAAGAAGTCAGTGGAAGCGTTGATTATGGTAGGGGCACTGGATGAATTCGGTGAACGAGGCCAACTTCTCGCCAATATTGACAACATCCTTTCTTATAACAAAGAACATGTGACCGGCGTTGAGATGGGGCAAGATTCATTATTCGCAGGCGTAGAGAGTAGTGTCAACGACCTTATATTAGCACCTGCACCAGACGCGACCATGGCCGAAAAACTTTTGTGGGAACGTGATCTTTTGGGAGTATATGTGTCTGGACACCCGCTGGATGCATTTGAAGCAGAGCTAAAAAAACGTGGCGATCTAAAGCTTATCAAAGAAGACGGCCGCAACGGCATCCCGGTCGTCACTGCTGGAATGGTCGACGGTGTGCGTGAGCTCCTAACCAAAAAAGGCGACCGCATGGCCTTTGTGCGTCTCGTGTCAAAGACCGACGCCATCGAGATGGTGCTCTTCCCTGAGACGTACCAAGCCAGCAAAGAATTACTTACACCCGGCACCTGCGTGGCTGTGAAAGGCAAGCTCAATATAAGAAACGACGAACCGAGCATTTTGGTAGATAGAATGAAAGGCTTTACTGCCGCACCAGCCAACACACCTAAAACACAACTTACCTAGACGTAAAGCGGTCGACCTTCGGTCGACCGCTTTTACTAGCTTGATATTATCGCAGCATCGGCCACAATGCTTGATCTTCTTCGCCATCAATCTTGAAGACTGCCACGCCATTGAGTTTATACTTCTCTACCAGAGAAAGCTTGTCTTCTATTGCAACCGCATCGGAATAAGCAACAAAACGCACCGGCACTTCTTGCCCGAGAGCGGTAGCGACTAGAAGAGCTTTAGCTGCATTTTCATAACCACGTGGTGTGCCAGCTGGCGTTTGCAGTCGATTGAGAATGGTCCAAAACGATCCTTCAGGAAAATAACTCATCACCGCTTCCCCACCAGCAGCTCGTCCAATCGGAGCCTTATACTTTATTGAGAGCTCTTGAATGCGCGGCACATTAAGGCTTGCTACACGCGTGTAGTCTTTATACCAGTTTGGTGCGACCGTCACGTCCCATGCGCGGCCATACGTGGGCACCCCAAGCATTATCTTTTCAGCGGGAATGTCTTCAAGTGTGAGCTTGAGAACTTTCTCCACCCAATCTTCATCAGCTACAGGCATGTATGGGACACCACTTCGGGCTTCATTTAGCTTGATATCGTCTCTTTGTTGGTCATACGCCATAATCTCTACACGATCACAATGCTCTCCGATGGCTTTGTAGTCGTTTGCATATTCGATATTTTTTGGCACGGTGCGGTAACGCGACTCAGGAGGTGTACGCGCTTCAATCGCACAGGTCAGCAAAAGGTCGTCTCCAAGCTCATCTTTGAGTGCTTCCAAAAACTCTGAAAAGTAGGGACTGGTCTTAGCGAGCTTTTGTTCATAATCAATATTGATGCCGTCGTAACCACCTTCCTCAACCAAATCCACAATGTCTTCAATATGTGAATCGCGTTTACGATCATCACTTAAAATCTCATGAGTCTTCACACCATCAAACCAAGAGATAGTCGGAATCACTTCAATCCCGCGCGATTGATAGACGTCTGTTAAGATTGGCCAAAGCTGACCGTCCATTTTGGTTGGCATTTTATCAACAATCGTCCCGGCGGTATTTATTTCGTATGCAAATGGATAGACTGTATCAAGCGTATTGATGTTTTTGAGTGTACTCACTACTCCAGGTAATTCATTAAACCACGGCACCCAACCAGCCACACTACCTTCAAAAGCGCTGGTAACCGCCGGCGCACCTAAAAGCGCACACACGAAAAGACCTCCTAAAATGCGTTGTTTCATATACTCTTTATGACGCAATAACTGCACTTGCCTTACGGAGTGTTTTGTATTCAAATAATTACCCTTTGACATTTTTGGTTCTGGCGGTAGGATAGAAAGACGCAGAGATTGTGATGGCTACCAACCGTCAGGGCGCTAGCGAATCTCGCGCCCAAGGCAACCACCTTCTAATCTGTACAATCAAGTGCCAGGATTATCCTGGAAGCGCGGTGGAACCGCGGCTAGATCGCCCGCGCAAAATTCAAACGTTGTTTTGGATTTTGCGCGGGCTATTTATTTTTAAAAATTATACTATCTCTACTATGAACACTCTCGAACATAAGCGACACACCCTGGCCCACCTCTTAGCGGCGGCGGTCTTAGAGCATTATCCGCAAGCCAAGCTGACCCTCGGCCCTGCGACCGACACTGGATTTTATTATGATATCGACTTTAGCAAAGGAGAGACGCCTGGCGAAGACGATCTGAAACTACTTCAAAAAACCATGAAGAAACTCCTCAACAAATGGGACGTTTTTTCTCATGTAGAAGTATCTGCTGAAGATGCTCGCAAACACTTTGCAGATAATAAATTTAAGCTTGAGCTTATTGATGAAATCCAGGCCAAAGGTGAGACAATCACTCTCTACACTGCCGGCGGTTTTACCGACCTCTGCCGTGGCGGACACGTAGAGCGTCCGAAAGACGAGCTCAATACCGACGCCTTTAAGCTCGACAAAATTGCCGGCGCGTATTGGCGCGGTGATGAGAAAAACCCGATGCTTACACGTATCTATGGTTTGGCTTTTGATACGAAAGACGAGCTGGACGCCTATATCACTCAGCTTGAAGAAGCCAAAAAACGCGACCATCGGAAACTAGGGAAAGAAATGGATCTCTTTACCTTCTCAGAGCTCGTCGGTGCTGGCTTACCGCTCTGGACACCAGACGGTAGCTTGGTACGTCATCTCTTAGATACCTACATCTGGCAACTTCGTGAAAAAAATGGTTACCAACGTGTCACCATCCCCCACATCACTAAAAAAGACCTTTACCAAAAGTCTGGCCACTGGGATAAATTTGCGGACGAGCTCTTTCGTATCACCACCCGAGAAGGAAAGGAGTACGCTCTAAAACCGATGAACTGTCCCCATCACACACAGATATTTGATCGCAAACCTCACAGCTACCGAGATATGCCGCAACGCTATGCTGAGACCACCATGGTGTATCGAGACGAACAATCTGGAGAATTGGGTGGTCTCACACGCGTTCTCTCTATCACGCAAGACGATAGCCATGTCTTTTGCCGACACAGTCAGGTCAAGGAAGAATTCTTCCGCATCTGGGATATGGTCGACACCTTCTACGCCACCTTCGGCTTTTCAGAGATACTTGTTCGCCTTTCCTTCCACGAGCCAAGTGAAATGGAAAAATATTTAGGCACTAAGGAAATCTGGAACAACGCCGAAAACGCACTGCGCGACATTGCAAAAGAACGTGGCGCGGAATATTTTGAAGCACCGGGAGAGGCGGCTATGTACGGACCAAAACTCGATTTTATGGCCAAAGACTCACTTGGTCGAGAACATCAAGTAGCAACCATCCAGCTTGATATGAATCTCCCTGAGCGTTTTGATCTCACCTGCATCAACGAAGCAGGTGAGAAAGAGCGCATCGTTATGATTCACTGTGCGATCATGGGTTCTGTCGAGCGTTTTGCAGCCGTACTCTTTGAGCACCTTGGTGGCAACTTCCCACTCTGGCTGGCGCCGGTGCAAGTAGCGATTATTCCAGTCAATGAAGTGCACTACGAGTACGCGCACGAGGTGCATAAAGCGCTACATTCTGCCGGAATCCGTGTCCAACTCGATGACAGTAAAGAAAGTATGGGCAAGAAGATACGAGGCGCGAAGCAAGCCAAACTTCCATACTTTATTGTGATTGGTGATAAAGAGACCGAGGCAAAGCAAGTCACACTTGAAAAACGAGACGGCACCTCGGAGCTGATGGAGCTCTCACACGCCGCCAACCATCTCTTGACCGAGATTGATACGAAGGTGTTGTAAAAAACAACGTACAGGAAAAGGGCCGGGAGCAAATGCTCCCGGCCCTTTTGTATCCTATACACTGACCTATGAAAGAAGTCGCACTGCTTTCATAATCGCCACCTTCACTGCATCAACTTCGGTCGTGTATGTGCCGTCAAGCGCACTGGTGAGCGTCTTTACAACCGCCACCACTTCTTCATCACTACGATTGCCAAGTGTTGACACAAGTAATGAAGAAACCTGCTCGTCACCGCCTTGGCGCATTCGATAGAGCGCATCAAAGTCGGCGGCGGCGTCTGCCAACGCCAGCATTGGTCGTCGACCAATGAGTACGTATGCTGCCTCGAGATCGCCAAGGGCAATCGCCTCAGCGAGCGAACCTACCCCTACGGTAGCATTGTCTACATCGAGAACGGCACTGGTTTCTGCTTTCAGCAATGCTTCAAGTCGCTCAAGATTGAGGACAATCCACCCATCTTCGCTTGGATAGGCAGCTTTGGCCTCGGCGATAAGCTCATCAAGTTTTGTGATACGTTCTCCTTCTGTTGGTAAATCTCGTACAATCACACGCAAGGCATCACTTGATATCAAAGCTCGGTGCTCATGAGCATGCTGCTCGAGCATATGCATTGCTTTTGTTTCTGTCGTCACTTCTTTCACCTCTTCAATCATTTCATCCACCTCACGAGCAGCATAGCCAATCACCTGTGGGGCTTCTTCTTTCTCAATCGGAAGATTCACTGGCGCTATATCACTACTGTACGTTGGTGCGGGGATGCTAGCCTCGACTGCTGTCGCCTGAGACGCAGGAGCCGTCTGCTCTACTGCAAAAGACGCCTTTGAGGCGTCTTTTGCGCTAGCTAGTAGAGCTTCTGTTCTTTTTTTCGAATGACAAAGTGATATGCCACAAACAATCCCCATAGTGCCAAGAGTGCGTAAAACAAGAGTGTGAGTGCTGGACCAGCTTCAAAGCCAGTGTACGGCACCTGTGTCAGTGTGATACCAGCCACGCGCGGTGTTTGGTCTCGGTCATCGATCACGGTCACCTCATCATCTTCTACTTCAATCTCAACATCACATTCACGATCTCGTGAACCTCGTTCTACTACCAATGTATAGGTTGTATCACGAGTGGGACGGACAGTAATCTCTCCTTCTTCTACATCGTCTTCATCGTCAGTGTCATAGATGTCGTCTCCGTCATCTTTATCACCTTCGTAGATAGTAAGCTCACGTCCGAATCGAGTTTCCCATTCAAGAGTGACTCGTTCTCCAGCTTTGATCTTGCGATCAGAGGCCTTCAATTCACAACGTGGAAGTGGTGAACCACCACCGCCGCCGCCTGATTCAACATTGACATCAACTGAACACGTGTCTTTCTTTCCATCATCTCCGTAGGCAGTCAGAACGAAATCGGTATCATTATTGATTACTACATCGTAGTTACCATCTTCATCAACACGACCAATGCCGTTGTTGATTTCTACACGATCTGCATTCGTAGTTCCCCACGTCAATGTTACTTCAGTTCCCTTGCGTACTTCGTCATCATTGACACGAAGGAAGTCACACTTTGGGTATTCCACTTCTTTATACTTACAACTTCCATCATCTTCAGTAGCTTTCGGGTTGTAGTTGGTTGCATCTACATCAGTACAGCCGGGTACTTTGTGATCTGGCTGCTTTTTGACATACACTACCTTTTCACAAGTGCGGATAATCTGATCTTTACTGACTGCAGTCAAGACGAAGGTGTAGGTACCGATGCTGTTTGGCATGGTGTAAGTGCGTCCTTGAGTGTTGTCGACAGCTACGTTCCCGATACCATTATTGATTGATACCTTGCTAGCATTGGTTGTTTCCCAAGTAAACACTACATCTTTACCAGGGTATACCTGTGTCTTGTTCACTGTAAACATGTCACACTTTGGTACGACCTTTGCGTAGTGACAGCTACCATCGTCCTTAGTAGCTTTCGGGTTGTAGTTGGTTGCATCTTTATCTGTACAGCCTGTGATTTCAGTCACTGGCTTTTTAATCACTTCAACTACATCCTGACAAGATCGCTTGACGCCATCTTTGCTTTCAGCAGTAAGAATAAAGGTGTAGGTGCCGATACTGTTTGGCATGGTGTGTGGACGGCCAGAGAGATTTGTCTCATGACCTACCTGACCAATACCGTTGTTGATCGTTACTTTAGTCGCGTTTGTTGTTTTCCAAGTCAGTGTCACCTTGCCTCCCGGATATACTTTCGCTTTATCTATAGAGAAAGAGTCACACTTTGGTATTACTTTCGGCACGACAACTTCCTTACCCTTTACGGTTACAGAAGCAGAACAGCTTACTTTTTTTCCTTCAGCATTGTGAGCTGTAAGTACGTAAGTGTGCTTTTTTGGTGAAGTAGTATTATTTGCTGCAATATCTTCACCACGCCCTGAAAGATTTGTGACGTGACCTACTTCGCCGATACCGTTGTTGATTGTTACTTTAGTCGCGTTCTTAGTAGCCCAGGTAAGCTTTACCTTGCCTCCAGTTGCTGGAAGCTGCTTTGGTGCAATCGTAAATGACTCACAAACTGGCGCAGGTTCCGCTTTCTTTTTTACCGTTACTTTTGCTGAACACGAGCTGTCAAAGCCTTGTCCGGTCAACGTAAAAGTGCGAGACGTTTCATTTGCCCTCATAGTGATAGTGCGTGAACCTGTATCACCGACGTTTACGCCGTTGTACTTAAAAGCACCATACGAACCGTTCCATCGGATTGTGTAGGTATCACCTGCTGCTACTGACGTCGCAGACGCGGTAATAACACAAACTGCCTTAGGGTAGTTGTAGTCATTATAGTTGTCTCCGCGGTCACCGTTGTTTCCGTGACCGCCGCCATTGTCAGAACCGCCGCCGCAACAGCCGCCATCACCTGCTCCCGAACCAACAGCAAGTGCTTCATTAAGTAAGTTGGTTTGTTGACTCACATAGGTAAAAATACCAAATGCAAATGCGACGAGTACGAGACTAAAGGCCACTTTATTGAATGTTGTTGTCATCATAAATATATTGAATAAAAATTGATAATTTTTTAATAAACCCCGATATTCTTACCTACACCTTACAGGTGCTGTACACTTTGCCGATAATTCTAAAGAATTATTTGGCAAAGTCTTGCAAAAGTCTTTCAGACTTTTTCACCTAGTACGCAAGAATAATAAGGGTGGGAAACGCGCGAACGCATTTCCCAATTTCTCTACCTGCCAAAACGGCTTTGATACCTCGTCGCTGTGAAGAAAGTTGCGACCGGCGCAGTGTAGGAGCGCTTGCTCCCCAGCAACGAGAGATAATCACCCGCCTGGCCTGTCTCTTTCAAACGGCGGAGCAATGCCCCGCTGTCATCATGCAACGACAGAGTGTGGTGATTTCCGTCACCAGGGTTCATCCCGTTGCAGAACGTGATGGTGTCGAGACCGTCAATCAAACGGCCATTGAAGCAGAATTCACGGACGTAAACGTCCGCCGTACCGGCCGGCTGATTGGGCTCGCGATATGCGAACCCATTACCACGCCCAAGCGAGGTAATTTCTCGGCCATTCTGCGGATCCGCCCCAGCCACCAGAACGACTTCTGACATCATGGCATACCTGTCGGACGCCAAGATGCGCACACAGGTATCTACCTGCCTCGGCGCAGTCCGATCCTTGTAGGGATCACGCGTTGCCTGCCAAGCGGCGACTTGGCAGGCGCTATCACAGGCCACGGCGGTCGAGACCGTCAGCGCGCCACGCTCGAAGAGCGCGGCTGGGTCGGCGACGAAGCCGACCCCAGCGAAAGCGACCGCCATGACGCAACTAATGAAGCTGTTGGACATAATGTCCTCCTTCTTTGAATTGTGATTTTCACATGCCCCTTCTTGGGCGTCGAATGTTTTCATGCGAAAACATTCGACGCCCAAGCGAGCTACCCACACCATGCGGGTGGATTTTTTATAACGCACGTTATAAAAAATCCACCCGCCTCAAGCGACCAAGCTTAAGCAGAGAGGAACTGATATGTAGTTGAGAGAACGCGCCTTATGGTGTACTGTACACCACTTTTAAAGATTAAAGAAAGTATAGCACGATTTATATTTTTGTCAATATATTTAGGCGTCTTTTACCTCCTGCAGCGTCGCTTCAAGGATATATCGGTCTTCTTTAGCCCCAAACACGTTGCAAGTGACAAGTGTCAATGTCTTTTCATTACCCTCTACCGGCACGACTTCGTCTGTAGTGGCTTTATACACGCGCTCCACACGATAAACATATACCTTATCAAGAGAAGCGACCCTGATAGTGTCTCCCCACATCAAGTCTTGAATACCATTAAATGCCTGGTAATTTTTGTTCATTACATTTGGTAGGTAGCTTGAGTGACCCAAGATCACCACATTTCCTTTTTCACCGAGCTTTACTGAGTCAGGGTGGCGAATCACACCTTTTTGAAGGTCTGCCTCAAGTGTTGCCAGATCTGCCGAGGCTGAGTTGAGTACTGTCACAGTACGCGAAAGGCTCTCAAAAGTGATCTTGATCGGCAATTCACCAGACTGAGTATTCACTTCCTTGCTTGTATCCGAGGTTACCTCCACTCCTGAAAGAATGTCTCGGTCAGGTGTGATTTCATCGAGTTCGCTTTCTTCTACAGCGGTCTGTTCTTTTGGTTCTGGATAAAAATCGACTATATAAAGAAACAGGTATGAGAAAAAGACTACCACAAAGAAGACACCAAAAAATTGAAGGGGGTTTTCACGAATGTAGAAAATAATGTCTTTTGAAATTTGTGGCATATAGAATAGATATAATTTGACAAATACTATAATACATGTTTTTAGACATTTGTCAATACTTAGTGGTAATTGGCTCAGTCTAAAATCGATGTAAATTCCTTGACTTTTCTATAAAATATGCTAAAGTACCCTTTAAGCAACTCGAGTGTTCGAGATGGTTCTCTTAGCTGCAGTGTTCTCCCGCTCGTATACCGAGCGTAATTACTGTACCAAGGGAGTGGTGTTATTAAGCGTGTTATATATTTATTATGAACAAAGAAACAACAACTCCAGAAAACGCAGGACATCGTGCCATTACTATTGGCATCTTTATTGTCGTGATTGTATTTTTGGTGTGGCTCGCTGTGCAAGCAGTAGGCTTGGTACCAAACGCGTTCACGTCCCTCGCCTCTCTCGCCAATAGTCTTTATCAGCAGGATAAAGGTGATATTGAAATCATTGTCAGTAACAACAACGCGATCATCGACCACAACCAAGATCATACTTTGACTTGGAATGATCTTGGTCTCGCTGGTAATTACTATTTCTCGTACGAATGTACCGACGGCGTCACTATGCAGATTAAGTATCCAAGCGATACGATCCGTACGCTGGCATGTGACGAAGAGATTGACCTCGGCAACAGCACAAAGCTCGATATCTTGGTTACTTCCTCACAAAAGCGTTTTACTGAGGTACACTATAGCCTTGTCTTTATTGATATCGCTGACGATATGTTTACCAAAGACGCTCGCTTTACCGTACTAAACCCAGACATTCCAACCAGCCAAGACTTCAATAATGACGGAGAGGTGGCGGGAGAAGACACTACAACTCCAGAAGAAGAAACTCCAGTCATTGAGGAAGAGGAGGAAGTTGACGATACACCAATCGCCACCCCTCGCCCTACACCACAACCACCTGTGTACGTAGAAGTGCCTATCTACGAAATTCCCAAATCAAATCCCGATGGTTTTAGCGACTTAAAGATTGAACTCATTGGCGTCGGATACATGACTGCTCAAAATCAGTTTGTAAAAGGAAGCACTATAGATAGCGATAGCAAGGGAGCAATCCAGTTTAAAATCACCAACTTGGGTACTAAGACCTCACAAGACTTTACCTTTTCGGCCGCACTTCCAAACGGCCAACGCTTCAACTCAAACCGTCAAAACGGCCTCAAGCCAAACGAACACTCACTCTTGACGCTTGGATTCACGAATTTTGAAGATACCGGTCTCGTACGATTTGGTGTTGTACTGGCGATCGACAACGATTCAAATCTACACAACAACGCCTTTGAAAGCAGTGTTGTGATCACTGACTAACAACGTATCTACAAAAAAGCGGCGGGCCGAAGGCCCGCCGCTTTTTTGCCTCCCCACCTACCTAAATATCCAAAGTCGCGTTTTGTGCATTACTCTGGATAAAACTCTTCCTTGCTGCCACATCTGTTCCCATCAGGATATCAAACACTTTATCAGCTAGCTGTGCGTCATCGATCGTCACCTGCTTTAAAATGCGATTTTCTTTTTTCATTGTTGTCTCAGAGAGCTCTTCAGCGTTCATTTCACCAAGTCCCTTGTAACGTTGGATACGAAATTTACCAGCCGCTTTCTTACTCACTTCTTCCCCTTCCTCATCTTCCTCGCCTTCTATCACCACCTCATCATCCATGTCTTCGCCGACAATCGCCACCTTCTCCGCGTCCGTGTATGCATACCATGTCTCCTTACCGCGCTGAATCTTGTAAAGCGGCGGCTGTGCAATATAGATAAATCCTCCATCAATCAGTGGCCTGAAATAACGGAAAAAGAGTGTCAGTAAAAGCGTGCGGATATGCGCTCCATCTACGTCCGCGTCGGTAGCAATGATGATCTTATGATAACGCAATTTTGTCACATCAAACACATCTCCGATCGCGGTACCAAGTGCAATGACGAGATTTTTAATCTGTTCACTCGCGAGCATTTTATCGATCCTGGCTCTTTCTACATTGAGAATCTTTCCGCGCAATGGCAAAATAGCCTGCGTTCTTCGATCACGCCCCATCTTGGCGCTACCGCCGGCCGAGTCTCCCTCCACAATAAAGAGCTCGCTATCTTCTGCCCGCTTACTCTGACAATCAGCCAGCTTCCCTGGGAGGGACATGCCTTCCAGCGCACCCTTTCGCAGCACACTATCCTTAGCAGCCTTCGCCGCTTTACGAGCCTTTACCGCAATAATCACTTTGTTGATAATCGCTTTTGCATCATCGGGATTTTCTTCGAGGAAGGTAGAAAATGCCTCAGCAAATACACTCTCTACTGCGCTTCTCGCTTCGACTGATCCAAGCTTGCCTTTGGTTTGTCCTTCAAACTGAATCTCCGGCATCTTGACTGAAACGACGGCCGTAATCCCCTCAAGAACATCATCACCGCTGAAGGTGCCGTCTTTTTCTTTGATAAGGTTATTTTTCTTTGCGTAATTATTGAGAGTACGCGTTAACGCAGTCTTGAAACCCGTAATATGTGTCCCGTGTTCGGCGTTGTAGATATTGTTCGCAAATGCAGAAATACGCGCCGAGATATCATCCACATACTGAAGCGCAATCTCAACCGTTTGCACTGCACTATCGTAAGCCTCCTCCACACTGCCTTTTTCAACATAAAAGATATTTTTGTGGACAGGCTTTTGATAATGGTTATTAAACGCCACCAACGAACGAAGACCTCCTTCAAAGTAAAATGTCATGGCAGGCGCTTCTAGATGCTCATCCGCCAGGTATTGTTTACCTTGTAGATCGAGCTTAGCCACATCTTCCATACCCACTTCACGTGCGTCAATAACGGTAATATGCATTCCCTTTACCAAATACGCTTGCTGTCGAAGGTGGTTGACGATGCGCTTGTAGTCATACTCAATACCACCTTTAAAGATAGTGTCGTCAGCCTTAAAGGTAATAATAGTGCCTTGATGCTTGGTCGAGCCGATTTTCTTTACCTTATACTTTGGCTTGCCGATACTATACTCTTGCATATAGTACCCGCCGCCGGTGTGCACTTCTGCAATCAAGTGTACCGAAAGTGCATTGACCACCGATACACCCACCCCATGAAGACCACCAGAGACT
The DNA here is from genome assembly GCA_964624165.1 of uncultured Candidatus Saccharibacteria bacterium. Lineage (GTDB taxonomy): Bacteria > Patescibacteriota > Minisyncoccia > Phycocordibacterales > UBA918 > OLB19. The sequence goes on along the minus strand of CAZUWG010000001.1, from coordinate 50,531 downwards.
TTATAGCCAGAATCATCCCCACCAAACTTACCTCCGGCGTGTAGTACTGTAAGAATAGTTTCAAGAGCCGAAACGCCCGTTTGCTTATGTTTGTCAACAGGAATCCCACGACCGTTATCAACCACACGAATGTAGCCATCAGGCAAGAGTGCGACTTCTACCCTATCAGCATACCCACCCATAGCTTCGTCGCGTGAGTTATCAAAGACTTCCCAAATAAGGTGATGAAGTCCGTCAGGACCAGTCGTCCCGATATACATCCCCGGGCGCTTACGAACTGGCTCGAGACCTTCAAGGACTGAGATGGATGAAGCGTCGTAATTCCCCTTCTTAGGTTCGTTTTTCTTGGCTGGCATGTAATTCCTTCTTGCTCGTTATGACTAAAATATGTCCTAGTATAGCATTTTTTACTTATGTCGTCGCCTCAACTTGAAAAAATGATTAGTCGGTATTTAGCAGACGCCGTACGGCATTTCGTGCGATATTAGCAAAGGCCGGTGGCAAGCATGCGTGCACGCATGCTTGCCACCGGCCTCTATTTTACCCAACGCCAACACTAGCTACCGCACTTCCCAACCCTCTTTCGCGACTGCAGCGTACACCGCCTCCATCACTGCATTCACCTCTTCATCGGTGAGCGTTCGATCGGGTGCCTGAAAGACTAGTCGAAAAGCCTGGCTCACTCGCCCGTCTTTTTTAAATTCATCGACATGCGTGATACGCACACAAAGTGTACCGGCGTGTTTTTTAAGCACCGTTTCAATCGCGTCCTTTTTTGTATGCTCTGGCACCCACATTGCAATATCACGCGTCATCGCTTGATACACAGAAAATGGCTCGTATTTCACCGCCTCGCCCACTTCCACCACTTCATACTGTGTCATTATAGGGAGCTCAAAAATAAGGGCATCGAAGTTGATCTCAGCCACCCCCTTCTCAATAGACCACACGGGAGTTGCACCCAGTGCTTCCTCAAGCAAACTAAGTACCGCCTTAAGGACCTTATCTTCCTTACCAGAATACCCTGCCTGATTGAGACGCACGCCAAGAGCGAGCGCTGTATGCTCCACTATTACCCCATCTCCAGGAGCAAAGACCGTACCAATCTCAAACACACGCGTGTCATGAGCACCTAACAGATCTACAAAGCCAGCGTTTTTGTCTAGCACTTCGGTCAGATTTTTGGTCAAGGATGAGCGCAAACAACCTTTATCTGAAGCCAGTGCGTTTTGAAGCCGCAACATATCCTTCTTACGAAATGAGGATGTAATGACTTCAGAAAATCCCTCTTTTATGAGCAGCTGCCGCACTCGCTCACTGTAGTAATGACGCTGATTGATTGCCTGCAGCGGCACTTGCTTTGGTACAACGCTCGTTACCTTATCATAACCATAAATGCGTCCAATTTCTTCAATAAAATCTTCCTCTATCAAAAGATCCGTCCGCTCAAACGGCGAAGTGCAAACCAGCGTACCATCTTTCTCTTTGACACTACTTCCCGTACGCAAGAGAAGCGCTGTCATGTCTTCTAAAGTAAGGTCTACTCCCAAAAGGGCCTGAGCTTTTTCTGGTCGTACCACTACTTCTTTTGGTACAGACGGAAAAGGAAATTCATCGACAGTACCCATGTACTTACCGCCCGCAATAGACACAATGAGCTCACAGAGTTCCGCTTGCGCATAACCAGGTAAGGCGCGGGCTGGCTCATTTTCAAAACGTTTGCTCGCGTCAATCACGATCCCTAGACCGCGCGCCGTACGTCGAGTCAATGATGGATTAAAATGCGCCGCTTCGACGAGAATATTTTTTGTGTCTGCAGTCACCTCCGCATACGTGCCACCTTTGACACCAGCCAGACCAACAGCCACATCGGTCGCTTCATTGACCACAAGCAGTTCCCCTCCCTTAAGGACAAGGGTGCGTTCACCTTCTTTGTTGCTTTCCGCCAAAAGTGCCACTTCTTCCCCTTCGCGAGCCGATCGAATGGCGACGCCGTACTTTTTATCTTTTGTTTTGGGAAAGGCATCCGCGTCATAGACATGTGTCGGCTGACCAATCGCGTACATAACGTAATTCGTCGCATCGACCAGATTGTTGATACTCCGCACCCCTAGTGACGAGAGTCGTTCAACGAGCCATTGTGGGGAGGGCCCGACCGTAACTCCTTCAATCAGTGAAAGCGTGAAGCGAGGACAAGCTTCCTTATCTTCAATAGTGACCGAGATAGCGTCGGTTTTTTTCTGCATGACTTCCACTGTCAGTGGATCATTGACCAATTCTTTATCTAAAAGTGTAGCCAGCTCGCGAGCGATCCCGCGTTGACAGAGGCAGTCGGAAGCCCGATTTGGCAACACATCGACGTCAATCAAGGTGTCGGTATCTTTTTCTTCCACTGATTCAATTTCAAAACTATGAAACGTCAAAAGATCCGCAACCGCCTGCGGGCTCGGTAAATCACTCCCTACATATTCTTTTAACCAATTATAAGAAACGATCATACAGACTAAAATTGATTGACAAACCGCAGGTCACCAGTGTACAGGTGCCGGATATCATCGATACCATACTTCATAATCGCCAAGCGGTCGATCCCCATACCGAACGCAAATCCAGAATATACTTCAGGATCAATGCCGGCATTCTTGAGCACTTGTGGATGCACCATTCCAGCCCCCATAATCTCAATCCACTTTCCGGCCAGCTTACTCTCACTTTCTAAAAGTTTCATATCTACTTCAACTCCAGGCTCAACAAATGGGAAGAAACTTGGGCGAAACCTCACTTCCGTTTTTCCGCCGAAAAATCTCTCAAAGAAAAACTCGAGCGTACCTTTGAGATGCCCCATATGCACTCCCTTATCGACATACAAGCCTTCCAGCTGATAAAACTGCGCTTCGTGTGTGGCATCTGTCGCTTCGTTTCTAAAGACTTTACCTGGCACAATGATGCGCGCTGGCGCGCCGTGTGCTTCAAGATAGCGTACCTGTACGGGAGAGGTCTGGGTGCGAAGCACGGTCGGCGCGTTTACATCATCAGAACGAAACCAGAAAGTGTCTTGCATATCACGTGCCGGATGATCATCAGGGACATTGAGCTTGTCGAAGTTGTAGGCGGCGGTCTCGGCTTCTGGCCCTTCCGCAAAGACAAAGCCGAGCTCAGAAAAAATACCATTTATTTCAGCGATCATTTGGGTCAGCGGGTGTTGATGTCCTTCTTGCATACCTTGCATACTAACAGAAAATACTCTTGTCTTCTAATTTTGTACTACTACTGTGGTCGCCAGTTCAAAGAATACTTTGTCTTCCATAATGAATATCTGACGACCGTCAACCATCATTTTGAAGTCAGTGCCCGTATAAATACGCTGGGTATTTTGCCACGCTCGATCATCTATCTCCACGACATAGAGGCCGTCACTTAAATGCATCAAAACATGGTCGCGACTATCTGGCATAAAACTAAAAGCAATCACTTCTTGGCGTAGGTTATCGATCTTAATTTCTCGTCGGCAATAGCGACCATTTTGTTCAAAAATATCTTTTTTTAGTGTGCCGCTTTCAGAAAAAATAGCCTCTCTGACATGTGTCCCATAGTAAGCTTCGGTGCTTGAAGCATTCTCTGGACGAACGCAGAAATAATGAGGCACTCGATCAGCCGGACCAAAAAACCGCGCAAACACTGCATTATCCTTCTCGAATAATTCAGTAGTATCAAATCGCAGCGTTGTAGTAGCTGTTGTAGCGGTGTTTGTCGCTTGCTCGGTTGCACTTGCAAAAAGAAATCCGCTCTCAGCAGTCGGGTTAGTAGATGTCGCTGTAAATAATTTATTGAGATAGACCCATTCTGGATTTTCTGTTAGCACTGAGGCGGTAGTGGTGCTAGTGATGGCATTTTGCACTACCACCTCACGCTCCATAAACAACGCCTTGGCATCCTTAGACACCGTTGGAGCCCCATTGCTGAGACGTCTTGGAATGATACGGATTGTGGTGGTTGCAGGCATATTGAAGCTATGTACTTCAGTCACAATATGAGGAAAGACCGGAAGCTCCTTTACCCATACTTGTGTGCCGTCAGCTTGAACGACAATTTTATGCATGCCTTCTTTCAGGTTTTGGATATAGGCGGCAGTCTGAAAAAATCTCATATCAGTCACCAAACTGTCATCGATATACATCGTCACTTGATCCAGATCACTACTGACAAACATCCCACCCACACTCGTAATATTGGTCAGCTCATCTGAGAAGTCAAAACGGTATCCAATCGCATAAAAAATCAAAAATGGTACAGCCAACACAAAGATGGCCGCTACCCCCAAGAAAAATCTTGAACGTGCTTGATATGAAAGTGGTTGGACTTGCGGTTCTTGTGGCATAAATTACGTTCGATTTTTAGGTGTTACCCAGAAACCCATATACTTTCCAAACATCAGCCGCGTCTGGGCATCAAGGCCTGGCAACGCGCTGAAGACGATCATAGTGAATGGAACTAATATCCATTGTAACGCAAGTACTATGTAGGTAAACCGGCTACGATGATCTGGTCTAGGCGGTAGCAGTGTAAGTGAGATAATCGAAGAGATCACCAACCCAAACATCGCCAACATCAGAAGGTCGCGCACTAATATAGGCAGATTGTACGAAAGTACGGTTTGATGAAATTCGGGAGAACCAAAGAAGATGGGCGCCCATCCCAAAATAAACAACATGATTGGATTGGTAACCAAAGACCAATATCCCTCCGCCTGCTGAAAACCAATCTTGATCCGTCGCCCCAGTGGAATCTGTTTGTTTTTTGTAAAGTGAAAAATGATGTAACAAAAGTTTTCAACACCATACGTCCAGCGGCGATGTTGTTTGTAGACATTTTTTACGGTTCCCCACAGCGTTGGGGCGGCGTTCGCGTCCATTGATACTGGATATGAAAGAGGAATGACATGGTAATTGCCGTTGTTGGCAATGAGGAGGTTCCAAAAGATACGCGAGTCCTCACTTACCATATTGGTTTGCCAATATCCTACCTCATAGAGCGCTTGAAATGACACCGAGTGAGAAGAAAATGTCGCCATGCGTTCGGGGCGCTCCTGCTGCACCATTTCCCAAAAAGTACTACTCATCGCTACTACACGAGCCACTGCTGGAGCGTCCCAAATATTATTATTAAAAATTGGCACTGGCTGAAAAGAAGTCTTCAGAGGATGTGCAGCCGTCATAAAATGCCAAATGAGACAATTGAAGTAATCTGGGTAAATAACAGTGTCGATATCAAAAATAGACACCAGGACATGGTTGTAGCGTATGCCGTGAGGATCAAGTACGTTCGTGCGGACTTTCTCAGCCGCCCAGGTAGCATTTGAGCCTTTGCCCGCCACCTCACCCGCAATATCGCCTGGGTGGGTCGTAATAAGAAAATATCCGAAGGTGTCTCCCCACTTTTCTTTCATACGCTTTGCCAACGTCTGAGCTTCTTCACCCGCGCGCTCTTCGGCTGCCAATACTACAATCAAAGATTTTTTATCGTACCGAGCCGCCGCCAGAGATGAAATGGTCGCATCGATAATTTCTTCTGGCTCTTTATAGAACGGTAAAATAATCACATGGTGAATATGTTCAAATGAAAAACGCTCGACCATTACCGCCCAGTCAACCTTCATATGATGACGCAATCGCTTCCAGTTGTAGCGAAGGTGCCAAGACAGAAATGCTGTCTTCAATACCCAATAGACCGCAAAACCAATAATGAAATAGGCGGCAAAAAAAGGCGCGAAGATGGAGGCAAGTGCCATCCCAATGAGCGTTAGCCAAGAAGCCACTCCGGGAATAATTTCTAGAAAGCGATAAAACCTTCGATCGCTCCCAGTGAGATTGGTGGCTCGGCCGACATGAAAGTCGTCACGACGGGCGTACGGAAGTAAGTTTACTGTTGCGGGCGCTTCTTTAGACATAGTGACGTGTAGTTAAAGTATAGCCAATCTTAAGAGAAATAAAAGGCGCAAAAACGTAAAAGTAGCCCGGATGCTCAACTACTGGTATTTATAGGACCGTATATAAAACCCTCAGAGCCACCTGTCAGAGTCGAACTGACGACCTACGGGTTACAAATCCGTTGCTCTACCAACTGAGCTAAGGTGGCTCTGAGGGTTCTAGACCACGAGAGTGACGACATTATTACAATTTTTAACGAAATTGCAAGCGTTTATTCCAACATTTCTTCACGCAAACGCTCCTTCTCTTCTTGCGAGAGTGCAGTGTCACGTTTATGAGCACTGACCTCACCGAGATGGCCATCATTACGAAATGCGGTTGTGGTGTGCAGTGTTTTGTTTTGTCGACGATGCACCCGAAGGAGAAATTGTTCAAGCCGGTGCAATAATAACAACACTCCCTCGACAAACAAAAGTACTACGAAGCGTCCATAACGCCAAAGTCTCCCACTGCCACAAAAGTGCGCCATCGTACTATATGCGCTGGCCATTTTTTCTGCCACCAGATCGAGTACAGCGCGCACCGGCATAAGAAAGCGGCGCTCACGCTTCTGTTCAAGCCTGAACAGATGCGTGAGCGCCGCTAAAACGCCACCACTTATTACTGCGATAATGATCGCCGTCGTCATGGATTATTTAATTGCCAAACGACTTATACTCGCGATAGTGATATTTTCACCAAATTTCTGTACAGCTCCGCTCACCATATCACCGATGGTAATATCTGGATTTTTGATAAACGGCTGCTCAAGAAGAATTTGTTCTTTAAAATATGCCGCAAGCTTACCTTCGAGAATTTTTTCTTGCATTTCTGCTGGCTTGTCTGCCACCTCTTCTTGAAATACAGCTTTTGCCGCAGTAGTCTTAGCCTCATCTACATCTTCCCGTGTAAGAAACGCAGGGTTTAAAGCCGCCACATGCATAGCGATATCATTGGCAAGTGCCAGAAATTCTTCATTTTTTGCTACAAAGTCCGTTTCGCAACCAAGCTTCACGATTGCCGCCACTTCTTTTGTATTGTGTACGTATGAGCCGATTGCTCCCGCGCCAATCTCACGGTCAGATTTTTTGTCAGCTGCTTCTTTACGCTTCTTCTTGAGTATGATGCGAGCCTTCTCCATATCGCCGTCAGCTTCTTCAAGTGCTTTTTTACACTGCATCACTGAAATACCAGTTTCGTCTCGCAATGCTTTGATGTGTTCTGATGTAATTTCCATAGTTCAATGTACAAGTTATCTAGTTAAAATACTTCGCTACGCTGTGCGGTTTACTCGACGATTCATAGTACGTACTGGCTTTTTTGGTACATACTCTGCCTTACCTTTCATGTATGCGTCAGTTAGGATTGCTAGTATCAAAGTGACGCTTGATTGCAATGCATCATTAACCACAATCGGATATTCAAGATCTGCAATATTAGTATCAGATCCCGCAATTGCAATCACCGGTACACCAGTTTGGCGAGCCTCCTCAACCGCAATCACCTCATGACGTGGGTCAACAACCACCATCATATCTGGATTTTTGTCGAGCATTTTGATACCGCCGAAGTTAAACATAAGCTTCTCTACTTCACGTCCAATTACCACGCGCTCGCGCTTAGTATATTTCCGTTCGAGCTCTCCACTTTCCCCTTCTTCAGTCAATTGCTTGAGGCGGGCGATGCGCTTACGGATTTCTGCGTAGTTGGTCATCATACCACCGATCCATCGGTTGACTACAAAAGGTGCTTCGGCACGTTCTGCTTCTTTTAGAACGATTTTTTTTGTTTCTTCTTTGGTTGAGACAAAGACGACTTGCTTGCCATTTCGCCCAGCTTCTTCTAATACTTCAGTCGCTTTTTGAATTGACGCGATTGTCTTTTCAAGATCAAAAATATCGTTACCGTCTTTGTTGGTAAAGATAAACTCCTTTACTGATGGGTGACGACGACTCTTTGAAAAACCAAAGTGTGCTCCGGCCTTGAAAAGTGTATCGACAAGAGCAGTATTTTTTTCTGTTGTTGACATAGATTCTATTTATTCGCAGTGACTGGGTTAGTAGTTAAAATATGTGACATCGAGGGGCTGCATCTAATTGGCAACACACGAGCACCTACAGTACAAAGCGACCTGCGCGGGAACGGTAAATAACCATTGTTCCCTACGCACAGTGCCGGCATACTACCACGAAGAAAGTGCTGTTGCAATAGAATATCAAATTCCTACTCTTCACTATCGAGCGCTTTCTCGGCTGCCTGCATCGCTGCGACAATCTCAAACAAATCACCATTCCCGAGTGTCTGCTCAATCGTGTGCCATGATTCTTTAATCCGGTGATCAGTAATGCGGTTTTGAGGAAAGTTGTACGTACGAATCTTTTCGCTACGGTCACCGGTGCCAATCTGTTTCTTGCGTGTCTCGGCGTGTTTTTTTGCTTCTTCCTCTTGATGCAAAGTTTCAAGTTTGGCGATTAAAAGCGACATCGCTTTTTCACGATTTTTAAGCTGTGAACGTTCACTTTGAGAGCGCACGTCGATACCAGTCGGACGGTGCACGAGACGCACAGCTGTCTCTACTTTATTCACATTCTGTCCACCAGCACCACCTGAGCGAGAAAACTCCATATCGATATCAGACTCGTTAATTTCAATACTCGGCTTTTTCCGCATAGGAAGCACTGCGACAGAGGCAGTCGAGGTATGAATTCTCCCCTGCTTTTCAGTCACTGGTACTCGCTGGACACGATGTACTCCCGTCTCAAAACGTAACGCGTCATAAACATCTGCTCCGATAATATCAAATGTCGCCTCTTTATAACCTCCACCGGTGGCTAGTGAGTCTGACATTTTTGCAGCTGGCCAGGAGTTTTTTTCAGCAAATTTTAAATACATATGCGCTAGCTCCTCAGCAAAAAGTGCCGCTTCATCGCCCCCGGCGCCAGCTCGGACTTCGAGCACTACACCATACGGCTTCGCATCCTCTTCTTTGCTCGACTCAATAATACGATCCATCTCTTCAAACTGAGATACTAGACTCTCTTCAAGAGTCTCGATTTCTTCTTTGGCAAGTTCAGCCATTTCTGGATCACTCTCAGCGAGCACGCGAGCTTCTTGGAGCTTGGCGAGAGTCAGTTCATACTGCGTCATCAAAAACTGTGTTTTCTGATGTTCCTTAAATACCTGTAATTTTTCTTCATTGTGTTCCATAACGTAGTATCACTGTAACGTGAGTTGAATGAAAAGTGAAGCGGCGCGGCCTGTGGCCGCGCC
>CAZUWG010000001.1:27077-41285 GCA_964624165.1 uncultured Candidatus Saccharibacteria bacterium | reverse complement strand
CTCATATCTTTTTTTTCCCTTTTTTGTTTTTTTTTTTTAATTGTGCGGGGGGGGGGCGGGGGCCCCCCCCGCTTCACTTTTCTTGCCTTACACTTTCTTCTTTCGCTCTGCCATTTTAGATGCCCGAGCTTTGAAACGCTCTACTCGTCCGGCCGTGTCCATGACCTTTTCTTGTCCAGTATAAAATGGATGTGTCGCACTTGAGACGTCCATGTAGACAATCGGGTACTCTTTGCCATCTGTCCACTTGTCGGTAGCGTTACTGTCGATGGTAGAACCAATCAAAAACCGGGTGTTATCTGAGTTGTCTTGAAAAATCACAAGACGATAATTATTTGGGTGAATTTCTTTTTTCATATACGTCACATTTAGTCAGCGACTTTTTTAATAAGTGGCAGCACTATAGCAGGATTACGGCAATTTGCAACTATTATCCGCCTGAAAGTGTCTTGATTTCTGCCTCCAGACGAGCTTTTCTTTCCATTACTTGATCACCATAAAATTGATTTTCTGGATTACTCGCGCCACCCCAGCCAGCGTAGTAACGAAGCGCTGCCAGTCGATCTCCGCCCCAAGTGCCATTGGCACCATTATCACGTAAAAGTAAGCTAGTGGCGGTAAAGGCGTCTTGATTATTGAAAGGACTCGACGGCACACTCTTACCGAGCACAGAACGAATCGCGTCACGCGACGAATTATATGACCAAGTGCCGCCATTATTGGAAAAGCCCCCATACATTGCCCATGTCGAAGGAATAAACTGAGACGCCCCCATTGCTCCTCCCCAACCAATCCGTGTACCGTCTGCACGCTTAAGCGGGCAAGAGACAGCTTGTGTTGCTGGATTAAACCCAAGCGTTGCGGCGATTGCCAAGAATACTGGCTTATCGCGATCTGGATGCATAATGTCTTTCCCTAATGACAAATCTCCCATTGTACAACTCCCAATATTACTGCCGTACGAAGATTCCTGCTCAAGGATCGCGAGAATAAGCGCTGGGCTGGTACCAGTCACTCTCCCTGCAGTTTGGGCAAGCGCTACAGCGTCAGGAAACGGAATTGCTCCACCACCTCCCAACAAATCAAAGAGTTGCGCTCGAAGCTGAGCCGCTGTCTTCTTCTGCGTTTCAAGCAGCTCTTGATAAACGGCCTCCTCGCCGCGAGTCACCGCGAGAATTTCTGCTTTGGCGCGCTCTTTTTCTTCAATCTCAGCTTTTTGAGCTTCTTGAAGTTTCTTCAGCTCTAGCTCGGCTATCTGCTGCTCTTCAAGCGTTTGTTTTTCGCCAGTAGTTTGAAAACGGATCTCTCGCAACGCATCCATTGAGTCTTGTAAAGAGGTGTTGACTGAGCGGTAGTTTTCAAAGTCAGTAAAAAAGTCTGAAAACGTCGCCTTACTTAGCAGCACTTCGATCAGCGAAAAATGATCAAACTCCTGTGTCTTGCGAATCAAGTCAGCGATAGAATCTTTCTGGCGGTTGATACGTTCTTCAAGAATCTCGATCACCTGCTCTTTATCTTCGATTTCGTCAGTGATGCCTGAAATGGCAATATTGCGCGCCTGAATACCGTACTGCGCTTTTTCAATCTGAGTATCCAAGATACTGATATCGCGTTCGATGGATTGTCGTTCACCTTGCTTGGCATCTAGAAGTCGCTGGCTTTGAATCATCTGCATTTCAATAGCTTGCAGCTCTTTCTCTAAACGCGCTTTTCGCTCGGCGTCAGTCTCAGAAAACACCGCTATCGGGAGCAAGACCAGGGTGAGGGTGAGAGTTATGATTATTTTCTTGTACATATTTTCTTGTGCTCCCTAGTATACCAATGTGCACGCAAAACAAAAACCGCTCGTGTGGAGCGGTTTTTGTTTTGCGGGATAATTATTTTGTTTCTGCTTCATCCTCTTCTCCCTTGCCTTTTTCTTCCACCTCAATTGCGTCCATATCAACTGCCTCTACTGCATCTTCAGGTTCCTCTTCACGTGGAAGTGAGACATTTACAACGACTTGTTCTGGGTCGGTGTCGATTTTCACACCCTCAGCAACCTTAAGATCCTTTACAAGGATATGTGAATCTTCATCAACAAGCCCTGATACATCCACAGTAATGTGTGATGGGAGCAAGCTTGGCCGTGTCGTCACCTCAATTTCATGAATGACGTGGTTGATGGTAAGCCCCTTATCTTCCGCTGGTGCCTCTCCTTCAAACTCAAGCGCTACCGTAACCGTAAGCTCTTTACCTCGCTCAATTGCATAAAAATCAACATGCTGCACACCACCCTTTACTGGATGAAATGCCACATCGTGGATAAGGACCTCAATCGCATCACCAGCTCCTTGGAGAGTGATGATAGTTGATTCACCTGCGTCCTCCAGTGTCTTTTGGAAAACTTGCGCATCAACTGCAATATTTATTGCTTCTTGCTTTGGCCCATACACCACTGCTGGCACTTTACCTGCCTTGCGCACTGCGTCGAGAGAAATATCTTCTCGCTTCTCAATTTGTAATACCGTTGTCATAGTGCGGATACTCTACCACAAGAAGAAAAGTTTTCAAGAAGGATCATGTCTGTAGTAGCAAAAAGCGAGTGCGACGTACGTGCTATACTTGCGGTTATGAGTAATAGATATGATTTTGTAGCTCTTGGCGATATTGTCGTTGACGCGTTTTTAGAACTAAATAAAGATCACGCGGACGTCTCAATCGACCAAGACACTGGTAGAAAAACCTTACATATGCCGTTTGGCAGCAAGCTGCCCTATAGCGATGTCACTGTAGTGAACGCTGTGGGCAATTCACCAAACGCCGCCGTGTCAGCACACCGACTTGGCTTGCGAGCAGCGCTCGTCACCAATCTAGGAGATGACCGCAACGGCGACGATTGCCTAGCAGCCCTTAGAGACGAAGGTGTGCATACTGATTTTGTAAAGGTACACGAAGGCAAGGACACCAACTACCACTACGTGCTGCGGTATGGCGCAGAGCGCACTATTCTTATTAAGCATGAGCAATACCCATATGTACTTCCCCACTTTCCTGAAGCACCTCGCTATATTTACTTCTCTTCAATTGGAGAAGACGGGGTCGATTTTCACGACGTAGTAGCAGAATACATAGAAAAAAATAACGACACCAAACTCGTCTTCCAACCAGGAACCTTCCAAATCAAACTTGGTCCAGAACGACTCAAACGACTTTATGCAGTGACTGATATTTTCTTCTGCAATAAAGAAGAGGCTCAGGAAATTCTTTCTTCCACAGAGAAAGACGTCCCTACGTTGATTCGTTCATTCAAAGCTCTGGGTCCAAAAATGCCAGTCATTACAGACGGACCAGACGGCGCCTACGTTGTCGATGAGGCAGACCAAGCGTGGCACATGCCGATGTATCCAGACCCAGCTGATCCGGTCGACCGTACTGGGGCGGGTGATTCATTCTCTTCCACTTTTACCGCCGCGATTGCGCTTGGACTGACTCCTGCTGAAGCACTCTCATGGGGACCAATCAACTCAATGTCTGTAGTCCAGTATATTGGTGCTCAAAAAGGGCTGCTGACCAGAGAGGCTCTTTTAGAGCATCTTAAAAATGCTCCCGAACATTACAAAGCAAAAAAGCTTTAGGTAGTTAGCCACAAAAAGCCGCGCTGAGCTTGGCTCAGCGCGGCTTTTTGTCGTTTCTTTTCTTAAGACTTCATCACTTCTGTCACTTTTTGTACAATTGCATTTGTATCAAGACCGTAATGCGCAAGAAGCTCTGTAGGGCTGCCTGATTGACCAAACTGATCGTCTACCCCTATCCGCACGACCCGCACCGGATCAGGCAACTCTCCCACCACTTCAGCCACAGCGCTCCCAAAGCCGGCCGCTCGCTGATGTTCTTCGATTGTAACAATAGTGGTATATCGTGAAGCCAAGTCAACAAGCGCTCCGACATCCAATGGCTTGATAGTACCAAAATGGTACACAGAGCATGGCACGCCACTCTTTTCCAATTCTATCGCTGCTTCATAAGCATTATGTAAAAGTGTGCCGGTAACACAAAGTGCTACTTTTGCATCGACTGTATCATTAAGTACCCGCGCCTTACCAAACACAAACTTATTTTCTGGAGTCGTCACCACAGGCGTCTTTTCTCGCCCTATTCTCATGTATACAGACTTTTCATACGTTGCCATCCATTCAGTCATTGCCCTTGCTTCATGTATATCAGCCGGCGCCAGTACCGTCATATTTGGCATCACACGCATTAACGCAATATCTTCAATTGCCTGATGCGTCGCTCCGTCTGGCCCTACTGATACCCCCGAGTGTGCCCCGATGATTTTGACATTGCTTTCATTGTAGGCAATAGTCGTACGGACCTGCTCCCAGTTGCGGCCCGGAGAAAACATGGCGTAAGACGCGATAAAAGGCACCTTGCCTAAGGCTGCCATACCAGAGGCTACTGACGCCATGTTTTGTTCGGCGACACCCATCTGAAAAAAACGTTCGGGAAATGCCTCCGCAAAAATATTTGTGCGAGTTGATTCTGTCAGATCCGCGCAAAGTGCGACCACTTGGGGATTAGCTTTACCTGCATTGCGCAGTCCTTCACCATAACCATCTCGGGTATGTGCGTATTCGACCTCACTTGTTCCTATTCTTTTATCAAATGTAAGTGGTTCCATATTTAGCATTCAGGGTGCGTTACCGAGCCGTTGAGGGTGCGCAATTTTTCAAGTGCAACCTTGGCTTGCTCACCTCTTGGTACTCGATCCTCCGGACCTTTACCGGGAGGATTGCCGTGCCATCTAAAGTCTCTCTCAAACACATCAACTCCCTTAGCGGAAATAGTATGCGCAATAATTACTGACGGTTTCTCATAGACTGCCTGTGCTTTTAAAATAGCATCGGTCACTTGGCGCATATTATGACCATCAATATCTTGTACATGCCAACCAAATGACTCCCACTTATCGCGAAGGTTTTCAAGCGGCATCACGTCCTTGGTATAGCCATCAATCTGGATGCCGTTTCGATCAACAATCGTAATGAGGTTGTGTAACTTCTCTTTGCCCGCCAGCATAGCCGCTTCCCAGATTTGCCCTTCATCCAATTCTCCATCACCTGTCACACAATAGACGTATTGTGAGGTGTAAGGATTATCAAGCCTAAGCGCTATCGACATACCGACCGCTTGCGAGAGCCCCGATCCGAGCGGTCCTGAGCTTGTCTCTACTCCCGGCAAGGCAGTGCGGTGTGGATGACCTTGAAGACGACTACCAAACTTTCGTAACGTCAAAAGCTCCTCAACTGGAAAGTACCCCGCGTGCGCCATCGTAGCGTACATCACCGGACATATATGTCCTGCCGAAAGCACTAGACGATCTCTCCCTGCCCAATCAGGATTTTTTGGATCATGCTGCATCACATGAAAATAAAGTGCCGCAAAGACATCGGCCATATCAAGCGGCCCAGCTGTATGTCCACTGCCAGCTGCTACCAACATCTTTATAATACTCTGCCGGATGGTGTTGGCATGTTCCTCAAGACACGTCACTTCTTCATCAGAAAGATAATACATACGTCCATTGTATCAGTCCCTAGGAAAACCAAAAGCCCACAGGTGTTTATTTTGCTTCCTCAGGCAGAAAGTAGCTTTCAAGATACGCGTGTGCCTGCGGTGTATCACTGGCGGACAAAAGTGCTGACCCCACTACCACTCTCGAAACTCCGGCCGCAACCACGCTTGCAATGGTCGTTTCATTGACACTTCCATCAACCACAATATCGAGCGTAGGATAAAGTTTACGCAATGCACGAACCGTTTCGATTGTGTGAGAAGAAAATGACTGCCCTTGCTTCCCAATCTCATCAATACCCATCACCTGCACACCATCAACATACGCAATATATGGAAGATACGATTCGATCGCATCGTCATTCATGACCGCCAATAAGAGCTTGCCTTTATACACTTCTTTAAGCGACTGAAGTGCTTGTGCGCTTTTTAGGGTCCGGAAATGTACTACTACTTCTTTGACATCTCTAAGCTCATCAGCGTGTGCTGCCACAAATACCGCTCCATCTTCCACCATCACATCAAGCATAATTCGCTTACCCGGTAAGTCACACATCGTAAATTTTTGACCAGTCAAAAATGGCCACGAAGCAGGAGCAGCAAATACGCCGTCTACAATATCCACCTGCACCACATCTGTGTAGTCGGTTTTTTTAAGCCACGCCTGAAGCGCTTCGTATGAATCTGGAATCAGAGCAGGGAGTACTACATGCTTCATAGGCAATGACCGAGAGTAATCTTCTTAATGCGTCTCTGATATTTTTTTATCTTAGATGGTGCAGTCGAAAGCCAGCAGTCTATTATCTCTGGGAGTGCTGCCTCGTCTATAAAGCGCGCGCCGAGCGCGAGTACATTGGCGTCATTATGTTCACGAGAGAGTGTCAAAATACGTGGCTCACCACCATAAAATACTGCCGCCCGCACATGCGCAAAACGATTGGCCAGCATCGCTTCTCCTTGTCCTGACCCGCCGAAGATAATTGCTCGCACCGTATCTGGCGCCTCATTGACTGCAGTAGCTGCTTTAATGATGAAATCTGGATAATCATCATCGGCGTTAAGTGAGTACGCGCCGCAGTCCACTACTTTTACCGCTTTGTTTTGTAACCAAAGCTTTACACGCTCCTTGTGCGCGAATCCAGCATGATCTGTGGCGAGATAGATGGTCATGAAAAATTAATTTCCTGTTTTAGCGTTAAAGAATTTTGCAATCGCTTTTGTGTGCTCAGAAAGAGTATGGATGTAGGACATTTCGTTGTCGTACCAAGCAAGTACTTTCACAAGATTTCCATCAACAACCCTAGTCATAGCAAGATCGGCAATCGAACCAAACGGCGCACCAATGATGTCTGAAGAAACAATTGGTTCGTTCGTCACCGCAAAAACTCTCTTCCAACGATCGCTTTGTGCCGCTTTCGTGAGGGCTTCATTCACCTCTTCAACCGTAGTGTCTTTTGAAGCGATAAATGTAATGTCGACAATCGAACCCACCGGCACCGGCACCCTCATGGCGATACCGTCAAATTTATCTTTGAGATCTGTATGCGCCATTGTCGTTGCTATCGCTGCTCCGGTAGTGGTCGGAATAATATTTTGTGCTCCAGCTCGACCACCGCGAAAATCTTTTTTTGCAGGACCATCAACGAGCGACTGGCTTGCTGTATAAGCATGGACAGTATTCAAGACCGCCTTCTCAATCCCAATCGCTTCTTTAAGAATACCTATCAGTGGGCTGCTGGCATTTGTAGTACACGAAGCATTTGAAGTGACTGTGCTTGTAGAGAGTTCGTGCTCATTGACGCCCACTAAAACAGTCGCACCATTTACACCTGCGGCGGCCGGATCATCTTTAAGTGGGGCAGAGACCACTACTCGCTTTGCGCCTGCCGTTAGGTGCATCTTGGCTTTCTCGTAGCTGGTAAAAACGCCAGTAGATTCAATCACTACATCAATCCCCATCACACCCCATGGTAGCGCTGTGGGTTCGCGCTCGGCTGTGACTTCAATTTTTTTACCATCAACAAAAAGTGCTTTATTTTTCACTTCTACAGAAAAATTAGCCGGGCCGTAGACAGTGTCGTACTTTAAAAGGTAGGCCAGATTGTCCGGATCAGCCAGATCGTTAATGGCGACCACTTCGTAGTCTGGGTTATTAAAAGCATACCGAAAAAAACCTCGACCAATTCTTCCAAACCCGTTGATTGCTACTTTTGTCATAATGAACCGTTTACTGTTTACTTACTATATTCCTTTATCATACGCCACCTCGTGAAAATTACACAGCCGGCCTCTTTATAACTACCCATAAACGCCCCAGCAGTGCGAGTAGGAAAATCGCCAACAGGACATACACAATAATAATATAGTCCATCAGCAAGACCTGTCCGCTTTTATCATCCTGCGAAACAAAATAATGTGGATAGATGTCAATCGTACGCTGATGCCTCATGCGATTTAAAGCATCAAAATCATATAAATCAATATACACAGTGTATCGGCCAGCGATAAGTCGACGTGGCACCTCTGCAGTAAACTCATTACCTTGTCGTCTGAGGAGAAAACGCTCAAACACTCCTGTCTCTTTATTTTCAAGCGTTAAGACAATACTTTTCATCTGGCTCGGGATCGCGTAGGCTGGTATTACAAAAGTAATATCCTGCTGAGCGGAAAACGGTGTTACAAATATATCATCAATACTGCGAATCATTCCCTCTCGCTGCACCCCATCTAACCGGAACGCATCCCAAAAATCTGGCGGTGGAGGTTCTGGTAAGGGCTCAAGAGGCGGTAGTGGTTTTAAAAGGGGCTCCGGCTCCTTTGGTGTACTTGGAGGCTCCTTTGGCACCTGCGCCTCCTCTTCTTTATAAAATGTGCTCACCCCAGAAGAAGTACGACCGTCTGGCATCACAACAAAAAAAGTATAAAATACCCCCACCTCTCCCGGTCGAGCATCGAACACTGCCTCACCAACGGCATTAAAAAGTGTCCACCCATCATAGATGTCCTTAGCAAAAAAATCTCCCTTAATTACTCGAATGGATGCGAAGTCTACAGCTGGGTTATCCCACTCGATATTTAGCTCACTACCAGAAGGCGTTATACGTATATTGCGGACATTTGGCACTCCCACCGGCACTACATCATCATCTCGGTCGACTCTGGTACCGCTTTGCACACCAGATCCACTAGATGTCGGTGCTGTAGTCGTACCCGAAGAATTCTCTTCGGCAATCTCAGCTTCAATCGTAAATGAATCCACAAATTGCGCCCCCGCCATCTGTGGCAAACAAAACAGCAATACAAAACAGCCGACAACGTACCTCATAAGGCGGTGAGAGTTATAGTGGTCGTACTGGTATAAGTCCCTGGCACCACCATCGCACCTTCGCCGACCCCGACTCTAAAGTTGAGTGTGGTGGTGGCACCGGTAGGATAATTACTATTCCCACTAGCGACAAGGCGATCGGTGGTTGATAGACCGTCCCAGCAAGCCCCTGCCGTGTTACTGCCGCTACCACAGACACCTGCCGCTTCAGTAAAGTCAGGGGCCGCATCGTCACTCTCAACAGAAAAACCAAGATGCGCCTCACCAGCTGCGGTAGCAAATGTAAAGTCCGGAGCTGCGCCAGCAGGTGTATAGTCGTCAATCGATTCGGCCCCAAACCGCAAAGCCGGAGCAGTCTCTGCGCTTACAAAGAGCTGGTACCCAGCTGGCGCATCAGTCGTAGCTACCACAAAAGTGCTTCCATTTGAAACACCGGCCGTCACACCTCCGAGCGCTGGACTCATCGTCACATTGGCTGCCGCCGTCAATGACAGAAACGAGCTTTCTACCTGCTGATAGCCAGCAAGTAGCTGGTAGTTTGTACTACTGGCATTTCCTGTCCCTACCTCACCCATCGTTGACTCAAGACCAAAATTTGTTGATCCAGATAGTCCGCCACCGGTGTTGATGCTATCACGTACAATGCCATAATTGGTACTTGAACGTACCTCTGCCTCACTCACATTAGCCACCAGCACGAGCGTGACGATACTGAATGTAGCGAAAAGATATTTCATATCCTATCTTGTTGCCGAGCGTTTTTTGCGACGACTGAACAGTAGAGTGGCTACCACTGCTACTAGCAGTACCCCACCCACAAACCACCCGTTCACTACGTAGAAAGTATAGGTAGCATTTTGGGCTACCGGTTCATATCCATTATAAAGTGTCAGCACTGCAGTGTAGCGACCAAAGAGCGGGCTCTTATTCCACGTCACTTCTCGCAAGCGAGATGATTGCGGCAGTACATACCACGGCTCAATATCGACTGCACCAACTTCTTGATTTAAAAGGTTGTAAATACGCAACTCACCATATGGCGTCAAGTGAGTATTTCCGTTGTTTTTATAAAGTATGCCAAGTGTGACTGGGCTTTCTTTGTACCATTGTTTATCTTCAAGGGTTCCGAAACGTTCTAAGCTACCAGACAGATTTTTTTCTCCCGGTGTTGAAACAAACATCAAAGAGCCAATACGTGACACGATCACCGAGCTTGGAATATTTTCTGCTTCTTGCGTTTTATCTGATACTGTGGAAACGACTACTGTCCCATAACGGCCATCAGGTCCCGCATTTTGAGGAAGCGCGATCGTGACGGGTATACGCACTTGTTCACCATGATCCAGTGTCACACTCCCTGCTGGCAAAGATACGTAGTCACGAAGTGAGTATGGACCAGCATCTTCTCCGAGCAAGACCACTCCCTCAGAAGGATCCTCTGAACCAGCGATATCTTCCACCGTAAGTGAGAACTCCTTCTCTACTCCGAGACGGTTTGTAATCGTAAGAAAGAACGTACTCGCTTCTCCAGGACTCACTACGATATCTGTTTTTGCTGGACCAACCACAAAGTCACCCTGCACCTGCATATTGGGCGATTGCTCACGCTCGAGCTGACTCTCCTGTGCAAAAGTAAGAGAGGCAGATAAAACGAGCGTCAGTGCACAAAGCACTAGCGGAATGACTCGGATTAACATAAAAGTTACGGGTTAGTAGTAATCGTTAGTGTTGCAGTTGCGGTGTAGCCCCCGGTTGGAATAGTTGGTGATGGGTTTGGAGGTACGAATACCTGAAAAGATAGTGTTGTCGTAGCACCTGTTGGACCAGTCGCCGAGCTACGGTTGATGATCTCAAAGTCAGTCGTCGTTGGAGCGACCCAACAGGCCCCGACTGTACTACTAGCTCCAGATCCACAGGTAGAGGTACCATTGTCTAGAAACACAGCTACTGCGTCAGCGGGGGTATCAGCTGAGACTGAGTACCCAAATTCACCAGCTGCCGTAGCAGTATCAAACGTGAAGTCTGACGCACCTATCGGTGTATAGTCGGAAATCTCTCCCCCGCCACCATCTCGTTGCATAGCCGAATCCCCAGCGAAGCGAATGTCCATTGAATAGCCGGCTGGCTCGTTGGTAGTTACCGCTACCTGAGTAGAGCCAGTTGAAGTTCCTCCGGTCAGAGCACCGATTGGTGTACTCATGGTGACATCACTGGCAGTAGTGGCAAAGGCAATTTCACCGTTGATCGCCTGTGTGATGATAAATTCATCCGTCGTCTGTGCAGTCGCCACTACACCTTCTGTAGCAGCGAACAACATTGTGGCCAAGACTGCAAAAGCAGTTACTTGGAACATAAAATTATTTACAATTGTTTTCATATCGTGCTGCATTACTATAATTACTTGATTTATTAATTATGACATAGTATTTCCCAATTCTTTGCTCGATTTCTCTCTAGATGTGTATAATTTTTATACGTATCTTATTGCTACAATCACCCTCCTTCTCCTCCCTCCCCGCCTGAAGGTGTGGGCGGACTCCCGCCACTACTTTCGCCTCCTCCATCTGAAGACCCGCCGGTGGTGGATCCGCTTTCACTTGAAGACCCTCCATCGGTAGCAGACCCGCTTTCGCTAGTCGGCTGAGGTGTGCCGGCGCTAGTACTGACACCAGCACCTCCATCAGCTTCTCCATCTTTAGTCTCGTTATTTTCTTCTGCTGTCTCTACTTCTTCTACATCATTAGTTGTTTCTTCGTCAGTCACAGGATTACCCGGACTGGCCGCACTCCCATCACCCTCACCCTCCATTTCTCCTCCCCCCGCTCCTTCACTCTCATCAGCTCCTCCCTCCACTGCCTCACTCTCACTGCCTCCTTCACCCTCTCCTTCTGACTCATGTTCGCCACCACCCCCGCCGCCGCTTTGGTCTGGGGTGTAGACAGCTCCCCCTCCTGCTTGTGTTCCAATCTGCGCTTTGAGGGTTTCAATCTGCGCTTCAAGGGTTTCAATGCGGGTGCGGTTTTCTCGCACCTCTGCCCACAACTCCTTGATGGCTCCTACTATATAAGGAATCATACCAGAGATATTGAGGAACTTTTTCTTTGATCCATCAATCCATGTGTTCTCAGAGACAAGTTCCGGCAACACTTTTTCTACCTCCTGAGCGATGAAGCCGCTTCTCAGTGTTCTTCTATCTTCTGAACTATCACTCTTAAAGCGCCAGAACTTTGGCTCAAGAGCAAGAATTGTTTCAAGCTCATTTTCAATGTGACGCACGTCTTTCTTAAGGCGAATATCTGAACCACAAGTAGGACTACCCGTATCAGCATTAAAGACACAGGTACTATTAGCATCCTGCAATGTAAGCAAACTTGTCCCATCCGTCACACCTGTACCTCCCACATGAAGCGCGGTATTCGGTGTAGTCTGCTTAATCCCGACATCACCATCACTATCAATAAAGAGGCGCTGATTGCCTGACCCATCGGCGAGAATGATGGTGTTTGAAAGAGATGCAGAAAGGCCAGTGACGTTGGCACCGATAATGGTGTTGTTGGTACCAGTAGTGACCCCTCGACCGGTATTAAAGCCGATCATGGTGTTGGCGCCTGAAGAGCTAGCGCCGGTAATATCACGACCAGTATTTTTGCCGATTGCGATGTTGTATTCTCCGCTCACGTTACTTGATAATGCATCATCACCAATCGCCACGTTTTCACTACCACCCACATTGGACGACATAGCAAAGGCGCCCAGCGCTACGTTGTTACTTCCTGTCGTATTGCTCTGAAGTGAATAGACACCCAACCCGAGGTTTTGGGTACCGGTTGTATTTGAACCAAGCGAACCGATCCCGATCGCAGTATTGTCTCCTGCGGTACTGTTGGCCAGGGCATTAAAGCCTATTGCTATGCTATTACTTGAAGACGCATTAGCCTGAAGGGCATTCTTTCCAATCGCTACGTTATAAGTACCAGTAGTATTACTGTACAGGGCACCGGAACCGACGGCAGTATTGTCTTGTCCTGAAGTATTACTATTGAGAGCACTTGCTCCTACGGCTGTGTTGTCGTTCGCTGTATTATTCTGAAGTGAATTTGCACCGACTGCCGTGTTGTTATAACCGCCACTCCCACTTTGCATCGAAGAATGACCGACCGCTACATTACCACCACCAACAGTAAGGCTCTGAAGTGTCCCTGCACCAAGGGCGGTGTTGCCTTGTCCATCAGTTAAGCTTGTGAGTGACTCTTGGCCAAGGGCGGTGTTATTAAATGCCAAGGCACTATTGATGCTTCCCGCTGTCGATCCGACGTAAAGGTTGGTCGGACCAAAGTATGCACCATCATATTTCCGCAGTACCGTCTCCGTACCCACCATGAAAGCGCTCCCTAGCGGAATGGCGATATCCCCATCAACCGTCAGTCGCGCGCTCCCAATCTGCGTACTAGTACCGACCGCTAGGTTGTCGGTGGTGCTCGTCAGGTAGGTGAGTGTTCCACTGTCGGTGAAGAGTGATCCACCTGAAGGCGCAGCCACATTAACCCAGGCGCTACCGTTGTAGCTAAGGAATTCTCCGGAGCCGGGGGCGGTGAGTGTGACGTCGCTTAAGCTACCAAGAGTGTCCCCACCGCCTAGCCCCAAGCTCGAAGTGGCGACCCATGAGAAGCCCGTTCCAGTAGTCTGAAGTACGTACCCGCTCGTACCAGCGCTGTTGCTGCTGTCATATAAAGCGCCTTCAATCCGAGCGTTACCGGCGACATGAAGATCCTGAGTGGGCGTTGGTGTCCCAATTCCAACATTGCCCGCGGTGTAGTAAATATCGCTGGCGTTTTCTGACCACAAACTTCCTGACCCTCCCCCTGCCGCACCCACCGGATAGGCAGTCACATAACTCCCGGGGTGAACGGTAGTATTACTGGCGGTACTTGTCTGCTGCGCCCATTGCAACCGCACAATACCACTTGTACTCGCTGTATCGATTGTACCGACCACTTCATAAATATCTTCAGTCGTAGGAGTCGTACCGCTGGTGGCAATGGCGGTAATCGCTGCTCCACAAGTGGTGGCTACGACAGAAACAGCGTTTTCAACATCTTGCACTCCATAACGACACGTTGCACCGGTTGGGCCTGTTACCGCTACCCGCAGATCGGCTGCGGTTGCGGAATTAACAAACATTGCAAACCGAAAAGCCCACTGCTCATCTGCACCAACCGAAAAGAAGAGCTCGTCGTCATCCTGTAGCGTAGTCGAAGAGATGACATTCTCAACAGTATTTTTGTAGACAGTCGTTACTCCACCACCTCCTCCTCCGGTAATTCCCA
>CAZUWG010000001.1:18674-26977 GCA_964624165.1 uncultured Candidatus Saccharibacteria bacterium | reverse complement strand
GCTCGAAGTGGCGACCCAGTCGGTGCCGGTGCCGGTCGAGAGCAGAACGTAGCCGTTTGTGCCGGCGCTATTTCCACTATCGCGGAAGGCACCGGTGACGTAGAGATCACCGGCGACAGACAGCTTGCTTGACGGGGTGGTGGTGCCGATGCCGATGTTGCCGTCATTTAAGGCCGTGAATATTTCTGTAGCGCCAGAAAATAAATTAAATACATTCCCCGACCCGCTTTGCACTATCGACAAGAGAGTGCTCGAGCTTGAGGCCGAGACCGTATCTGCCGCGTCGCTTCGCACAAAAGAGGAAGAAGCAATTCCACTCAGTAGCTCGGCATCATTTGCAGTCTCTGCCACAAACGCCGTCGGCACCGAGCCGATTCTTTTGCGCGGCGTCATCTCTCCGTCACTGGCAACTTCGATACCGAGGTATAAAGTCTGATCAAAATCAACTCCCGACAGACTACTGACGTCGCCAAGCAGCACAGAGAAAAGTCCATCCGTAACCGTCACACTTTGTGTTTCATTCCAAATAGCTGTTCCGCTGGTCGCTACGGTATAAAAACGAAACTCCATACTATACGCACCATCGGCCACTAGCGCTCCCACATTATCAACTAACTTTCCTTGATAATTTATCTCGGGATTAATGGCTGCAAAGGTAGTAAGCGTATAGAAAAAAAACAGCGCTAGAGAAACGCCCGCAGCTACATAAAATTGAAGTTTATTTTTACTAAGGGTCAAAAACTTCATATTACTCTATATTTGGGTACACTATCCATGATAGCGCACCAGCAAGAAATTTTATTGGCCAAAAACTAAAAAGCGTGGATAAAATCACCAATCCACGCGGGAATATTTTCCGGAAAAGACACCTCGTAACTCAACACCATATACTCCGAGTCTTTTTCATATGAAAGCACACTAACTCCATAAAATGCGACGGTCGCCAGACCGCCAAACACAAAACACGCCAGAGTGAAAAGACTTATTTTTAAAGCTAAAATTGAATTTTTTGCTTTTCTTGGTGCCGGATTTTGTGAAATCGTTGGTGGTGGGTTGCGCTTTACCTTTGTTTGCTTATTTATTTTACTCACTTTTGCCAACTTGTTATCTTTAGCAAAAGCTAAGGTCTCAACCTGCTTTTTCTTTACAGTAAAGGATTTGGGGGCTATTTTATGCTCCAGCTTAAGACTCTCCCTAACCGCAATGACACTTTTATCAGGCCTGATTTCAGTTTCAAATGAAGCAGTTGGCGGGGTTTTGGCAGGTTTTTTATCGAGCACGATATTTACTGCAATTGGATTGCTTTTACTTTCCTCTCTTTGCACCTCTGGTTTTTTAAGTACGGGCACGAGATCAGCCGTATCTTCTTCGTAAGAGAGCTCTCTAACATACTGCGGCAGAGCGAAACCCTGTCGCTGTCGCAGCGGCGAAAAACCATTTATCTCTTCTCTGCCAGATTGAGTGTCAGTACTTTTTTTATACTCGACCTGCGCAGCGGGCCTGCTCTTCTCCCACGAAGTAGTCTCACTCTTTTGAGCCTCATCTGGCTCGTAGCGATGTTCTCGATATGCCTGAACCGATTCTGGATCTACATACCAACTACGACCCACCATCTGTGCGGCCACCTTGCCAGACCGACAAAGTTGACCGACATAATCGGTTGTATAACCAAAATCCTCGGCAATCAGAGATGACTTTTTGTATAAAGTTCCTTTAATATCAACAGTATCCATGTATAGACGAGATTTTACCATATCTAAAAAACAGCAGCCCAAACCGCTGTGCATAGCTTCTCTGATTGCTCATACTATTTACCCAATTCCTCAATCACCAGCGCTGCGAGTACTTCCGGATTGGCAGTTCCCTTTGTCACCTTCATTCCTTGTCCGACAAGAAACTTAGCAGCATTTTCATTGCCATTTTTGTAATCTTCTACTACTTTTGGATGATCAAGCAGAAGTGTTTTAACAATTTCCAAAAGACCGCCTGCGTCAGAATCCTGACGTAAACCTCTTTCGTCTAGAACACTCGCAACGGCAATGTGTTCTTTAAGGACCTCAGGTAAAAGATCTTTAGCCACTCGAGAACCAATCTCTTTTTTATAGAGAAGCTCCATTAGCTCAAGGAAACTATCCTCCGAGCCCTTAAGATGAAAATGCTCCCAAGTCTCAATCAGAGGCAAGATGTCGCTAGTGAGATAATTTGCAGCCAAGGAGAGAACGACTTCATCAATCTGGCCTTCAGACATCTTCACCTCAAGGGCTTGGAAGTAATTTCTAAGCATCTCGTCATGCAAAATAGTATCGATCTGGTCAGTCTTCAACCCGAGATTACTGTACACATATCTTAATTCTGTGGCTAATTTAGGTAGTTTCTCGGCTAACCCAGCTTTCTCAAATTCCTTCACCTGGCTGAGGTCAAACTTGGTAATGTCTGGGTCTGGAAAATATCGATAGTCATCAGCAGTCTCTTTGATACGCTGTGAGTAAGTTGTACCTTTCGCATCGTTCCAGCCTCTTGTCTCCTGCACTACTTGCCCACCTTCTTCAAGTAAGGCGATCTGCCGTTTTACTTCAAACGTGATGGCTGCCTCAAGTACTTTAAAGGAGTTGAGATTTTTAACCTCAACCTTGGTGCCGAGATCATCAGTTTTACTAACAGAAATATTTGCCTCAACTCTCATTTCTCCTCGCTCCATATTTGCATCTGATGCACCCAGCATACGCAAAAGTAATTGCAACTCTCTTGCAAATTCTCCCGCTTCTTCTGGCGAGTGAATAACCGGCTCTGTCACCAGCTCCATCAGCGGCACCCCCGCTCGATTGAAATCAACCAAACTTGTCGTATCATTCGTATGTTGCGAACGGGCTGTATCCTCTTCGAGATGTATACGAGTAATATCTACCCCCAACA
Source organism: uncultured Candidatus Saccharibacteria bacterium (assembly GCA_964624165.1). Classification (GTDB taxonomy): domain Bacteria; phylum Patescibacteriota; class Minisyncoccia; order Phycocordibacterales; family UBA918; genus OLB19. The sequence continues at coordinate 24,064 of CAZUWG010000001.1, read as the reverse complement.
CTCTTCCTCCCTTTATTAATGGGTAGGCGTACTGACTAATTTGATACGCCTTCGGTATGTCAGGATAAAAATAATTTTTACGATCGAATTCTGTAAACTCAGCGATCTCTCCCCCTATTGCCACCCCTACCTCGAGCACTTTTTTTACCGCTTCTTTATTTACCACCGGCAGGGTTCCAGGTTGCGCTGTACATACTGGACAAATATTTGCATTGGGTTCACTTTCATGTGGTGCATTTTTGCAACCACAAAACATTTTACTTTTTGTTTTTAGTTCAACATGAACTTCAATTCCTATTGTCGTCGTATAGTCTGACATACGTTTTACTTGGGGGTACATTATTTTCTACTAATCACTCTTTTGTATGAACCTCTTTATGATTAATACTAACGATTTTCAAGAGTCCTCACAAGCTCATCGCGCAAATCTTTCACACTAGACGCATCATTTTGGCTTATTACAAACACATGATTCTCATTTTTGTCAAATATTTTAAGTGCCTCCTTCAACTCTTCTTTAGTGACTAGGTCACTCTTAGTAAGCACTATTACTTCTTCCTTATCCGCCAGAACTTCGGAATATGTGGCTAATTCATTGCGTATAATTCGATAATCTCGCTCTAAATCCTCTGATTCTAAAGAGACTAAATGAAGGATCATTTTTGTCTTTGTGATATGTCGGAGAAAGGTATGGCCAAGCCCTTTATTTTTTGAAGCTCCTTCAATCAGTCCTGGGATATCGGCAATTAAAAAACCGTAAAATGCTCCCAAATGGGGTACCTTGGTAGTAAACTGGTACGCACCGACTTCTGATTTTGCGTTTGTAAGCAGGTTGATTAGGGTCGATTTACCTGCATTTGGAAAGCCCACCAATCCAATATCAACAACCAGACTGAGTTCTATCAAAAACTCCCCTACTTCGCCTTTAGTTCCTTTCACCGCCTCTTGTGGAGAGCGATTGGTAGAAGTCTTGAAGTGTTCATTCCCATAGCCACCACGACCACCGCGTAAAATTTTTACTTCTTGCCCCTCCTCTAAAAGTTCAAAACTTTGTCCGCTAGCTACATCAGTGACTCGAGAGCCGATTGGGATTTCCAGATAAAAATCTTCACCGTTTTTTCCGTGTTGACTTAAACCCCGACCCGGAGCTCCATGCTCAGCCGCAAAAGAAAGCTTACCTGTATACTTACTAAGACGAGCCACATCGCGAACGGCACGAACATAAAAACTCCCCCCGTTGCCGCCGTTGCCGCCTGCGGGACCGCCCTTGGCTTTAAATTTTTCATGGCGCCAGCGCACCACGCCGTCACCACCGTTTCCGGCGCTTGCGGTAATATTAAGCTGATCAACAAATGTAGACATAGATAGTAAAAAGCCTCTTTATTAAGAGGCTCTATACATGATGTATACCACAAAATCGCCTGCTAGGCTATCATTTTATTTCCAAGACTTGTCACGACGGAAATGAGTACCGACCCCAATAACGCTGCCAAGAATCCCTCAACCGCAAACCCTTCTATGAAAGAAGCTACAAAAAGGAGCAACGCTGCATTGATGACAAAGAGAAATAGTCCGAGTGTAAGGATGGTTATCGGCAAGGTGAGTATCACTAAGACTGGCCGTACCAAGATATTTACTACACCCAATACCAGAGCGGTAATAACCGCCGCGTAGATACCCGTCACTACGATACCAGGCACAATATACGCAGCCACCATCACCGCCGCTGCTGCAATCGCTAATCGCGTAAGAAAAGAAACCATAATTAAAAAGAAGATACTAAATTATTAACAAAGCTGTCGATGCGTTCACTGACATGTTCATCTTTTAGCATACCATGCTCGAATACTTCTTTCACCTTTCCAATATGAAGTCGTTCGGAGGCAATTTTAAACTCAAGATAAACTAACACAGGCAATACCTGTTCCATCACACGCACTCCAGCAAAATTGCCCGACGAGACTGTTACCATGCTCACTTGCTTGCCGCTATATTCCTTGACTGCCAACATGTCTACCAACAGCTTCCACTCTCCAGGGAAACTGTGGTTATACTCTGGCAACACCATTACAAACACATCGGTCTTTTTCACCTGAGCTCTCCATCTTTCCTGGGATGCATTCTGTTGCTCACTCCAAGACGGGATAGTATGAGCATTTAAGAGCAGCTCACCTGTTTTAATATAATCAAAGCTAACGCGGTGCGCCTTAAGGCGCACCGCCAGCTCATTAGCTACATTGATTGACTGCGCTCCATCTCTGGCCGTACCTAAAAGCAAAGTAACATGCATACAATCTATTTTTTCGTAACAATTTCCCACCCATCTTCAAGTAGTAGCTCAGCTTTTTTGAATTTCATTTCTTTTGTTTCTCCGGCTTTTTTGATTGTTACTATGTCATTGCGACCAAATGTTTTCTCTGTCTCCCTAGGCTGGCGACTCGGCGCACTCATTGCTGAGGTGCCACCTGATTCTTGAATCTGCTGCTTCTCTTTGATCAATTCTTCTTCTTCTTTTTCTACCACTCGTTTTTCAATTTTTGGCAACACTTCAGCAATTCGATATAAAATGGATTCATTCATTTCTCTAAAGAGACGATTGCCTTCTTTGCGATATTCGTTGAGAGGATCTTTCTGTCCATAGGCACGAAGGTTTACACTTGAGCGAGTATACTGCATGACCTCAAGGTGTTCTACCCAGATTGTATCCATCACCTGTAGAACAACCTTACGCACGAGCTCATGCCACTCTCCTTCTGAAAAAGAAGCCGCCTTCTCTTTAATTAAAGAGACTGCATCTGGGTGTGCTCGAAAAACTTCGTCCAAGACAACGTTGACTTCGCCCGAGCCGCCCATTAAAAGCTTACGTCGCCGGGTATAAATCACCTGTCGCTGCTTATTCAGAATATCGTCGTAGGCCAACACTTGTTTTCTTGAATCAAAGTGAAACCCTTCGATACGAGTCTGCGCTCCCTCGAGTTGTCGCGAGATCATGCCGTTTTCTATCGGCTGATCCTCTGGGATTTTAAACGTCCCCATCAGCGACTTGAGACGATCGCCACCAAACACTCGCATTAGTTGATCCTCCATCGAAACAAAAAACTGCGTCTCTCCAGGATCTCCCTGACGACCTGAACGTCCGCGCAGCTGGTTGTCGATGCGTCGCGCCTCGTGCCGTTCCGTACCGAGTACAAAAAGCCCGCCGAAAGATTTGATGGCTTCTGCTTCTGCTTCATCCGCATTGGCGCCACCTAGCTTGATGTCTACACCTCGTCCGGCGAGGTTGGTAGCGAGTGTGACCGCCCCTTTTCGACCAGCGTCAGCAATAATCTCTCCCTCTCGTTCGTGATTTTTTGCGTTGAGGGCTTCATGAGCCACGCCCGCTTTTTTAAGTGCGATAGACAGCTCTTCGTTTTTATCAATTGAAGCTGAGCCCACCAAAATCGGCTGTCCTTTTTTATTTACTTCTTTAATCTTGTTAATGACTGCCGTCAATTTTCCTTTTTCGGTTTGGAAAATAAGGTCGTTTCTATCTAGTCGCTTGACGGGGCGGTTGGTGGGTACCGGCACTACATCGAGTCCATACACCGTATAAAATTCTTCTTGAGAAGTGAGGGCTGTCCCCGTCATACCTGAGAGCTTCTTGTACATACGGAAATAGTTTTGGTAGGTGATTGACGCGTACGTACGGGTCTCTCTTTGGATACGCACCCCTTCTTTTGCTTCAATCGCCTGGTGTAGTCCATCACTCCAACGTCGCCCTGGTTGTAGACGACCAGTAAACTCATCGACAATCATCACCTCCCCGTCTCGTACTACGTATTCTTTATCACGCTGATACAGCGCCTTGGCCCGTACCGCAGTCTCAAGATGATGGACATACTTCATGCCCCGTTCGGTATAAATATTCTCTACGCCCAGCTCTTTTTCTGCTGCCTCAATCCCTTCATCAGTAAGTGCGACGCTCTTTAGTTTTTCGTCGACAGTGTAATGCACATCGTTTTTTAACGTTGCCGCGAGCTTCGCAAACGGAATATAAAAACTCTCACCTTCTGGTGCTGGTGCTGAGATGATCAACGGTGTACGGGCTTCGTCGATCAAGATAGAGTCGATCTCGTCCACAATCGCGAATGAGTGCTCGCGTTGGCGAAGGTTGGCTTTATCAAACTCAATATTGTCGCGCAAATAATCAAACCCGAATTCGTTATTGGTACCGTAGGTGACATCTGCTGCATAAGCCTCTTGTCGTGTTGACGCAGACAAGAAATCATCAAAAACCTTGTAATCACCCTCTTCGTCTCGCACAACATCCTCTGCCGGCACCTCTTTATATAAGAACGAAGCGTTGTGATTGATAACGCCAATACTTAAACCAAGCGCATAGTACACCTGCCCCATCCATACCGCGTCGCGCCGAGAAAGGTAATCATTGACCGTCACCACATGAACCCCTTCTCCTAAAAGAGCGTTGAGATATGTCGGTAGCGTTCCAACGAGCGTTTTCCCCTCACCAGTACGCATCTCAGTAATCATGCCGCGATGGAGGATAACCCCGCCGATAAGTTGCACGTCGTAATGCCGCATACCCAGCGTACGCTTGGCAGCCTCACGCACGGCTGCAAATGCCTCAGGCAAAAGATCGTCAAGCGTTTCCCCTGCAGCTAAGCGCTCTTTAAATTCTCGCGTTTTATCGCGCAACTCCTCATCACTAAGTGCCTCGAGTGTAGGCTCGAGTGCATTGATTTTTTGTACGAGAGGAGTAATTGTTTTTAATGCTTTCTTATAAGAAGGTCCGAAAATACTATCTAAAAATGCCATAATGACGGTATGATAGCACTTTTAGTAAGAGAAGGCACGACTTAGAAGCCGACCCGCGTCACTTCCCACTCTATATCGATATCAGTTGCTTTTTTCACTTCTAAAGCAACAAAAGAGGCAAACGCAATCACCTCTACTGTGGTAGCAGCTGACGTAGTGACCGCAACAAGCGCCTGACCCTCAAAGCAGCCTACATTCCCTTTATACACACCTCGTAGCTCTAACAATTTATCTAAAATATATCCAAGTGGCACTTTAACGTGCTCCTCATCAATTGAAAACCCTGGCAAATCAGGATACCGTTTCTTAAGTAATAGAAAGTGTTCGACTGTAATTATAGGATTCTTAAAAAATGATCCCGCCGTACCAACTACGTGCCAGTCTGGAAACTTTTCAGCTCGTACCCGCATTACCACATCACGTACTTCCTGAGGATGAGTGGGTGGCGTCTTTAGAAAATGCGCCTGGAGATCTTTGTAGGAAATCTGCGGAGTCGCCGTGGCGGGGTCGCGAAGCGTCCCAGCCCCCACAAACCAAAAAATACCAGCTTAGCGTTTGTAAAAATTTTACCCCAA
>CAZUWG010000001.1:0-18664 GCA_964624165.1 uncultured Candidatus Saccharibacteria bacterium | reverse complement strand
GTTACTATTGCGGTGTCTCTGGGGTGGATTCCCAGCCACCCCCCCCCGCCACCACACACCAAAGCTTCCCAGCTTCGCTTTTGAAAAATGAGTCCCGATACGAAAACTCACACTCCTTATGGGCAAAGACACGCTCTTCGCCAGTCTCAAGCTGTATTGCTGTCAGCGACAAAAATACATCCGCAATCTCAACTCCGTAGGCACCGACGTTCTGAATCGGCGTTGCTCCAACTGTACCAGGAATAGCCGAAAGATTTTCAATCCCCCACCAACCGCGATCAACCACTTCCTCAACCACCTCATCAAGCAACTCGCCCGCTCCGTAAGTACAAAGTATCACGTCACCATCTTGTCGATACTCCCGCCCGACGATCGCCATCTTAATCACCATCCCAGGCACGCCAGTATCGCTCGCAAGGATATTTGAACCGCCACCCAAAATCGTGACCGGCAGACCAGCTTGACGGGCTTTTAAAAGCGCCGTCTTTAGTTCATCTTTTGTCGTGACCGACACAAACACCTCTGCCTCACCGCCTAGCTTAAAGGTAGTATGGTCTTTAAGGTATATGCCTGGTTGATTATTACTCACACGCATTATTGATTGGCACGTTAGCTTCGACATTACGTATCGCACACGCCAGCGCTTCTTGAAGCTGTGGAAAGGCACTTTGTGCAGCTACAAGCGTCGCTATCGCCTCTTCAGTCTCCCCTTCATTGTAGTAAAGCATCGCGAGATTGATATATGTTCGCTCTGCTGCCTCACTGTCTGTGATGCGCATTTGGTACAGAGTTTTTAAGAAATTATTGGCATTCTCTTGATGCGCCACCGACTCAACAAATTGATCCGTGCTCAAATCTGAGAAAGTACGCGGCGAAATAGTACTCTCTATCTCATCACTTCGTCCCTCAAGTAAAAGAACGATGGCATAAAACTTTTCTGCACTACGACCTTCTTTATAAAGTTCATAAGCTTCTCTCCAGAGTGTTGCAGCCGACTCTTTATCGCCAATTATATAATAAGCAATTCCTTCGTTTATTATCAGGTCGACTTTCTGCTCTCCGAGTGATCGGGCTTTCTTGGCATATTCCAGTGACCTCTCGCCATCAACCGCAATGTAAAAATTATGAAGAGCGGTATATTCCTGCGCTGATAACTCTTTATTGTAAGTTCTCGTACGCGCCAAGGCGTCGATAGTCTCAACCAATGTTACCTTGGTGGAAGAAGCGACTGCAGCATTGGCAACAAACTGCCGCACTCGCTCAGACGCCATACGCAGTACTTCAGGCTTACCTGCTTCACTGGCATGAAACGCCTCTGTAAAGGCCGTCGTTTGCTCCGAAAGTGACTCCGCCCGAATCCCATCGATGACTCGAGACGCTGCTGTCATCAGCGGCACATTAGTGACATATACCACCACCACAGTTGCCATCACGACAAGAGGCAATGCTACCGTACTTACCTTCTCAGTCGCAAGCACTGTCGCTTTTGTGAGCCACCATTCTTGACCTACGCGAGCATGAATATAGGCCAAGATTGCCGCAAAATAGACATAACTAATCAAGGTATCAAACACCACAAGATTTTGTACAAAGTACCCTGCAGAAATACCAAAGAGTAAGGCCTGCTCTACCACACTAAAGTGAGCCTTCCCTGCCGCTGTCCGCGAAAAGAGTACGTACCAGGCGGCGCTAGCAAAGAGTGCCAAATACGCCAAGAGTCCCAGCACCCCTCCAGCCACTAGCCAATCAAGGAATACGTTGTGAGCTCGGTCAAACCACGGCTCTTGATTGGCGAGACTGGGATCGTAATATTTTGCAAACACAATGGGGAAATTATCTTGCCCCCATCCAAACACTGGTCGCTCTTTTACCCCCTCTAAGGCCACCTCCCACACAGTCATACGCACTGTAAGTTCGCTTAGGTTGATGTTGGTCGCGCGCGCTAGCATGCGATTGTCTTGAATAAAGGCCGTGTCATGAAACACCCACAACGCGCTGGCTAAAAGCGCGACCGCTATTGTCGCCGAAAGTGCGAGCGTACGTACTTTTTGTGCGCCTGACCAAAAAATCGCCAAATAAAACGCCGTCACAAACCCACTTACACCCAACCCAATCACCACCCCACGTGTGGCCGTCTGCAAAAGCATAAAAGCGAAAAAAGCCGCCAAGACCAGTAAGACGTTTCTTCTCCAAGGTACCCGCGTGCGAATACTTAGTGTCAGCGCCATAAAGACTGAGAAAAGCATATAGAGAGCCATATACGCAGCATTGCCAGTAGTGCCAGTGACTCGCCAATTGCTACCATCCATATCGCCAATTTGTTGCAGTGCAGAAATACCGACCGCCGTCGCTACTGCTACCGACGTCCACAAAAAAGCTTCTAAAAATAACACCTTCTCACCAAACACATACACGACCCCCTCTTTAAAGAGACTGGCCAAAATAAGAAAATAAACAAAAAAGTGAACAATGGTCACAAAGCCTTCCATGCGTTCAAAATTACTCCAGAAGCTCCGCACTGGATCAACGCCTGTTAAGTCAGCTACAAACAGCACCGCTAGAAAACTCAGAAATGACCATAAAATAAGCGACGCTCGTGGACGAAAGCTCACATCATAGAGACATACCAAAAGCCATACGGCCGCCGTGCACTCAACTAAAATACGAAAAGTAAAATTCTTGCCAGTAATATACGGGAAGAGCATGCTTTCAGATACCAAAAGTGGCACAGTGAGTACTAAAAGCGCGCCAAGCGCTGTCAATGTTTTTAGAATTGTTTTCATGATTGTTTACCTTAGCACATTTTTTATGATCCTTCTGCTAGTAAAATTGATTCGATATGGTAACGCATCGCTCGATAGTAAGCTGTCGGATCTTCTTCTAGACGCTCGCTGGCCACATCTCTAGCGTTGCGAGCCATCAGGTGCCGCGTTGAATTTGAATTAAGAAGATATTTTACGTGCTCGGTCATTTGCTGTGGCGTTTTTTCTTCGCAAAGATAAGCGGACTGTCCATTCACAAATAAATCTTCTCGCATAGCGGTCGGATACAACACCATCGGGACGCCAGCCCCGGTTGCCCTAAGCACCGATTGTTCGCTCTCTTCCGACATATCACTTTGCATAAATACATCGGCAGTTTTGTAGTAGGACATGACATCTTCTGTGTCATGGACGAAGACAACGCATTTTTCTATACCTAACAAAGACACTTTTTCTTTAAAAAGTTTTCGCGCCGGACCGTCACCAAGTACCACGAGTCCAATACGCGGATTAAGCAAAAGCGGTCGCGCGGCGGCAAACACCTCATGAAGCGGACTATCGGCAGTCAATGAACCTTGCGCCAACATAACGAACACAAAATCTTTATAAACATTGTGGACATCAAATTTAGCTACCGCATTTTTATAGGCCTCAATATTGTAATGCTGTGGCAAAACGTCAATATTGGTGAAGTTGTGGTAACGCAGCAAAATTGCGTCTTTGATAATGGTTGATTTTGTGCGAATACTTGGCGGCTTTCTGCGATACACTTTTTTTGCGATGCTGCGTTGATGGCTGTGAGATTTTTTAGTCTTGAGCCATTGATCACTAAAGACATTGACTGATACGTGTAGCTGCCACGGTCTTTCAAACATCTCCGCCAAATCGGCGGCCACTATCGCATTGAAAAACGGGTTGTCGGCGACGATAATGTCTGGGCGTATGACCTCATTGAAGACAAGATGTTGCTTAGCCACCTTGCGCGCATGCCACATTTTGCTGATGTTGTAGGTGCCATACACTTTATAAACCCAAATATTTTGTGCGAGGCGAAATACGCCACTTTCTTTTTTACCGTCAAGCACCACCATGACATGAAGCTCTTCAAATAAAAGTGAGAGATTTTTGTAATGTTGCTGCTCAAGACTCCCATCCACCAAGACACCTAAGTCCTCGGTCACAAACAAGACTCGGGCAAGCTGGCGACTTTCGTTTTGTTCAAGGATTTTTTGCGCCTTTAGCGCCTCTTCAACCTTGATTAGATTTGCCTTTTCGTTGATCCGCGCGGGCGATTCTTCCTCCAGAATATAGTCCAACACCCCCGACGCAACCTCGTTTGCTTCGAGATTTTGATTGTAGGTAACTTGCTTGGCCATGTGCTTTAAGTATACAGCACTCCCCCTTCACGGTGGTCATTTTTGCACTACCGGGTGGCTATTACTTACGTATCAACACCCCCAAGACACCGAAGATCAGGAGCGCTGCAAGTACATAATAAGTGACAGAAGACGAGGTCGCTGCTGCTTTAGTACTTAAACCCTTTTCAACCTCACTCCCTATCGTTGGTGTTGGACTGGCACTAGAAGAGGTCGTCGCCATATCATCTTGAGAGGAAAAACTAAAACCAGCCACCTGTGGACGGGCAGAGTGGCGGTGATTTTGGCTCTGACGCACCGCTTTATTACTCACCACACCGCGCTCTTGGGTAGCGACGTCGGCACTTTGTGCGGTGCGATTACCTCCTATCTCTCCCACCAATACGCCGCGATTATCCAACAAATACACTGCCGCGGTTGGATCATTACCCAACAATGACGCTTTGATTGTGACCGTTGCACCAGGCAGTAAAATACTCCTTTTGGGAAATGATTTTGCAAAAGTGCTACGCACCACATATCCATCAAGCAGCACCTCATACGCAGCGTTGTTGGTGATTAACACCGCTCCTTGCTCATTCCTCTGCAGCGAAAGTGGCACCTCACGAACAGTAATTTCTTTACGCGCCACCAGCTCTACTGCACCGAAAGAGGCGTACAAGGTCACCAGGTAGACTCCCGGATGCTCATAGGTATGCCACACCTCCTTGCCCGTCGCTTCACTCAATTCACCAAAATTCCATTCATAACGTAGTGATGGCACAAACCGCTCGCCGACCCCTTGCACCTGAGCAGAAAATTGCATCGGATGACCTTTATAGCCCACATCACTACCAATGATATTGAGCTCGCGCTCGACCGTTTCTGTTGTTTCAGTTTTCTGATTTTCTTCGCGGGGGCGAATATTAAAAGGTAATGTCCGAGGCTGATTGCTACTACTTTTTTCAGTATCATCGTTTTGTGTATTAACACTACTAAACGCACCAAAGCCAGCGCTGTGAGGAGCCGTCACCCAGCTGCCACCTTGTCTTTGCATTGTTTCTTTGGTGATATTATCTCCCGCTGGCCAACCGGCACTGGCATTCACTGTATCAGCGGCGCTGCCATCCGGACGGCGAAGTATGATAGTGGTGCCGGTATTTGCAAGTGCGCCACTATAGGTGAGTAGCGGGCTGCCTGGCGCAGCTGTCTCACCACCGCGATGCAGTACAGCATACGCACCTGAAGCCAATGAGCCGGTGAGCGGGATACTGCTTTGGCCAAATTCCACCACCCACCCCTCAAGCGACATGTTGGCACCATCGTTGTAAAGCTCTATCCACTCATCATCAGCCGCTGCCGACGTCCCCATCCAAGCCACCTCGCTCACCATAAGCGCCAATGCCGCCTGTGGCACCAAGAGAGCAGTGAGACACAAGAGGAAAAGACAACGCATACAGAATTATCGTAAAGGGGGTTTGTCGTCACTGCGCAACTTCAACATTCGTTCAATGACTTTTGGATCGACTTCAGTATTGTCTGCTTTGGTCTTTGGTGTTGGTGCTGGGGGCTGTGTAGGGGGATTTTTTGACGGTGTCTTTGGCACTGTAGCTGCTTTTGGCGGCCTCACGGGAGCGGGCTTCGTCGTTTCTGGCGATTGTTTTTTTAGTACTCCAGACAACGCGGCGCGAAGATCTTGTTTTGGATTGTCTGTTTTCGCACCTGCCGTCGGGGTAGGGACTTCTTTTTTTTGGGCGGGCGTTGAGTCTTGCTTAGATAGTTTTGAAAGGGTGGCGCGTAAATCTGGTGCTGCCTCAGCAGTCTTCGGCGACTGCGGGGGGCGAGGATTTTTATTTGGTGTTGACTTAGAGTCACTTCTTTGCTCAAACTTCCCTCGCGAATGATCGCGATTTTGAAAGGGTTTTGTTTGAGAGTTTGTTTGAGAGTTGTTTTTTCCACCGTCATTTTGTTGCGCGCGCGGTGGGCGTGGTGGCGTGTGATTTTCATCGTGCCAAGCATTGATGTGCGCTTCCACTTTTTCGCGTGGAAAGGCGAATTGTCTTCGGCTTTCCGAAATAACCATGTCTTTACATGACACCGATGGAGGCGTAATCGGCGGCAGCGTGACTGCAGAAAACGGACGTGAGCCAATCCCATCTATCATCAAGGTGAGGTAGATCTGGGCAAATCCAAGGTTAACGATATCAGGCGCCAAGAACTGTGGTGTATAAATTGTCTCCAACACCTCCGCATCAAACGGGCCGACGCGAAACGAAATAATTGTACCAACGTTGCCGAACACGGCGTTTCTTACTTCTTCCTCCATTTGCTCGATGTACTGGTGAGCGATGGTGAGATTGAGCTTGTACTTGCGTGCCTCAGAAAGAATGTCTGCAAAAGTAGCGTTCGCAAAGCTCTGAAACTCATCTACGTAGAAATAGAAATTTGGCATCTCCTGAAGTGCTAGCGGTGACATATCAGCGCGACTCATCGCCGCTAGATAAATACGCGTTGTAAGCATCGACCCAAGGAGGTTGGCGTTACTCTCACCTACTAGACCTTTTGAGAGGTTCATGATGATGATTTTCTTTTCGTCCATTATCTTACGCAAATCGAAAGAGGATTTAGGCTGACCAATGATATTACGAATGAGTGGATTGGCGGTAAACTGTCCAATTTTATTTTTAATGGCATCACCCGCCTCTTGCATGTAGCGTTCGTTGTAATTAGCAAATTCATCAACCCAGAAAGATTTCACCGCCGGGTCTTTAATATTATCTACGACTTTTTTTCGATAGTGTTTGTCGGATAGCAAACGGTTGACCCCAAGCAGCGTGGAATCTGGATATTCCAAAAGTGCCATCAAGGTATTTTGCAGGATGTACTCCATACGCGCACTCCACGCATCGACCCAAATCTTTTTAAAGACCGACATCAAGCCCGACACTACCAAGTGTCGTCGCTCTGGACCAACATCTTCCATCACATTAAAAGCCACTGGGTAAGCAGTATCAAACGGCGCAAAATACAAAAGATCTTTCTTGCGCTCTTCGGGAATATACTCAAGCAGTGTCTCGGCGGTTTGTCCGTGAGGATCGATAAAAGCGAGCCCTTCACCATTTTGAATATCCTGGACCGCCATATTCTCAAGGAGGGTCGATTTTCCCATACCGGTCTTCCCGATCACATACACATGACGCGTGCGATCTTTTGCCTTAATGCCAAAGCGCACCTGCTTGCCTCGAGCATCGGTATTTGCAAAAAAAGTAATCTTTTCTGGATCAAATGACATAACGTAAGTATAACAGAAAAGCCAGCCTGGTGGCCGGCTTCTCTATCTGATAAATCCCGTCTGCACAAATATCATGCAGGTTATTTATCCAAAATTTACTACTAAAGAACTCGTGCGACGCACAGTAAACCATGCCCGCTGACCACAAGCAAGCACGGTAATACACAGCTATTCCACGGCGTATTGTTGACGAATGAAGCGATCTACCGCCTTTACGTTGTCATTTCGAGCTTCGGTACCAAGAATGATAATGGCTACCCGCCGAGCTTCACCGTTGAGAGTATAAGAGTGGATACTCACTGAGGTTTGACGCGCTGCTTCTGTTTCGCCAATCTTGCCTCCTAAGATATTAGTAAGCTGTTCTACTTCATTAAAATTATCAAGATTTAAAAATTCTTCAGAGGGAGTAAATTCTTCTACCTCGCCCATACTGACCGCCCAGACAAACGGATGTCGTTGCGAAATATACCGAGTGAGAGTGAGTAGATCTTTGGCGGTTGAAACATTCGTATTGTCGAGTCCTGAAGGATCAGTAAAGACAGTGTCGCTCATCCCAAGGGCGCTGGCTTTTTCATTCATTTTTGTAATAAAAGCTTCCCGCCCCATGTGAGATGCAATCACCTCGGCCGCTTCGTTTGAAGATTCGACCATAAGAAGCTGCAGCAAACTAAAAAGATTGGCTTCATACTTCCCTTGCAGTCTTGGTACCAACGTAGTGACATAGCGCTCTTGCGAAACCTTAATCCGACTAGAAAGATCATACTCTTCTGCCGCCACCACAACGGTCATAAGCTTAGTGAGCGAAGCAATCGGCACGACCATAGTCTCCCCTGAGCCAAAGAGCTCAATACCAGAATCGACATCAGCCGCTAAAAAAGAACGTGCTTGTACCCGCGGCCCACTAAGCTGGTAACTAAACGTAGTGTCGCTTTGCGCAGTCGGTGTATGCACCAAAACCGGCACACCATTTCCGGCCAAGACCATAAGGTCGGCGGCGGCGCTATCGCTGATTTTGCTCCCCGCCCGAGTAGGCTCCTCTACCACCTCGCCAGCGGTGTTTTCGACATTGCCATGAATGAGAAAGTTTTTATCAAAACGAACTACGTTTTTGTAATAAGTTTTGTTGACTGCGTCATAACTTTTTTCATTTTTATTTGCCACTCGATAGAGACCAGAGGGTGCCAAAAACCATGAGTGCGCACTTGGCACTTGTTCGATAGCGGTTTCGAAAACCAGCTCGCCGTCTTGATAAAGGCTAATGGTTTTTTCTGTCCCATCGAGTGAAATAAAGGAAGTGTCATTTTCTATGAAAGCTTGCGCAGCCTTTTTAAAGGTAGCGTGATTCGACAGCGCCTCCTCTGGACCAAAAGAAAGCGTAGTGTGTTGATAGGGCTCTTCGGTGGTAATCACCACCACTGGTGTTGCTGGCAAAGCTTGAGCCGGTAATGAGTCGATCGCAAAAAAACCCACCACTAGCATCAGTGCTCCCACCGGGAGCGCGAGGTAGTGTGGTCGAGTCGGCAGGGCCAGACGCGTCTGGCTTGGCAAAAAAAGCGTCCGCCGTTTGGCCGCTTCTTTATCTTTAATCACTTGTGGAATAAAGATTCCTTTTTTTACTGTATGTGAAGGTGTTGATTTCAGAAAACCCATAGAAAAAGCCCCTATTACTCCTTTAGTATATCACCCTTATTATTGAGTGAGATACCCGCCACGTGTATAGATATTTGAAGGTGCCCACACCATAAAGCCCGGGACTCCCGCGTCAATACTCGCCTGTATTTGCGCGCGTACATCGGCAGCGTCATAGTCACCACCATAATCAAAATCCTGAATCCACGTACGAAGATTATCGCCACTAAAGACAGGCTTTTGATAGACAGCCGGGGTTGATGTCCCTACTCGCTCATGCAAGAGACCGGCCACGCTAGTAGTGGTTGCGCTCGCTCGCGCCACTGCCGCTGCCATCGCGTGATGCACCACTTTATACGGATAAAGGTTTGGATCTCCCAGCCCTAAGAAAGCATCGGGATAGTGCGACGGATAAACCATAGGGGCGATGACATCGAAGTATGGAAACGCGCGTTCCAAAACCTGGCCGATTGAAAGATCGTCTGTATTGGTGGTGGTCATACCAAAGAGATCCGCCGATGTGTAAGGAATAGCCTCCTCTCTGCCGGTGTTATCATGACGCAGTGCCTCATATCGCTCGGGCTTCTTTACCTCTTCGTGTAAGAAGGCAAAAAATCGCTCGAGATTTTCTGGCTTGTTGACAACGCCGTTTGTGACCTGGCTGTGGGTAAAGGCAATATCTTTCATTGGTCCATCTGAAGGATATCGAACGTAATCAAAGTTTATTTCATCAAATCCGATATTGTAAGATTCTTCAACGAGTTTTAAAAGATGATCCCAGTAGGGCTTATAGCCGACATCAATAAATGAAAGGCCTTTATAATCTTTCCAGACTGTTACGCCATCAGCTTTCTTGACCGCTGACTCTGGGTGTCTGGCGGTGTAAAGTGGATCTTGAAATACTGTAATCCGACCAATCACATAAATATCTTTTTCATGTAGATAAGCCAGAAAATCCCGCATATCGCGCGCACCGCACTTCGCGGCATCCCAAGCGTATTGCCACTCTTGACCCTCTGGGTCAAACGCAATCGAACCGGAATAGTCCTTAATATCAATCACCAGAGAATTTATCTCCGTGGTATCGACAAAGTCGACCAGCCGCTGCCGAAAATCGCTGGTGCCTACGACACAAGCAGACATATATATTGCCTTGACTGGCTCTGGGAGTGGTACATGGGTGACCACTGCACGTGTGTCGGGTACCTCTGGCGTTTGAGTGACCTGCACCTCCTCTGTCTCGACTCCTTTTACGTTGCGCTCATAGACTGTTTCTTTTGTACCGTATGCAAAGACACCATAACCTGTCGTTATCAAAAGCCCCACAAAAAAGATACCTGGGAAAAACTTATTCATATTCATGCCTGTATTCACGAGCCCGTTCTCTTGTATCGCCATAGTCTATACGTTCTTGAAAGCGTTCTACAAAGGAATCATTACCTCGCTCGCCATTGCCGCGCTCAAGTTGCCGAAGATAACGACTTCGCCTCAGACTGTAACCGACAAATACCAACACTCCACCGAGCGCAGCGATAACATATTCTTTATGCACCTGGAGAATACCTAAAAACGGAATAAATATGCAGGTGAAACCAATCAATACTACCAATGATTCTCGTGACATTACTTTCGATTATACAGTATTTTCTTTTGGTGCAACAATAATAACAAACTCGCCTTTTTGAGTGGCTGGTTTTTCTATAAAGTGAGCCCTTACGGTCTCACCATCCCCACGCACCACTTCTTCATAGAGCTTCGTGAGCTCACGCGCCACAATAATATGCGGCTCATGTGGCAGCGCTGTCAAAGCATCGAGAGTTTTTAGTATGCGATGCGTTGACTCAAAAAAGACGACCGGGTGGTCAAAGGACGGCAAACGTTCGAAGAACGTTTGCCGTCCTTTCTTCTGCGGCACAAACCCGAGGAAGGTAAATTGGTTGCCGGTAAGTCCGGCGACCGAAATCGCCGCTGTGACGGCAGACGGTCCAGGAATCGCTTCAACCCGCGCGCCAGCTACGCTGGCGCGCGCCACCAAAAGCACCCCCGGATCACTCACACCCGGCGTCCCGGCATCAGACACAAGCGCAATATGCTTGCCGGCTTCTAAGTCCTTAAGAATTACCTCATGTGCTGCGTCACTGGTATGCGCATCGTAGCGACGCAGCGGTTTTTGAATATCGTAATGAGCACAAAGCTTGCCTGTAACGCGCGTGTCTTCACATAAAATATAGTCGCTTTCTTTTAGTATACGTAGCGCTCGCAGGGTAATATCTTCGAGATTACCAATCGGTGTAGCGACGACAGAGAGTGTTCCTTGCTTCATACTGCCACGATACTACGTCGCTCAAAAAAAAGAAAGGGCGGCAGCGATGGTCAACCACCGCTGCCGCCCGCGTCATGTGCAGCAATGATCACACTGCCAAGTGTGATCATCAAGCTTCGTCATGAAGTGCCCACAGTGTGGGCACTTCACCGCCGTGCCCTCAAAAGGTCGGCAAAGGCAGATTACCCACCAAACCAAAACCCCAATCAGGATCAGACAAAAGACAAAAACGGCCAACCTATAACCTCCATGTCAACCTCCATGACTCATCCTCCTCTCAGTATGTATGGTATAATACCTTAAAAATCACCTTTAGTCAAATCACCCGCGACTTTCGTCACTGGTCCAGCGCCCATCACAATCACCACCGTCTCACTATCAGCGAGCTCGCGAGCACGAAGAGTGACTGCGTCAAGTGTATAAAATGCTTCGGCCCTGCCACCGGCCGCGGCGATAGCCGCGGCCACTTTTTCCGCATTCACTGTCCCCCTATCTGGCTCACGTGCCGCATACACTGGCGCCACCAAGACATGGTCGGCTTTGCTTAATGCTACCGCAAATTCGCTCAGCAACATTT
Source organism: uncultured Candidatus Saccharibacteria bacterium (assembly GCA_964624165.1). Lineage (GTDB taxonomy): Bacteria > Patescibacteriota > Minisyncoccia > Phycocordibacterales > UBA918 > OLB19. The sequence goes on along the minus strand of CAZUWG010000001.1, from coordinate 6,726 downwards.
CGGTGCGAGAAAATGTATGCCCCTCAAACACAGCCAACAGTTTCTTATCGGGATACAATTCCCGAGCCGCCGTCAGCGTCAGCATCACAGCGCTCGGATGATGCGCATAGTCATCATACACAGGTGCTCCCTGCACCGTACCCTTATATTGAAACCGCCGCCACGTCCCCGCAAAGTGCTCAAGTGCCATATCCGCCACACTTGGTGCTACACCAAGATGCAACGCTGCGCGCTTAGCGGCGGCGGCGTTTTGGCGATTGTGCATCCCTGGAAGCTTCAATGGCAGTGCCAAGTCAAGTGCTTCACGATAATCAAGGACCGAGACCGCCAGTTCGCGCACCACTTGCTGCACTAAAACGCTGGCGGTATCGGCGACGATTACTCCCCCTTCTCGTACCTGTAGCGCAAACTCACGAAAAGCCGCTACCACGTCCTCAATATTTTTATAGTAGTCGATATGATCAAGCTCAATATTGGTGATAACCAACACGTCAGGCGTCAGGTGCAGGAAATCACGACGATATTCACACGCCTCAACAAGTGCATACTTGCTCTTCCCGGGCCGGAAATTACTCCCCGTCTTAGCGCGAAGCGAGCCTACGATCACCGTTGGGTCGAGGCTCGCCTCCTCAAGAATATCAGCGAGCATCGCGGTGGTGGTAGTCTTGCCATGCGTCCCCGCAACAGCAATCAAGTAGTATTCATTCGCAATACGCCCCAACGCTTCAAAATAATTAATAGTTTCAATTCCCGCTTCACGCGCCGCCAAGAGCTCTGGATGGTCGGCAGCCATCGCTTCTGTGTAGACCACCAGATCTGGCACTGGGTCGGCGTCGGTGATATTCTCCGCTCTTTGCTCATAAACAATCTGTGCGCCTTCGATGTCCAAGGCATCAGTGAGTTCACTCTGCTTTCCATCAGAACCGCTCACAGCCACGCCTTCATGCAGGTAAAAGCGCGCCAAGGCAGACATACCGATCCCGCCAATGCCGATGAAATGCACCTTTTTTGGAGTTGTTGACATACCGCTAGCATAGCATATTGTAAGGGGCAGACGAACAAAGCCAATACAGAAAGGAGGCTGCTCATGTTTGCTTCATTTGAAGCTCCCCGACAAGAAATGACTGGCGCCTCCTTGAAGGTAGCGCTCTATGGACCACACGATGTGAAGCCACCTGTTGATGACCAGCTAATTGCGTGGCACAAGAAACGAAATGCATCGTTTTTGAAACTTGTGCATACAAGCAGTGGTCAATACTCTTGTTACGGTGATGGACTTGTTGTAGACACAACGAGACTAGCCGGACTCAATGTACGTGACTGTCATGTTGTGGTGCTCTACAGCACCATCGATCAGACAGCACTTTTACTACACTGTGGTCGTCAACAGCTCACTCCAAACAAAGACCGTGCGTACGGCACGTATGGAAGGACAATAATCTCGGTCGCACTTCGATTTTTCAGTGAACGAGGCATTCGCCCTTCTGCGACCCGAGCTGTCTTGGTGCGTGGTATCTGCGGACGCTGCTTCACTCATCGTGATTCAGCACACAAGGAAAAGACCGACGCATTCCTTGAGTACTTTGGAGGAAAAGCATTCGCTCATAATGCAGATCGCGGTCTCGATCTCGAATACGTGATCGAGACGATGCTCAAGACAGGAGGGATACAAGTAGACCGTCAAATCGACCATATCGGTGCCTGCACAGTTGAAACATCCGCCCTTGGCAGTAAGCGCGGCGAAGACGGTTTGGGGATGCAAAACCTTGTCACCGTTGCGTGGCAACAAACTGGCTCATCATGAGCCGATCACAATTCCCCGCGGCATGCCGCGGGGGTTTTTACTATGCTTCCCATTTTGATACTAGTGCCAGAAACTCATCATTGCGTTCGTACTCATTTTTGTATTGTGCAAATGAAGAAAATCCTGGCGAAAAGAGGATAATATCGGCTGGCTGCGCTTTAAGGCGAGCTTCCTCAAGTGCTGTTTTCAAGTCGGGCACCGCAAGCGCGAGTGTCTCACCCGCGAGCGCGAGCATTTCACTGAGCCGATCTGTACCAGAGCCAGGCGTCAATATGACAGCTTTGCAATGTTTTAAAATATGCGCGACTAGGTCTTTAAGAGGAATGTGCTTATCTGCACCGCCTATTATTAAAATAATATTTTTATTGCCTTTATCGAGTGCCTTTAAGGCAGCGACGGTAGCTTGCGGTGTAGTGGAATTGTTGTCGTTATAAATGCGGATCGCATCTACCGTCTTCACGAGCTCAAGCCTACCTTCCACCCCAGGAAACGAAGCAAGTCCGTCAAAGATTTCGTCTTCGGTCACACTCATGGCGCGTAAGGCTTCGTAGGCTACAGCAGCGTTAAGACGATTGTGTTCGCCTGGCATTGCGAGGGTTGCTTCTTCTGGAATCACGCTCGCGTCAGCCAATACCACCTCTTGCCCTAGAGTAATGCCTGGAAGGGTCTTAGCCCGCTCGAAGACCGCGGGCGTCGTGATGAACACACCGCTGTCTTCTTGGTAACGAAAGATATTTGCTTTGTCTTTGAAATAAGCATCCATCGCTTCCTCTTTGCTTTTTCCTCCCTGCTCGTAATAATTGAGATGGTCTTCCATGAAGTTCGTGAAGACCGCCACCTGCGGCGACATCTCTGCCCAGCCCCAGCCTTGAAGCTGCCAGCTATCAAGCTCCATGACACAAAGCGAGTCCTCTTTTACCTCCTTTAAGAGCTGCAGATTTGAAACCCCGCGAATATTGCCACCGAGCAGCACCTTCTCACCTGTGACAAACGACAGCACGTGATGAATCATCATAGCGACAGTACTCTTGCCGCGAGTGCCGGTGACGCCGACAATTGGCACGCCAGATAGCTCGGCAAATAAGGCGGCACTTTGACGAAGCGGTATACCTGCCTCCTTACACTGCTGCAGTACCTGCTCATCAAGTGGTGTGCCTGCTCCTACTAATACAAAATCAGCATCTTTAAAATCAGCAAAATCGTACGGTCCAAATTTAAAATTAATTGTCTCATACTGCGCCAATGCATCGACTGATGGCTGCATAACTTCTTGTGACGCTGCGTCAACTACCGTTACGTGTGCACCATATTCAGCCATCAACGCAGCGTCTCCGACGCCACGACCTAAAAGTCCGATACGTACCACCGTAACTTTCTTCCCTTTAAAATAGTTTTGCCATTCCATACCGCTAGTGTACGTCAGTACTTAAGAGAGCTCAAGTACGCAGACAACATAGAGAGTTTCAAGGGCCCTAGAGGCGGTGCCCCCAGGCACCGCCTCTAGGGCTCACACCTTAATGCTACACTGTATCCGCTATGCATCATACGCTTGAAGAATCGAGACTATTCCCCATTGTTGCCTGGGTTTTGATTATCTCCTTTAGTCTTTTTACCTATACCCTAGCGCGCACACTCCAAGAAGAAAGTAACCGCCTGAGCACCTATACTGCCAACACCGTACAAATGATTGAACGTACTCCGTAACGATTTCTGCGCTTGTCTACTGTAAGCCAGAGAGTGCGCTTTCGTCACTACTAGCATATACTTATATAAAATATGAAAAAAATTATTGTACTGGCCGCGCTGGCACTTGTGCCATTTGCGCCTGCCTTTGGATCTGAGCTCCATTATCAATCTATTACCGCCGTGTCTGGTGATACCATAGAAATTACCGACCGCTCGCCAGGTGGCAATACTGTGTACCAGTGCAGCTCTTCTGGTACGTGTAAAACATCAGATGGCAATACTTTATTTGAAGACCTCCCCAACCAAAGCACATATACAAAAAGTGCCAACGGCAAATACGGGTACCAAACCATTCCTCTTCCCTACAACGGCACAACGTACACCATTATTATCTTTTACGAATTGACACAAGACAGCGCCACCGCGATTGATTTTACAGTGGCCAGCGGCACCATACTCAAAAGTAACTTTTCGCCAAGTGGTGAGCAGTTTGTGATGGTGTTGGCCAGCGGGGACGTCACCATGCGTGATATAAAAGATCACACGACACATAGCGCAACGATTGATCAAACCGAGTTGCCCTTTTTCATTATTTCTGAAGAAGGCACCTACCTGTCTACCTACAACTACGTGAGCAAAGTGCACAAGCTTCTCAATATCAAATCTGACACACTACACACGGTTGCAGGTAGTGCTGGATATGTGGCTTTCAATCAATCAGAAACCAAAGCGGCGTTTTCTCGCAACACTGACGATTTTAAAAATCTCTACGAAGTCTCTCTGAGCGACCAAACCGAACAAGCGATCGCCACTGGCGACTTCTTAGTAGAAGACTATCTATACGCCAACGACACTCTCTACTACACAGCCAACAAACGCACCCCACTTTCATGGCACCTCTATGATGATACTGGAGCAGTCATCGACACCAACGTCTCATACGGCGATTATCTCAAAGATATCAACGGTCATCTGGCCTACCTTAAAACCACCGGTAAAACCACAGACGTATATCTTTATAAAGATGAAACTAAAGTAAGGCTCGACGCCGCACCAGATAGTGCCGCTGCTGATATAGTGCGTAGAGAGACTACTATCAAAGGTACTACCGCTGCGATCCTGACCCCGAAAGACGGCAAGGTAGACGACGTCTTTATCTGGCTTCATGGCGGGCCTCAACGACAAACGTCGCTGATGTACCATCCTTATCTTTCATACGCGGTGTACGATGAGCTTTTAGAAGATATAGTGGCAGCCGGCAACCTGGTCATCAAGCTAGATTACACCGGTAGCTGGGGATACGGGCAAGACTATATTGATGCACTTAGCGGCAAGATTGGCCGCATCGAAATGGATGACGTAGCGGCAGCGATTGACTATGCAAAAGATGAATACGATGTCTCTGACGTGTACGTCATCGGCAACAGCTACGGCGGCTACATGGCTTTCCAGGCTGCTAATATGCTCACTGACGACGTCGATGGTATTGTATCGATCAACGGTGTTTCAAACTGGTATTCACTCATGTCGCAGATTCCTTCTTCCATCTTTGCTCCACTCTTTGGTGGCGCCCCAAACGCCGCCAATCTACAAACGTACCTCGCCGCATCAGTCTTCACCAATGTAGATGAAATTCCCGATGATCTGCCGCTGGTCACTATCTACGGCACCGAGGACAAAACTGTCCCAGTAGCGCAATCAACTGAATACGAAATCTTTATGAAACGTGAAGGTAAGAATGTACTATTGACTGCCCTAGCTGGTGAAGAACACATCATCAGAAGTCGAGAAAATCTTGACAAGATGTGCGCAGCCATCGAAGACGGTCTCGATTTGAAATATAATATCTGTAATTAAACAGCGCGGATGTGTCAAAATGACGTTGGTCAGTATAGCAAAAATTTCAAAAAATGTAAGGGGTAAAGGCACCTTTCTCGCACTTTGTTTTTGAAACATTGCGATAATTACATCTCTCTTTGTATCGGTACCATGCACTGCGGTTGATAAATTAAAGTGTGGGAAAGGCACTTATACTATACCGACAAATGAAAAAGCGCGCCGCAAACAAGTTGCGACGCGCCCGTACTCCTGCTGCTGCCGTTACGGCAGCAGCGCGTACACATCCACCCATCCGAAGTGGAGGTTGATCGCCATCAAGACGAACACTCCCATCCAGAACCAAGCCCAGGCGGGCATTCGTGACGGCTCGTCTTCGAAGCCCCGAAGCTTAGAAGACGATCCGAATTGGTCGTCGTCAGGTTTTTTGGAAAACATGCCTGTCTCCTCGTTTTATCACCACCTCTTGCGGACAGTGATTCCTACTTAGTATAATAGCATATTTTATATAAAAGTCAATGGTGTGTGTAGCCTGTATAGCGAAGCCTCGTCCGCTACGGTACAATACTCACATATGTATTCATCCTTCCTTAAAGGCGGCTCCCTTTTAACCCTCGCTCTCTTGCCGACCTTTGTTTTTGCCCAGCTTAGACTCGACACCACCACCGACGGTGTCGCTGAGGGCGTACTCTACTTTATTTATTTTCTCAACTTTTACCTCATCCCTTTTCTCTTTGCGATAGCCCTCGTCGCTTTCCTTTTTAACGTCTTTCGCTACGCTGTAGTGGGAGGTGATAAAGACTCTATTGATAAAGCCAAGACTCAGATGCTCTATGGCATCTTAGCGTTGGTGTTTGTCGTCAGCTTCTGGGGTATTGTCAATCTCTTTGTACGCGGCTTCTTTGGCGAAGGCCTTGATGACACCGCCCCGTGCAATGACTTCTTTAGTGACTACGCGATTGTTTTGACCGAGGACTGCCAATAGCTACGGCGATATCGCTGGTACGGAAAAAGGCCGCTACTGTACCCTCTGGGTACCGTCGCGGCCTTTTTCTTTTGTTATTTAAACTAAATAGATGCAACGATGCCGCACTTTATTTTGTCTTATCCTGGATAGGTCTCTCCCTATAGTCCGATACCACTTCAGAGATGTGAGTATCATACCTCATTATGTACTCATATGAGGCACATAATATCGACCAATCAGATCACCAGAAATCATATCTGGCGTCGTGTCCAATTGGAATTAATCCACGACCAGCTTCCGCTAGCCGTGCCTTGTTACGACTTAGTCCTTGTTATCGAATTTACCGTAGGCCGCGATAAACGCGGACTTCGGGTACTTCCGACTCCCCTGACTTGACGGGCGGTGAGTACAAGGCTCGGGAACGTATTCACCG